>NZ_SRIC01000141.1 GCF_004684775.1 Streptomyces sp. MZ04
GCCCTGCGGGGCACGCACCCCGCAGGGCCTGCGCTCCCCCCCCGCACGGAGTCGTAATGCAAGCGTTACGCGAGTGAAGGTGCGGTGTCACAGTGATCGTTGAGGCTGATATAGCCGATTGCCCTGGTTTCTGGGGCTAGTTGGCGGCTCAACAAACGAATCCGGTCCTCCCCCCACAATCCGAACAGGATGGGACCACACCGATGTACACCACACCCTTGAGGCGTGCTCCCGCACGCCCGAAAACTCCAACCTCCTCCCGGCCCGTGCCCGCCCCCGGACAACAACCCCCCGGCGGCCACGTCCTGGCCGTCGGTTCGCCGGGGCCGAGCCGTGAACTCCTCACCCGGACGCTGAAGCTCACCGGGTACGAAGTCACCCATGCCGTACCCGGCGACGTACACCGTCAGGTCAGGCTCGCGCCCCCCGACGCGATCGTGGCCCTCGACGACGGACCGGACGGGCGGCGGCAGGGCCTCGACGTCATACGGGAGGTGCGCGCCGACCCAGCCGGGCAGGCGCTGCCGCTGCTCATGGTCACGGGCGCCGACACGCACGCCCCCGGAACCGTCGCCGATCTGCTGCGCAGCGGCGCCGACGACTGCCTGCCGGAGGCGTCCGACCCGTGCGAGCTGTCCGCGCGGATAGCGGCCAAGCTGCACCGCGTCCCGGTCCCGGTCGAGAACCTGCTGCGCGATCCGCGCACCGGGCTCTACTCGGGGCCGCACTTCATGGACGAGCTCGACCGCGAGCTCAGCCGCCCGCCGGCCGCCCGGCGCGGCGGTGTGCTCGCCGTCGTCGGCGTCGCCGAGATGGCCGCCCTCGAGACACGGCTCGGGCCGCGCGTGCGGCGCGAGGTCGCCGAGCGTCTCGCAGGCGTGGCAGAGCGATCGGGCGGCGTCTGCGACCGGTTGGGATGGGACGAGGCGGGGCAGTTGCTCGTGCTCATGCCCGGTGTCGACGAGGAGACCGCCGCCCGGAGCCTGCGGGAGTTCGCCGCGTCCGTGGCGGGCACCCGCTTCGTCGTCGCGGACGAGAACGTCCGGCTCACCCCGGCGATCGGCTGGACCCCGCTCGCCGAGTACGCCGACCACACCCGGGCCGCCGAGCACGCGCGGGACGCCGTGTCCGAGGCCGTACGCCACCGGGACCTGCGCCCGGTGCGCTACGAGCCGTGGATGCGGGCGAGCGCCCCGCACGGCCACCGCCGCGCCCGCGCCGGGTTCCGGGTCCTGCTCGGCCGGCTGACCCGGCTGATCTCACCCGTGCTCCCGCTGGTGCTCGGCATCGGCGTGCCGTTCGCGCTCTACCGGCAGGCGTACGAACTGGGCTGGGACGCGGCCGGGTTCGCCTACTGGGTGGTGGTGGCCGGGCTCGTGCTCTCCGCGCTGCTCATCATGATGGAGTGCCTGTTCTCGCTGGACGCCACCCCGAGGCCCGACCGGGCAGGCTCGCCCTATCCGGCCGCCAGCGCCGTCATTGCCGCCTACTTGCCGAACGAGGCGGCGACGATCGTCGACACCGTCGAGTCGTTCCTGCGCCTCGACTATCCCGGCGAGCTCGAGATCGTCGTCGCGTACAACACGCCGCACGCGCTGCCCGTCGAGGACACCCTGCGGGACATGGCGGCCCGCGACCCGCGCCTGGTGCTGCTCCCGGTCGCGGGCAGCACGTCCAAGGCGCAGAACATCAACGCCGCGGTGACGCGCGTGCGCGGCGAGTTCGTCGGCATCTTCGACGCCGACCACCACCCGGCTACGGACGCCTTCCGGCACGCCTGGGACTGGCTGTCCAACGGCTACGACGTCGTGCAGGGCCACTGCGTCGTACGCAACGGGGACAGCTCGTGGGTCGCGCAGACGGTCGGCGTCGAGTTCGAGACCATCTACGCGGTCAGCCATCCCGGACGGACCCGGATGTACGGCTTCGGGGTCTTCGGCGGGTCGAACGGCTTCTGGCGTACGGACCTGCTCGCCAGGACCCGGATGCACGGCTCGATGCTCACCGAGGACATCGACTCGACGATGCGCGCCCTGAACGAGGGCGCCCGCATCGCCATGGACCGCACGCTCATCTCGCGTGAGCTGGCGCCCACGCTGCTGCGGCCGCTGTGGAACCAGCGCTCGCGCTGGGCGCAGGGCTGGCTCCAGGTGTCGCTGCGGCATCTGTGGGGCGCGCTGCGCTCGCCGGTGTTCTCGCGGCGCCAGAAGACGGGCCTGTTCGTGCTGCTCGGCTGGCGCGAGGTGCAGCCGTGGCTGACGCTGCAGATCCTGCCGATCCTGCTGCACGCGGCGTGGCGTGCGGGCGGTGCCGACCGGCTCGACTGGGCGGTGCCGGTCTGCCTGATGGCCGCGGCCGTCACGATGTCGGCCGGGGTGGTGCAGGCCGCCTTCGCCTGGCGGCTCGCTGTGCCCGAACTGCGCCGCCGCAAGGCGTGGTTCTGGCGCTATCTGCTGGTGTCGACGTTCTTCTACACCCACTTCAAGAACATGGTGGCGCGCCAGGCGCATCTGAAGGAGGCGCTCGGCGACCGGCAGTGGCGGGTCACGCCACGGGCCGCTGTCCCCGAGGCCGCCGTCCCCGAGGCCGCCGTCCCCGAGGCGGCCGGACCGGTGGTGCGGACATGACGAGCACCATCACCACCCTCACGGCCACCCGGTCCAAGCTGCTGCCTCCCGCTCCACGCCCGTCCCGCGGCCGTGCGCTCGAACTCCAGGGATACCGCGGCCTCGCCGCCCTGAGCACGGTCCTCTTCCACGTATGGCAGGAGTGGTACACCTACGACGCGGCGGGCGCGCACCCGCCCGTCGACAGCGCATGGCTCGGCGCGCTGATCTCACTGGAGGTGATCGACCTCTTCTTCGTGATGTCCGCGTATCTGCTCACGCTGTCGTACGCCCGCGCGGCCATCGACGGCGGCACGATCCGCACCGGCCGGAGCTTCCTCTTCCGGCGGGCGATCCGCATCCTGCCGCTGTACTTCCTCGCGGTGCTCGTCGTCTGGGCGAGCCGCAATCCGACCCTGCCGGGGGACTGGCGGGACCTGGTCGAACACCTCACGTTCACGCACGTCTTCGACCAGGAGCGCATCTTCTACACCCTCGGCCCCACCTGGTCCCTCTCCCTGGAGGTGGCCTTCTACCTGGCGCTCATCGCGCTCGGGCCGGTGGCGGTGCGGGTGTGCCGGAGGCTGTCGACACGGCGGGCCCGCGTCGCGGTGTGCGCTTCGGGGTGCGCGGCGCTGTTCGTCCTTCCGGTGGTCTGGATCTCCGTCGCGCATTACGTCGTCGGGGTGCCGCACACCAATTGGCCGGTGTACTTCGGCCCGCAGGCCCGCTTCGGGGGCTTCGCGGCGGGCATGGGGCTCGCGGTGCTGCTCGTGGCGCTGGGTGAGCGGGGCCGGCTGAGCGCACGGGCGACGGTGCCGCTCTCGGCAGGGGCGCTCGCGGGGCTCTACGCCCTGTCGTACCTCTCCGACCCGGAGAACTTCGCGCACACCTACTATCACCCGATCGCGGCCGTGCTGTGGTTCACGCTGCTCTACGCCACGCTGCAGGTGCGCCCGCGCGAACAGGTGCGCTGGCACGTCGTGCTGCGGGCGCCCTGGGTGACGGCGGTCGGGCTCATCAGCTACAGCCTCTACATCTGGCACGAGCCGGTGATGCTCTGGCTCATCAAGTCCGGCCTGGTGCCGACGAGTCGGGCGGGTTTCCCGTTCGCGGCGCTGATCGTGCTCGCGGTCGCGCTGGCCGTCGGCACGGCGAGCTACTGGCTCATCGAGTATCCGGCGAGCCTGCTCGGCAAGGCGAAGGACGGCAAGGGCGCGACGCGGGAGTTCTATCCGGATCCGACCCGCTGACGTCCACGACCGGACGCATGGACCGCTGACACGGCGATGCCGCCTCCCCGTGGGACGGGGGAGGCGGCATCGCTCTGCGAACTCCGTTCGCATTTTTGGGATCAACTGGTGTACTGACGCCTCGTCAATTAAGGGGCTCCTTATGCGATTTCGTAGGACAGTGCTCGCGGTGGCGTCGACCTCCGCACTCCTGGCGACGGGCGCCGCGCCCGCCGCCTCCGCTCCCACCACCGCTTCCGCCGACCGTGCGGCCTGCTCCCCGAGGGTGACCGTCTCCGGCTACTCGGACGCCCTGAACAAGACCACCGTCGACGGCCGCCTGGTGGGGGGCCTCTCGGCGCTCAGTGTCGAGCGGGACGGCAGCGTGACCGCGGTCTCCGACCGCTCGGCGCTCTTCAGGCTCGATCTGCGCGGGGGCGAGCCGCGCGCCACCGGGTACGTCCCGCTGGCCGACGAGACGGGCGCGGTGCTCGACTCGGAGGGACTCGTCACGGACCGCGACGGCAGCCACCTGGTCTCCGACGAGCGGGCCCCTTCTGTCCTCCGGTACGACGAGGACGGAACCACCCTCACGGGCCGGCTTCCGGTCCCGGACCCTCTCCGGGTGGCCCCGGCGGGCCGCGCCCGGCAGAACCAGACCTTCGAGAGCCTGACGCTGCTGCCCGGCGGACGCACCCTGGTCGCGGGGATGGAGGGTCCGCTGGAAGGCGACGGCACGGATGCCGCGGGGCGCACCCTGAACCGCGTACAGACCTGGCAACGCGGTGCGCACGGCGGCGAGTTCCGCGTCGGTCCGCAGTACGGGTACGCCGTCGACCCCGGCATGGGTCTCGTTGAGCTCGCGCCGGCCGGGGACGGCCGCATCCTCGTCCTGGAGCGCGGCTTCACGCAGAACTTCGTGATCTCCGTACGGCTGTACGTCGCCGATGTGCGCGGCGCCGAGGAGACCGGCGCGGTGGAGCGCCTGGACGGGAACACGCGCGTGATCCGCAAGACGCTCCTGGCCGATCTCACCGACTGCCCCTCCATGGGCGCCCCTTCGAACCTGCCGCCCGGCAACAACCCGCTGATCGACAACATCGAGGGCATGGCGGTGACCGGCCGCGGCGGTCACGACGGTCACGGCGCGCTGCGGCTGCTGCTCGTCAGCGACGACAACGAACTGCCGCAGCAGATCACCCGCCTCTACAGCCTTCGGGTGAAGCTGCCGCCGCGCCGGTGAAGGCGCGGCCGTGCGGGGCGCGACGATGGGGGCATGGAGACCCAGCCGTTCCCCGTGCGCCGCGTGTACGACCCGCCCACCGAAGCCGACGGCGTACGCGTCCTGGTGGACCGCCTGTGGCCGCGAGGCGTCTCCAAGGAGAGCGCCGCCGTTGACGAGTGGCCCAAGGAGATCACGCCTTCCGACGGGCTGCGTACGTGGTTCCATCAACACCGGGATGAGTCCGAGGAGTTCACCCGTCGCTACCGCGCCGAGCTCGAAGGACCGGAGCAGCAGGACGCGATCCTGCGCCTGCGGGAGCTCGCGGCCGCCGGGACGGTCACTCTGATCACCGCGGTGAAGGATCCGGAGCACAGCCATCTGCCCACGCTGCGGGAGGTGTTGAGGGCAGAGGGGGCCGAGGGGGCCGAGGGGGCCGAGGGTTCCTGAGCCCTCGCATCACTCGCGTAACTCGCATCACTCGCATCACTCGCGTAACTCGCGTCACTCGTGCCAATCGCCTTATCAGCCGCCCAGCTCGAAGGACTGGTGCGCCTCGACGAAGTGCCGCTCGCCCGCCGCCGCGCGCCCGACGGGTGCGGAGACCCACAGGTCGTACATCTTGCCGCCCTCGTCCCAGCTCAGGTCGTAGGTGCGGCGCGGACCGCCGTCCCCGGAGCCGCCGTCCCAGGTGAACTCCCAGACGGCGGCAGGGTGGCCGTTGTGCGTGGTCTCGCGCACCGAGCCGTCGCGGTAGCCGGGGTAGTCCGAAGGCCCATCCTTGTGGGCCTGCCGCATCACCGCGACCGGCCCGTCCGGGTCGAGCGGCTGAGGGTGGACACCGATGCGGAAGGCGTTGTCCGCCGAGTTGTAGAAGACGCGGGGCGGTTCGTTGGAGCGGACGAAGCCGGTGGGCGCCGCCATGCTGAACCCGGTCGGGTCGTTGACCGTCTGATAGCCCGCGGGGGCGGGGTCCTTGGGAGGCTTGGAGGGGTTCTTCGGCTTGTCGGGGGTGGGTTTGCCGGTGCCGTCGGCGGACGGCCTGGGGTCGATGGTCGGCTTCTTGTCGGGGTTCTTCGGCTTGTCGGGGCTCTTGGAGGGCTTCTTCGTCGGCGTCTTCGACGGCTTGGCGGTCTCCGGCTTCTCGCTCACCTCATCGGCAGGCCCGCCACGCCCCGTCGTTTCCCTCCCCGCGTTGCTCGAGTCGTCCCGCGTCATGACCCACGCGCCCGTGCCGCCCGCAGCGAGCGCGAGTACCAGGGCGCCCGCCAGGAGCGCCGTACGGATCCGGGGGCGTGCGGTGGGCGCGGGGGTGGCGCCGAGCACGATCGCGTCGTCGGACGGGGGCGGCGCCGCGGGTCTGCGGGGCACCGGCGTGCGAGGCACGGTCGGCATGCGCTCCTCCACGAGGAAGCCGCGCAGCGCCTGCTCGGCCTCGTCGGCACCGAGCCGCTGTGCCGGATCCCGCTCAAGCAGGCCCCGTACGACGGGAGTCAGCGGACCGGCCGATTCCGGCACCTGGATCTCGTCCATCACGACCGCGTGCAGCACCCCCGCCACCGAGTCGCGATGGAACGGCGACTCGCCCTCCACGGCGGCGGCGAGCAGCACCCCGAGCGACCACAGGTCGGACTCCGGGCCGGTGCGCTTGCCCGACATGCGCTCCGGGGCGGTGTATTCGGGCGAGCCGACGAACGCGCCCGTCTCTGTGAGCGTCGTCTGCCCGTCGACCTGGGCGATCCCGAAGTCGGAGAGCACCACGCGCTCCGTGCCCGCCTCCAGGAGTACGTTCGCGGGCTTGAGGTCACGGTGCAGCACGCCGGCCGCGTGGGCGGCGCGCAGCGCGGCGAGCAACGCCAGACCGATCCGGGCGGCCTCGGCGGGAGGGACAGGACCGTCCATGGCGATCCGGTCGGCGAGCGAGCGGCCGTCGATCAGCTCCATCACAATCCACGGCTGCCCGTCGTGCTGGACGACGTCGTGCAGGACCAGGATGCCGGGGTGCTTCACCTGCGCCACCGAGCGCGCCTCGCGCAGCGTGCGTTCGCGCCGGCTCTCGGCGTCGGCGGGAGTGAGACCCGCGTCGACGTGCAGCTCCTTCACCGCGACGGAGCGGCCCAGTAGTTCGTCCTTCGCCCGCCAGACCGTGCCCATGCCGCCGCGCCCGAGCGGTGTGGTGATGCGGTAGCGCCCCGCTATGAGATCCCCGTGACTCGCCATGGCCCGCATCATACGAACTCCCGTTGCAGATGGCCCAGTTGGGAGCTCTGATGGCGATGGTGCGGGTGTGGCGTGACCGACCGGTGAAGGGAAGTGAACGGCGCACGTGCCGCGGGGATGTGCCCCCGCGCGCCGGATACGTGACGTGCCTGATCGCCTACTTTAGGTGATTCGAGCGGGTCGCGGAGGGAGCGGCCCGTGCGGCGGAGGGGATCTCACTCATGATGCGACGACGACGCATGGCCATGACCCTGGGGGCGATGGCGGCCGCGGCGACCCTGACACTCGGGATGTCGGGCTCGGCGTACGCCGCGGAAGGCGTCCTGACCATCAACGGCACCGACTACGTCGACCCGAGCGGCTGCTATCCCGTCGACTGGTTCCCGACCTCGGTGAGCAACAACACGGACGCGATCGCCGAGGTCCACAGCGGCCCCGCGTGCTTGGGCCCGGTCGAATGGCTCGTCTATCCGGGCGAGACCTACTACACGGAAACCGCCCAGAGCGTCTTCATCCTCTGAGCCCCTGACGGCACCGGCGCCCCGCCCCCACGGGGCGCCGTGTGTCTCCGCTCTCTGATCGCGCGCTGACCGGGCGCGCGACAGGAAGACCGGATGCAGGCTCCCCAACTCCCGCCCGACCGCCCGTCTGCGGCCCCGAGGGCCCGATCAGGGCCGTCGCCCCGGCGCCCGTCACCCCGCCCCGCGCGGTGCTCTTCGACTTGTCAAAGATTTGGTTACAACACGTCTAGCTCCTCCTCTGGCGCCTTTGATTCACAGGCTCCCGACCTGGGGCGATGCGCAGCACCACCAGCCGCCGGGGCCTGATCCACCGAGCACCAAGCGCCATGGAATCACTGGCAGTTGCCCCTCATCGCCCACGATCCGCTGGGCCAGGGAAAGACCCAGGTCAGTCTCGCCACGGCATGATCTGCCTCGTCAGGGCCCGGTCGTGCAGCCGGTTGCGCAGCTCGTCCGGCCATGTCTTGATCGCTTCCGCGTCCGCGTCGCTGATGTCCGGCTCGATGATGGTGCGTTGGGCGGCCGAGGTCGGCTCGGGGCGGGACAGCCGCCGGTACTCCCCGGTCAGGCGCTGCGCCTCCTCGGCCGCACCGGGTGCGCCCGGGTTGCGGCGATAGCGCGGAGCTGCTTCTTGATCTGCTTGCGGCGGTCAGTCATCGAGTCCTCCGAACTCATCCTCGAACCGAGCCAGTTGAGCGAGCACCGCGTCCGCACCGTCTGGCTCTACCCGGTGGGGAGGCGGGTCGGGTGCGGGCGGTCCGGCCGACGCCCCCGGCGGCAGCGCGAGTTGGGGCCGGGGAGCCTCGGGGCGCGGGACGCCGGGGTCCCCCTCGACCGCGCGGAGGTGCCACCCGGCCAGCTCCAGGGCGTAGGTGGTGAGCCTGTCCCTGTACGGCCGGTCCAGATCGACGGCCGCCAGCACCTCGGGGATCACCTTGAGCAGCACCTCGGCTATGTCGGCGCCTTCGTCATCTAGCCGCTTGTCCAGCTTGATGGTCATCGCCTCGGGGGCGTCGGCGCCGTGCAGCTTGCGCCGCGACTCGTTGAGCCCCCGCAGGGTGTTGATCGCCTTGAGCCGGGTGTCGGGGTCGTCGGTGGCCGCGTACTGCGCCTGCGCCTTGAGCCACAGGTCGTGCAGCTCAGCGTCCCGCAGGGCGACCATGTCGCCCACCACCGGCCCAAGGTGGGCGGCGATGCGCTGCTCGATGATCCCGTTGACCCGGGCCTGGCTCAGCCCGACCTCTGCGGCGATCTGCCGCTCGGTCAGCCCACGGACCTTGAGCTTGAAGATCTTCTCGTCACGCTCGGCGTTGGTGGCCCGACGGCGGCGGGCCTGCGGCGGTGCGCCCATGATCACTCCTCAGTGAACAGGTCGTGTTACGGGTGGGGCTAGAGGTGAGCCGACAAAGAGTGCTCAGGGCAGGCCGGGTGATGGCACGGCGGCCCGCACAGCTCGGGGTCGCAGTACGGCTCACCCATGCAGGGCCGGGGCTCTTCGCGTCCGCGTACCGGGCAGCCGACGTTGTGCTCATCCGCCGGGCAATGGGGGTGCATGAAGCAGCGGTTCGAGGTCATGATCGGGTCTCCGTTCGAGGTGTACCCCGGGGTGTTGTCCGGGGGGGTGCCCCCCTCCCGAGGGGTACGGGGTACAGCAGGGGTACACCCCCTTCTGACCAGGGGTTTTCCTGTACCTCTGCTGTACCCCTCGAAGGGGATCACCCTGTGTACCCCTCCTCGTGGGGGTCCGTAGGACCCCCGAGGGGTACAGGCCGGAGCTTGCGAGCAGCAACAGCAGTCGCGAAGTCTTCGGTCTTCGCCCTGATGACCACGTCCGCGTGCGCAAGAAACCCCCGCGCACCCCGGATGCTGACGTCGTTCGGAATCCCTGCCCGGTCCAGTTCAGCGATGATCCGCCGTACGTTGTCCTCCCTTGTGAGAGACGTCCTCTCCTGCACATCAGGGACGAATGGGTCCGGCGCCCTGAACGTCGTCCGCACGCGGCCCGGCCGTCCGTCCTTGTCGGCCTCGGAGGTCATGACCGCCGTCGCCACCGTCTTGCCCTCCATGTCACCGAGCCCGCCCCGGTTGTCCTTGCGGAGCACGAGGCGGGACTCGCCGGTTGCGCCGGGCTTGAGCGCGGCGACCTTGACGACCTCGTACAGGGCGCCTTGTACCGCCTGCGCCTTGCGGATGGAGCCCGCCTGCCGGTCCTTGCTCTCGTGGCCGACATGGTCCACGAACAGCCCGCACGCGCCGTGCAGCGTGAACGGCGCGAAGAACTCCCGCACCACGCCGTCGACTCCGCCGGGGTGGTAGGGGTCCAGGCCCAGAGAGGTGATTGCGGGGTTGAGCGCGTCGAGGGTCACCAGCTTGACCGCGCGCTGCACGTCGCCGGTGAGCGCATCTCGGTCGGCCACGGAGTAGATCACCTTGAACCGGTCACGCATGCTGTCCGGTTCCGCGCCCGCGTGCAGCAGCCGGGCGACGATCGCCTTGACCGGGTTGTTGTCGAACTCCCAGTGCACGACGATCCCGCCCTCGCTCAGCACCCGCGCCTGAACCTCGGCCACGATCACCGACTTGCCGACCGAGCCATCTCCGAAGAGCCCGTTCACGTGCCCGGGGTAGAACAGCCCCCGGCCGCTCCGGTCACCCTCCAGCCGGGCCACAGGGGGGACGTCCATGTCCTCTCCGCTCAGCAAGGCGTCCAGGGCCTGCGAGACGGTCATGGTGGTGTTCGTCCGCTGGCTGGCCTCGTACTGGGTGACAAGGCGCATCGCCTCCCTGTGACGCAGGATCCGCAGGGCCTCTTCCCTGACCTCCCGGCTGGCTTCCGGGGCGAACTCCAGCTCGGCAGCACGTACTTCCACCGCCACGGCCTGTTCGGCGCTCCAGCCCGCCGCGATGTGATCCCACGCATCATCGGCCGGGCCCTCGGTGCGGCTCTGCACGACCCTGTGCGGAATCCCGCGCGCCTCCAGAGAGTTGGTCACGGCGGCGGTCCACTTCGCCCCGGCGTCATCCCGGTCCTGCCACACCGCTACCTCGGCCGCGCCCTTCAGCGAGTCGGCCAACTCATCAAGCCAGCCTGCCGATCCGCCGCTGTTGCAGGTGGCCGCCTGGCCGGAGGCGTGCAGTGCGTCGGCCGCCTTCTCCCCCTCGGCCAGGTGGACCGCCCGGCCCTCGGTCACAGCCGCCCGCACCGCCGGGAGCCGGTAATGCACCCGCCGTACGCCCTTGAGCGACCAAGAGCCGTCGGCCGCCTGCTGCTTGAACGTCTTGGACCCGTCGGCGTCCTGGCGGCGGATGACGTCGTAGAGCTTGACCCCGTCCTCGTCCGGGTACGGAAAGCGGCGCTCCCCGGGTGACAGCGAGAGCGTGGCCCCCGTGGACCGGGCATTCCCACCGGTTCTCGCTCGACCGGTATCCGAGCCCGGCGGCAGTCAAGGCGCCTTCGATGTCACAGATTCCGGTCGAGCTTATTGCCGCGCCATTTCGGGTACGTTCACCATTGACGTTGGTCGCGTCTTCTGCGGAGCCCCGGTTGTCCACGCCGGGGCTTTCGGATGTGGTCATTCCGTCGCACCCCCGGCAGGGACGAGCAGACTACGCAGCCGGGCTATGTGCTCGTCGGTGAGTTCGCTCCTGCTCTCCGCGATCTTCTGCACGTAGTGCTCGACGGAGAGCTGAGCGGCACGCGCCTTACGGGCGCGCTCGCGGGTGAATTCGGGGTCCAGCGGCTTGCGCCGAATGTAGGCCCTGGTAGCCATGGGAGTCCTCGCAGGACAGATGATGCTCTGTCCGCACCCATTGCGGCTGTGGTGGCGTATTCCTCACCCGCCACGGGCCCTCCCCGGGAAAGCTCACCGGGGCCAGTACCAAATGTAACCGCTTAATTGTGTATCACCTAATGCCCAGGTCAGGTCTCTAGCCCTGATTTAGCTAATCCATATCCAGGCTGGATTAACTAAAGGACGCATCCCCAAGACGCAGATCGTTGGCCGTTGGCCATTGGGGATGCGCCCTTGTTCAGCGTACCTTTGTTTCGAAACCTTCCCCACCCTCGAATTAGGTGGACAATGGACGAGATAAATGCAGCCGACGCAGCCCGGCGGCTCGGCATTTCGGAGCCCGCCGTCCGCAAGATGATCGCTGCCGGGCGGCTGCCCAACCGGGCGCACTCCAGCCCCGCCGCCGTCCGCGCCGCCGACGTGGACCGCGTCCGCACCGAGCGCCGGGCCGAAGCCCTCCGCCGCCGACCGGACCCGGCCGCCTTCGCCCGCTCGGTGGACGCCACCCTCCACCCGCCCGAGGACGCCTACGGCCCCCGGTCGTTCGAGGGCCGCCTCCCCCAGGGGCGGGACGCGCTCCGGCTGCTGCACGCCGACGCGTTCGCTCTGTGGGGCCGGGACGTGCTGGAGGCCGCTGCCAGCCTGAACCGCATCCGCAACGCGGGCGGCTGCCCTACGTGTTGGGCCCACATGTCGGCCTGGGTGCACAACACACCCGAGCCCGCCGACGACCCTGCCACCCGGCTCCTACTCGGCGAGGGATGTCCGGTCGATCGGCACCGCTGGGCGGCCGAGGCCACCGCCCGCCGCCGGGAGGCGGACCGGCTGAAGCTACCCGGCGCAAGCAGGCCGAACAGGACCGCGTCCGGGCCGAGTTGAACGCAGCGCAGCAGATCCAGGAGGCAGCCGCTCAGCGGCTCCGGACCGCCCGCACGGCCGCCGCCACACTCGACCCCGCGCTTGCCCGTCAGGCAGCCGCTCAGGCCCGAGCCCGGGGCGCCTTCAGGACGAGCCGGTTCCCGGACTGGTGCACCTGCACCGCTGAGTTTCATTGCCCTCGGCACGCCCTGATGGACCTTCAGGCGGGGCGGCCCGCCCGCCGGGGGCGGCGATGAGCGCCCGGCAGTGGGCCTGGCCGGAGGCCCAGCTCAAGCCGAGCGAGCGGGTGTTGAGCTTCCTGCGGGACAACGGCACCACCGGGACGACCGCCGCCACGGTCGGCGTGCTGCTCGGCATGCGCACCGACCGTGCGCGCCTGCTGCTCGATGGGATGGTCCGCCGCAAGCAGGCCCGGCGCACAGCAGACCTCTACTGGGCCACTCCGGAGACTGACCATGACCAACCTGCCTGAGGCGATGGTCGCAGCCGCCCGCGAGACCATCGAGGAACCAGCGGGCGGCGGACGAGGCCGTGGCCGCTGTGGTGCGGGTCGTGGAACAGGAGACCGGCATCACGCTCGCGCAGCCCGCCGCGCCCTCGGTCATGGACGCAACCCGCGCACAGCTACAAGCGGCCGACCTCCGCGCACAACACGCCCTGGCCGCCATGGACATCGTGCTGCGGCGGTGGACGTGGGGTGACGCCCGCACGCTCGGCGAGCTGGTGCGGACCTTGCCGCCGAACGTCCGCGAGGCCCTCGCCGAGCACCTCGTGCGGGCTGGTCTGAGCTGAGGCGACCGCTTGCCGGCTGAATTGCCTTAATCAGGCTCGGGGGTGGGGCCGCAGCCGCCACACTCCGTGCATGACCCTGGCTGCCACTTCCTTCTGGGACGACTGGCTCAAGTTCACGCCCGGCTGGCTCGCATTCCTTGCGACGGCGGGCACGTGGATCTACAAGGCGTGGGTGCGCCGACATCACGTCGCCCTGGGTGCCGATCCCGTGGCGCTGCGCGCCGCCGTGGAAGCCGCCCGAACGCACTTCGAGGACATCACCTCGGCCGGGGGTAAGCGGGCCGACTGGTTCCAGGACGAGGAACGGCGCGACACCGACCGGACGATTGAAGACCTGCGGGAGCGCCTGTCGGACGAGAGGCTGCGCACCGGGCTGACCGGCGTCATCGCCGCGTGGCGCGTTGCGTTCGGCCATGCCCCACCACGGCGCATCCTCGGTGGCTACATAGAGGACTACCTCACAGCTCGGGACCGGAAGGAAGCCCAGGAAGACCAAGAACGGTATGACCTGCAGATCCAGGCTGCTCAAGCGGGTCTGTCCGACGCACAGTTGGCCGTCCGTCGTCTGAACGAGCTGGAGCGCAAGACCATCGGCCGAAGCTAGATGCCCTGGCGACGGTCGTGCTCTGCCACGTCCGGCTCGTTGTCGAGCCAGTGCGCGCAGACCGTCCAGTGGATGCGCGGGCTGCCCGCGTTGCTCAGCCATACGTCCGCCGCCAGATCCCGGGAGCACCACTTCTTCCCGTGCGCGCTGCACAGGGTGTCGTCCCGCTGCGGCTGCTGTATGTCCCATCGGTCGATGCACTCAATCGTCGACTTCATGGCGCAGCAGCGTAGCGCGGCGCGCTGCCGACCAACGGCCTCCGAGACCATTCCTGTTGGGGACAAGGGGGCGCACTTCCGTGCGCGCTACCGCCGGATTGTCCCAATCGGGGACATGCCAGGTGCTCGCCGTATCCAGCGGGCAGACACTGGCCCCCTGGACCCATCAGAGGGGGGCCGTCATGGCCGCTAACTCACCCTACGGAGCAAGCCCGCATCTCAACACACCCGTCCCCGGCGGTCGGCCGCGCATGTACCGCACTACAGTGGCGCGCGTCATCTGGGTATTGGTCCCCGTGATCAGTCTCGGGTTCCTCGCCGCCCTGCCGTTCGTCGCCGCCGCGATCAAGCACGTGATCAAGCCGTGGGTCGCCGTTGTGTACGTTGTCGCCGAAGTCGTCATCATCGGCGTAGCCCTGTCGATCTCAGCAAGCGCTGACGAGCCCTACAGGGGATTCATCCTGATCCTGCTCATCGCCGTAGCCGCGACGCACGCCGCCTTCCTCGACAGCGAGAAAGTCACCGTCGGCAAGTAGCACCCCGAGTTCACTACCTGTCTCACTCCACGTGGCGGTCCGGCGCTGGCCCGACCGTGGCAGGGTGAAATAGCTAAACCGCCGGCAAGGAGTCCACCCCGTTCAGCCTGGATCAGCACCGGACAGCCGTACGCGGACACGACACGGCCGCTGTCCTGTCCCGCCCGGACAGGACAGGGCGCCGGATAAGAGGCAGGCAGCACAGCCGGACAACTCCTTATCCGGAACAACCTTGTCCGGCGGACCCGGACGTGTCCGGCCGCCCTCTGTCCCGGCGTCCGGCCCGGGTGTCAGCTTCCTTGTCAGACGGTTTCAGCCCGTGTCGGTCAGATGCTGACGCGGTCCCTGGCCTAAGTCGTTTCTGTCTGACACCCGGTCCGACACGTCAGGCAGTGTTCAGAGCCCGCCGCGCACCCGCGATGACACGCTGCGCGTCGCCGCCGTAGACAGCCGACTCCCGCAAGGTGTTCCACGTGCGCAGGTACAAGGCGATGGAGTCGGCGTCGTCTAGCCAGAGGTCGGCGTGCCACGTCTCGACCGTGACGAGGCGTTCGTCGTGGATCCAGAAGCCGCCGGTGGGCGGGATCTTGAGCGAAGCCGCGAACGGGATGACTCCCAGGTGCACGGTGTCCAGGCCGACGAGTCCGGCCAGCCGGTCAAGCTGCGCCGCGAGCACGGCGTGCGGGCAGATGAGCGAGCGGAGCGCGGCCTCCCCGACCAGGATGTCGAACCGCCGGGCGGAGTCGTACAGCAGCTCCTGACGGCGCAGCCGGGCACGTACGGCAGCCTCGGTGTCGCGGGGCGAGCGCTGAAGCTCCGCGTACCGGGTGAAGATCGACCGGGCGTAGTCGGCGGTCTGGAGGATGCCCGGCACGGTGACGCTCTCGAAGCCGTGCACCAAGGCGGAGCGCTCGTACTGGGCGGCGTGGTCCTGCTGGACGGACTGGTGCCCGGCAGCGAGCTGCCGCCGCCAAGACCGGATGTGCGACTCGAACCCCCGCAGCCGGGCGAGGAGTTCGGGATAGGCGTCAGGCTGGCCGGTGGCGGCGGCCCACGCCTTCAGATCGTCGGGTGTGACGGTCTGGCGGCCGTTCTCCAGCTTGCTCACCTTGGGCTGCGGCCAGCCGAGGATGGCCGCCAGACCGGTACCCGTGAGCCGACCGGCAGGCGCGTTGAGCCGCAGCTCACGCAGGCGGATGCCGAGTGCCTGGCGTGCTTGCTGGTAGTCGGTGGTCACGGGTACCTGCTCGGGCTAGGCGGCGTGGTGCCAGGCGGCGTCACGCAGCATGGAGTAGCGGACGACCTCGGCCGGTTCGGTGATCAGCTCGACGTCGACCAGCTCGTCAGAGTCGGTGAAGTTGAGCCGGGCCACCAGGCGGGAGTCGAAGATCCAGAAGTCGTCGTTGTCGAGGCTCAGGCGCTCGGCGTCGGCGCGGGAGAGGGTGCGGATCTCCTCGCCCAGGGCGGTGTTCCTCTCCGCGTTGACCATGAGGTAGCGCTGACCCTCGGTCGGCGGCGAATCGACCACGCGGACGCGGGCGACGGTCTTACGGGCGGCGGTCGCGGCGCGGATGGTGTTGCAGTACCAGGACTCCATGTCCGAGTCGACGCGCCCCTCGGCTAGCCACTGCGCGTAGGTGGGGGTGGCCTCGTCGCTGGCGTAGCGGCGGCGGGTCTCCAGCCGCCAGGCGGTGTGCTTGAACGTCTCGAACAGCCCGTTGAAGACAGGCAGGTCGATGATCTTGGCTTGGCGCATGGCGTCCTTGGGCCCCCAGTCGGTGATGAGTTCGCGGGGGACGACGATGGGCACCTCACCGGGGCCGAGGTGCTGGAGCTGAGCTACATCGTCCGGGTCGGTGAGGGGCGGGCCGTGAACGATGACCTCGCCTGAGCCGAGGTCTTCATGGACGGAGGGGCAGCCGGTGTCGCCGCTGCCCGTGCCGTTGAAGCGGATCTTGCGCGCCATGGTGTTGCCCTCCTTGGTCCGGGTTCTGGATCAGCCTGGCGGAGCGGGGTGCGGCGGGCTACGCCGGGCCGACGCCTACGGGAGAATTCTCGCGTATAGCCAGCCCCTACCCGCGAATAACCGGGTATAGCCGCTAGCTGGGCCAACAACCTTGATCCGAGGCTGAGTTCATGGCCACGACACATGAGGTGGGCCCCACGGAGACCGTGGCGGCGATGGAGTCACTGCGCGGAGCGCTGACGGCGGCGGGGATCGTACTGCCGTCCCTGGAGACGGATGTGGCGTCTCCCTACTTGAACCTGATCAACCTGGGCCGGGTGAGGGCGGACGTTGCGCTCCGGCTGGCCGAGGCGATCCGCCGGGGGTGCGCATGAGCGAGACAGCCGCCCCCGCCGTGAGGATGACCCTGCGCGTGTACCGGGTGAACGGGGGCGGGGAGGTGGTGGAGGACCGGGGCCGGGTGAGCGTGATGGGCGCGGATGACCCGGTGCCGACCACGAGCGCGTACCCGCCCTGCGGGTGCGTGGGCTGTACGGCCCGGCGGGACGCACCATGAGCGCCCCCACGACCAAGACCCCGCCGCTCTCGGCCGCGTGCACGCTGGCCGAGCGGCCCGGGTACAAGGCGCTGCACCGTGAGTGCACCCAGACCGAGGACGTACCGCTGCCCCACTCCGTCGGCATCCTGCTCATGCGGAGGTGTGGCTGTACCTGTCACAGCTCGTAGCCCGAACAGCGAGGAGCCCGGCCGGTGATGACGCCCGGCCGGGCTCCGTTGTGCCTGATGGCCTCAACCCCATTGCCGGCTGACCATGTTGTCGAGAATCCGCCTGTCTCCGCCGCCTTCCGTTGTCGGTGGCGACTGCCACAATCTGGTGCATGAGTGATGAGCTGCCGTCGCCCGACATGACCCTGGCCCTCGACGCTCCGAAGAATGCTCCCCTCGTGAGTGAGTGGCTTCTCGGGACGAGCGCTGTTCTCGCCTACCACCTGGGCAAGGCTGACATTGCCCGGATGATCGCCGACGTGTCAGCGGTTGAGGTGAGGCTCTGGAACACGGAGTTCGACCACGAGGGCTATCGGGTCGTGCTCGTAGTGGAGCCGAGCCTGTACTCCGCTTACAACGAGCAGCAGCTGGAGCCCATCACCGAGGTCATGCGAGACGTTTTGTGGGGATCGGGGAAGTCGGTTGATGAGCTCGTTGCCCGGCCCTCGATTCCTCGCCTCGGCCCGGACTGGCGGAAGCAGATCAAGACCGCCAACGGCCCCAAGCCGAGCAACCAAGGGCGCAAGGTGCAACTCGAACCTGGCCATCCGTTCGAGAACCAACTCCGCTTCACAAACGAATGGGAGCTGGATGTGTACCGGGCGCTCAGGGAACGGCAGGAGTCCCTACCCGACAACGAGACGATCGGGATCATGCCCCTGGGCGGCATGCGGGTACGGGGTTGGACATTCGAGCCTGACCTGTTGATCACGTATCGCGGATACGCCGGTGTCATTGAGATCGACGGGCCCCACCACAAAGGCCACGCCGGGCGCGACCACAGCCGCAGCCGCCTTCTGCTGCACTCTGGGGTGAAGGTGGTCGACCGGCTGAACGTGGAGGAAGTGAATAGCCGGGCCGAGGTCAAGAAGTTCGTGGACGACTTCCTGGCCCAGCTCAAGCGGTAGACAGCAGGGAACCCGGCCAGCAGCGCCATTGGCCGGGCTCCTCGTTGTTCGGGTGGGTCAGGCTGCCCCCGTCCAGTCGATGTCCACGGTTTCGGGGTTGAAGTACGGCGCTCCCGGCACCCACCCGGGGGGACGGCCCGAGCTGCCAGGCCGGACCGTCACCACGACCAGCACCTGAAGGATCTTCCGTCGATACTCCAGGCTGTAGGTCTCCCGCCACCACGCCAACGCGTCGTCCGTGTCGGCCTGGTGACGGCGGACCAGCTCAGGCAGGTCGACACCGGCCAGCAGGGCGGGCTGCGCTGCGGAGGCGGCAACGGCCTCAGCGATCCCCTGCTCCACGGCCTTGATCTCGTCCGTGATCCGGCGGGCGCGGACGCGGTAGAGCGCGAGGTCGGCATCGTCGTCGCCGAACGCCTCGGCGAGGGCCTCCAGTTGAGCGCGGAGTGTGGCATGCCGGGCGGACAGTTGCCCGGTGGGCGGGCCCGCCGGGGCCTCCGGAGGTGGGGGCCAGAATGGATCACGGAGGGCCTCCCAGACCACCTGGCCGAGGACGGTGCGCTCCACGTGGTCGTCCACGGCTGCGGCGTCCCGGGTGATGTGCCGCTTAGGGCCGCACGTATAGACGGAGCCGTTGCCGCTGCCCCGGCCGGTAGTGCAGACGGGGCCGGTGCAGACGCCGCAGAGGTACAGTCGCCCGCCCAGCCACCGGCGGGCGTTGCCCGGGGTGGTGCGGCGGACGGGGTTCTCCAGCACGGCCCTGCACTGCCGCCACTCGTCCTCGGACACGATCGCGGGCCACACGGCCTTGCCCGTGATCTCTCCTTGCCTCTTCTTGGTGACCGCCGTGGCGACCTCCATATGGCCCGCGTTGCGGGGCCGGAACAGCAGGTTGCGAAGCGTGGACGGGGTCCACGAGCGCGAGATGGGCTCGGACCTGGTGCCGTCGGGGAGCCGCTTGCGGCGGGCTGGAGTGCGGACTCCGTCGGCCTCCCACAGGCGGAGGATGGAGCGCACGGACTCACCGGCGAGAATGCGGTGCGTGGCGTCGCGGAGGTAGGCAGCCTCGTCCTCGCGCAGCGTGACGCCGTCGCGCTCGTAGCCGAAGGGTCGGCCGCCGCCCCGGTAGGTGCCGTCACGGACGTTGTCCTTCTTGGCGTCGGCGACACGCTCGCCGATTTCCTCGCTCTCCTCCTGCGCGTCGATCGCCTTGCGCCGGGCGATGCCCCGGCCCTCTGCGGTGTTCATGTTGATGGCACCGCCCTTGGTGAACTCGACGGCGATGTCCTGCTCCTGGATCAGGTCGAGCAGCGCGAACGCGTTCCGGTAGTTGCGGTTCAGGCGCTTGTCCGAGACGGCCAGGATGGCGTTCGCGGCCCCGTCCCGCAGCAGGTCGAGCATCTGCTCATAGCCGGGGCGCCGCTTGCTGCCGGTGCCGGTGATGTCGTTGTCGACCAGCACGGTGACAACCTGCCATCCGCGCCGCTCGGCCAGGCGGCGGCAGTGCGCCTCCTGCCGCTCCACCCCGTACTCACGGCCTTCGCGGTCGGAGCTGATGCGGGCGTAGATGATCGCGTTTCGCTGCTCGGTGATCTTCATTGGTGGCCTCCTTGGGGCTCTCCTTCAAGCCTCGCCCTAAAGGGGGTCTACCCAAATACCCGTCTTCTCCGGGACGCTCTTCCAGATCGCCCCGTACGCCGACCGCATCCGCGCCGCACTGCCGGACCCGGTGGACGAGCCCACGATGGACGCCATCCTGACAGCCCTGGAGAAGGGCCTCGCCGACCCCGGCGGTCATGGCGGCGCAGCACGCCTGTGACGTCTCGTCCGAGGCCCACCGCCACGTTCACCACTTGGTACGCCTCCGCCCCGGCCCTCGCCCCGCACGCCGGCGCCCGCTACGAGCAACTCCGGCCGGACCCGCTCCTCTTCGGCCACGCCTGCGCGGAACTCGGCGTGGCCCCCGCCGATACCCTGATGGTCGGCGACCACCCCGCCAAGGACGGCGGCGCGGCGGGCGCGGGCGCGGGTTCCGTGCGCGTCGACGCCTGGATCTGGTCCGTACGCCTGGTCAAGACCCGCTCGATGGGCGCGGCTGCCTGCAAGGGCGGCCATGTACGGGTCAACGGCGAGCGCGTGAAGCCCGCTTACGGCGTGCACGTGGGCGACGAGGTGCGGCTGCGCCACGCGGGCGGCCGGGAGCACGTCGTCGTGGTCAAGCGCCTCATCCGCAAGCGCGTCGGCCCACCGGTCGCCGTCGAGTGCTACGTCGACAACAGCCCTCCCCCGCCGCCCCGCGAGGC
>NZ_SRIC01000142.1 GCF_004684775.1 Streptomyces sp. MZ04
GGGTGGTTCTGTTCGTCGGGGACGGTGGTGTTGGGGCGGGGGTAGGCGACTGGCCTACTTGACTAGATTCACGGGATGACCGAGATCCCCGAGGCGACGACCGCCCCGACATCCACCGCCGGCCCCGAGTCGCAGGGCCGCGCCCTGCTCCGCACCCTGCGGGTGTGGGACACCGACCTCCCCGCCTTCGACCCTGCGGCGGCGCCCGCCGAGCCGCTCCCCCTGTTCTGGCAGTGGTTCGTGGAGGTCTCGCACGCGGGGCAGGTGGAGCCGCACACGATGAGCCTCGCCACGGCGGACGAGACGGGCCGTCCCGATGTACGGACGATCATGCTGCACGACGCGGACGCGGCCGGCTGGCACTTCGGCTCGCACGCGGGAAGCGCCAAGGGCCGCCAGCTCGCGGCGCGTCCCGAGGCGGCGCTCGGCTTCTACTGGCCCGCGCAGGGGCGCCAGGTGCGGGTGCGGGGCCGCGTCACGGCCGCGAGCCCCGCCGAGAGCAGGGCCGACCTCGCCCGGCGTTCACCGGGGGCGCTCGCGTCGGCGCTGGTCGGCAGGCAGAGCGAAGTACTGCCGTCGTACGAGGAGTTGGTCGCCGAGAGCGAGGCGGCCTGGCATCGGGCGCAGGCGGAACCGGACGCGCCTGCGCCGAGCTGGACGCTGTACGTACTCGCCCCGGAGGAGGTCGAGTTCTTCCAGGGCGACGCGCGGCGCCGGCATGTGCGACTGCGGTACCGGAAGGAGACGCGCGGCGGCTGGGTCAGAGAACTGCTGTGGCCGTGACCGGGGGTCACCCCTCGCACGTCTCGAACGCGTACATCTCGAAGTCACGCACCGGCCGGTAGCCGATCCGCTGATACAGGCCGTTGCTGGTGGGATTGTCGAGGTCGGTGAAGAGCAGCACCTCGTCCGCGCCCGCCTCCAGCGCGGCACGGCTGACCGCGACGGTGACGGCTCCCGCGTACCCGCGGCCGCGCAGGTCCGCCGGGGTGTAGACGGGCGCGACACGGACCTGGCCCGCGACCTGGCGGGTGTTGCCCGCCATGGCGACGGGGGTGCCGTCGGGGGTTTCCCAGAGAGTGACGCCTCCGTAGGCGATGCGGGCGTCGGCCCACTCGCCGGAGGCCATCGCCGCCTGCTCGCCGATGGCCTCCTTGAACTCCGCGTGCCAGCGCTCGAGCAGCGCCCGGTCGGCGCCGGTGGCGACGCGCGCCCCGCCCTCCGGGAGTGGCTCGGGCGGGGTGAGGCTGCCCAGGCGGTACAGCCGCTCGTGAAAGCTGACGGTGGCGGTGGCCCCCGTGCGCCGCTGCCAGGCGCCCGCGAACGCGGCCGCGGTGGCGCTCTCGGCACCAACGCCGGGCAGCTCGTGGCCCGCGTCGGCGAGCACCGCGGCGAGCTCGTCGGCGGCGGCCTCGTCGGGGAGCGGGCTCAGCGCGAGGAGGTGCGGCGGGGTCCACACGAAGGCACCGCGCACGGTGCCGTCACCATCGGCGCGGATTCCGAAGAGGGGCACCCCGTCCCCGTACACATGAAGGCCCCGCGTACGCAGCGTCTCGGTGACGCTGAGCAGCGCGGTGTGCGGGGCGGGAGCGGAGTGCAGGAACTCCTGTGCTCGGGAGCGGAATGCGTCGAGGTCGGAGGTCAACTGCCAGCGGGGTTCGGAAGATGAGGCCATGGACGATGATCCCCCGCACCGGGTGACGTACGGAATCGAATTACCCGGCCCTCTCGGCCCTGAACACCGCCACCGCGAACCCCCCGGCATCCCGGAAGGCGACCTCAAGGCCCATCCCGATCCGCAGCTCGCCCTCCCCGCACTCGACGATCTCCGTCATCATGCGCGGGCCCTCGGCGAGGTCGACGACGGCGGCGATGTACGGGACGCGGGCGCCGAAGGGCGGCAGATCGTTCCGGTGAACCACCGACCAGGTGTAGAGCGTCGCGCGGCCGCTCGCCCGCTCCCAGGTGACGTCCTCGCTCCAGCAACGGGGGCAGAACTCGCGCGGGTAGTGGTGTGCCGTGCCGCAGCCGCCGCAGCGGCGGACCAGGAGCCGGCCTTCGGCGGCCGCGTCCCAGTAGGGGCGGGTGAAGGCGTCGGGCTCGGGGAGGTCGAAGCGCGGGCTCGCAGAAGCAGAGGCCGTGGAAGCCGTAGTCACAGGAACAGTCCCATCGCGTTGTCGAGCGACCACGACTGCCAGGACATGGCGAAGAGGGCGACGAGCGAGATCAGCGCCATCATCGCGTTCTGCCCCTGCTCGGCCCAGTCGTGAATCATGAGGACGAGGTAGAGGAGGTTGAGCAGCAGGCCGCCGATCAGGGCGATGGGGGTCAGGAAGCCGACGATCAGGCCGAGGCCCAGGGCGAGTTCGGCGTAGACGACGACGTACGCCATGGTCTTGGGGCGCGGCGCGACCACCGTGTCGAAGCCGCTGCGGACCGCGTTCCACTTGTGCTTGGCGGCCACGTCGGACGCCCAGGCGATGCCCGTGCCGCGCTCGAACCAGCCCTTCTTGTCCTTGTGCCGCCAGCTCTCCAGCCACCACAGGCCGAGGCCTATACGGAGCACGGCGAGCCATTCGGCGCCGGTGAGCCAGATCGTGTCCATGCCGTGGCCTCTCCCGCTTACTCGGCTTTCGGGTACGCGTTTCTGACGGTACGTCAGTTCAGCGCATGGGCGGCGCTCGCGCAAGAGGTGCACGAGAGACGTACGAGAGGCGCACGAGAGACGTACGAGAGGCACACCGCGTACCCGTGTGTGATCAATTCGCAACCGGTTTGGGGCTTGACCGTCCCCCATCAAGTGACCACGTGATTACGCTCAGATCCATGGCCGACACCACTCCCCCACAAGCGCCACACCACGACCGCCCCGTGTACGTCATCGGCGGCGGACCCGGAGGGCTCTCGGTGGCTGCCGCCCTGCGCGCACGCGGCGTACGCGCGGTCGTGCTCGAGAAGTCCGACCGGGTCGGCGCCTCCTGGCGCGGGCACTACGACCGCCTCCGTCTGCATACGACACGACGCCTCTCCGCGCTGCCGGGGCTCGCCATACCGCGCGCCTTCGGACGCTGGGTGTCACGTGACAACGTGCTCCGATACCTGGAGAAATACGCCGAGTTCCACCAGCTGGAGACCGTCACCGGCGTCGAGGTGTCCCACCTCGAGCCCGCCCCCGACGGCAGCGGCTGGCTGCTGCACGCCACCGGCGGCCGGCAGCTGACCGGCAGCGCGGTGGTGGTCGCCACCGGCTACAACCACACGCCCCACCTGCCCGACTGGCCCGGCCGCGACGCGTACGCGGGCGAACTCCTGCACGCGAGCGCCTACCGCGACGCGGGCCCCTACGCGGGCAAGGACGTCCTGGTCGTCGGCGTCGGCAACACCGGCGCCGAGATCGCCGTCGACCTCGTCGAGGGCGGCGCATCCCGCGTGCGGCTCGCGGTGCGCACCGCGCCGCACATCGTGCGCCGCTCCACGGCTGGCTGGCCCGCGCAGCTCTCCGGAATCCTGTGCCGCAGGCTGCCCGTCTCCGTGGTGGACCGCATCGCGCGCCCGCTCGCCAAGGTGAGCGTTCCCGACCTGGCCGAGCAGGGGCTGCCACGCCCCGACACGGGCCTGTACTCGCGGGTCGGCGAGGGGGCGATCCCCGTGCAGGACGTGGGTCTGATCGACGCCGTGCGCAAGGGGCGGGTCGAACCGGTCGCGGCCGTCGAGTCCTTCGAGGACGGCAAGGTCGCCCTCGCGGACGGCACCCGCATCGGCCCCGAGGTCGTCATCGCCGCCACGGGCTACCGGCGCGGGCTCGAGCCCCTCGTCGGCGACCTCGGCGTACTCGACGAGCGGGGCGCACCGGTCGTCCACGGGGCGCGGACGCCGCGGACGGCGCCGGGCCTCTACTTCACCGGCTTCACGAACCCGATCAGCGGGATGCTCCGCGAACTGGCCCTGGACGCCGAGAAGATCGCGAAGGCGGTGTCCAGGACGCATGCCCATCAAGGCAAGTCGTGACGAGTAACCACGACGAGTAACCACGACGAGTAACCACGACGGGTAGACGCGACGGGTAGACGCGACGGGTAAACACGCTGCGACGAGTCGCCGGAACCACCCCCCGCGCGGGCGAGTGGATCATGGTTCTATGCGGCCGTGAACAGCACTCAGAGTGATCACACGCCCGACATCTGTAACCCTCCGCGCCGCTCGGTGCTCGCCGCGACGGCGGTCACGGCCGGCGTGCTCGTGGCCGCCGCCGGGACCGCGCCGACGGCCGGGGCGGCGCCCCTGTCGCCCCATCGGGCCCCGGGCTCGGGGCCCGACGACCCCGTCCTGCGCGCCGACCGCGAGCTGCTGCGCGTGAAGCTCACCTCCGCGCCCAAGCCCGTACCCCTCACCCTCTCCACATCGAGCAAGGAACCCTTCTCGGTGGACGTCTCCAGCACGACGGGGCGCACCACCGTGGGGGCGGGACCGCGGGCCCGGCAGGGCGCGAAGGTGACCGTCAAGGTCGCGGCCGGCAAGGACGCCGTCGTATGGGTGGTTCCGAAGAAGACCGGTGACCCCTTCGGGCCCGCCGACCAGTTGGACGTGAGCTCCGTCCATGACGGGACGACCGTCCCCGTCTGGATCGAGCCGACCGCCGGCGAGTGGCGGCACGCGGGCCCCGACGACAAGGAGCTCGACCTCGAGATCGTCGCCGTGCACGCGGCCCAGCTCCGCAAGGGCGCGGGCCAGGAGATCATCATGTGGTCCTCGCCGCGGCAGCGGAACAAGGACGGTTCCCCCAAGCCCGACCCCGGCCAGAAGGGCCAGTGGCTGTGGAACGTCTACGGCCTCGACGACATGGAGGCCCGCGCCCTCGACGTCGCCACGCTCAGGACGACCGACCGGATCATGGACGGGAACGGCGGCCCCGACCGGCAGAACATCTTCTGCGGCGGCAGCGCCCATCTCCCCGACGGGCGGCTCTTCGTGGCCGGCGGCCATGTCATCCCGCCCGGCCTGTCGCATGAGGGCCACAGCAGCAACGGCGGCCACATGCACATCTACGACCCCACCAAGTCCGGTGGCTGGACGCTCGTGGACCAGCCGATGAGCCAGGTCCGCTGGTATCCCACGGTGACCTGCCTCCCGGACGGCCGGATGCTGATCAGCTCGGGCTCGCGCAAGGTTCTCGAGGGCAACGGGAACGACGGCGACGCCGATGGTTTCTGGACCAGTTCGGGCAACAGCTACGAGATCTTCGACCCGGCGACGGAGCAGCTCGTCGATCTCGGCACCGTGCGGCTCATCGACACCAAGAAGCTCGGCAAGAGGGAGTCCCTCGCCACGTATCCATACGTCTACGTCCTGCCGAAGGGCCCCGACGACGGCGCCGCCCTCGCACTCGTCGAGTCCAACAGGACCTGGCTCTACGACTATGCCCCGGACTCCGACACCCCGCTCCAGCGCGCCGACCGCGTCTACCGGATGCGCACCAAGGGCTCGCGGAGCTATCCGACGTACGGCTCGATGGTGCTTCTGCCCATCGAGGCCGACAGCCCGAGGGCCAGGATCCTCGCGGTCGGCGGCCAGCACGAGTCGCAGACCGACCACCGCACGCTGAGCGCCGACCAGCCGAGCACCGCCACGGCCGAGATCCTCGACCTGGACGCGTCCCGGGACCTCGCCGACCAGCGGGCCTGGCGGCGGATCCCCGGGCTCAGGAACGGCCGCGTGCTGTGCGACGCCACGCTCCTGGCCGACGGCAGCGTGCTGGTCAGCGGCGGCTCGGCGAACGGCTGGGGCGACATGAACAAGAACCCGGTCAAACAGTCCGAGCTCTTCGACCCCGTGACGGAGAAGTTCACCCCGGCCGCGAGCAACCTCACCGACCGCCGCTACCACTCCACCGCCCTGCTCCAGCCGGACGGCACCCTGTTCAAGGCGGGCAGCACCGGCGGCTTCGGCAATGAGCGCAACCCTGGCGACAAGGGCTACAAGTGGACGTACACGCACACCGACGCGGAGCGCTACTACCCGCCCTACCTGTGGCGCGGCCCGCGCCCCTCGATCGGCGAACTCACCTCGACGGGCGGTGAAGTGCTGCGCTACGGCGGCGAGTTCACGCTGCCCGTCTCCGGTGCGAGTGCCGACGGCCGCACCCGCGTCGCCGTCGTCCGCCTCGGCTCCACGACCCATGGCAACGAGATGGACCAGCGCTACGTCTGGCTCGACGTGCGGGAGCGCAGGGAGACCGACACGGGCTGGGAGCTGACCGTGGCCGTCCCCGCCAACCCGGCGTCGGCGCCGCCCGGCGACTACTACGTGCTCGCCGTGGACAGCGCCGGGGTGCCGTCGGAGGCGAAGCTCGTCCGCCTGGGCGCCTGACCCCGGCACCTGACCCCGCCCCCCCGATGGCTTGTACTGCCCCGTCCCGGCGGCTCCTGCCGCTGGGACGGGGTAGCACTGCCGGGCACCTGGGTACGGATGAGTAAGGCGGCCCCGGTTCCCGACCCGCTCGCAGGCTTTGCGTGCAGCACTGTTCCTGACACAGCGTCAGTTCAGTAATCTGACTATGCGTCAGTTGAGTTGCTGTCACACAGGAGCGGGCGGACCGATGCTTGGATCGACTTACGGCACCTTCACCACCGACCCCCGCCGCGCGCGTGTTGTGGCCTGCGGCGAAGCCCCGGCGCCCAGCGTCCACGGCCAGGCCGCCACGGCGGACGACCTGGACGTCAGCGGACGCCCTCTGCACGCAGAGGTACCGGACCTCGACCGGTTCTTCCGCCCCGAGTCCGTCGCCGTCATCGGCGCTTCGGACGCCGAAGGACGGCCCAACACCGGCATCACGCGCCAGCTCGTCGCCTGGGCCGAGCGCGGCGGCGCCCGGCTGCATCCGGTGCACCCAACGCGTCAGTCCGTCTTCGGCATACGCTGCTTCCCCTCCGTCGCCGACCTGCCCGAACAGGTCGATCTGGCCGTACTCCTCGTCAGCGATCCGCTGCCCGTGATCGAGGAACTCGCCGAGTCCAAGGTGAAGTTCGCCGTCGCCTTCGCCTCCGGGTTCGCCGAGACCGGCGAGGCGGGCGCGGCCGCCCAGGCCCGCCTCACCGCCGCCGTCGAGCGCTCGGGGCTGCGACTGCTCGGGCCGAACACCAACCTCAACGCCTTCGAGAAGTTCCGCGACGACCTGGACGGACCGGCGATCGCCCTGATCACCCAGTCCGGCCACCAGGGACGCCCCGTCTTCACGCTGCAGGAGATCGGCGTACGCCTCTCCCACTGGGCGCCCACCGGTAACGAAGCCGACCTGGAGACCGCCGACTTCATCTCCTACTTCGCCGAGAAACCGGAGGTCGGGGCCATCGCCTGTTACGTCGAGGGCCTCAAGGACGGCCGCTCCTTCCTGCTCGCCGCCGACCGGGCCGCCCGGCACGGCGTGCCCGTCGTCGCCGTGAAGGTCGGCCGCACCGAGACCGGCGCCAAGATGGCCGCCTCACACACCGGCAAGCTCACCGGCGCCGACGCGGTCGTCGACGCGGCGATGCGGCAGTACGGCGTGATCCGCGTGGACGGACTCGACGAACTCCAGGACACCTCCGCCCTGCTGGCCCGCGCGCGGGCACCGCAGGCCGACGGCGTCGTCGTCTATTCGATCTCGGGCGGCACGGGCGCGCACTTCTCGGACCTGGCGACCGAGGCGGGGCTGCGGCTCCCCACCCTCTCCGGTGCCAAGCAGGCGGAGCTGCACCAGTGGATACCGGACTATCTGAACGTCGCCAACCCCGTCGACAACGGCGGGCATCCGGTCGGCGACTGGCGCGGCCGGAAGATCATCGACGCGATCCTGGACGATCCGGAGGCAGGGGTACTCATCTGCCCCATCACTGGCCCCTTTCCGCCCATGAGCGACAAGCTCGCGCAGGACCTGGTGGACGCGGCGGAACAGACGGACAAGCTGGTGTGCGTGGTGTGGGGCTCGCCCGTCGGCACCGAGGAGGCCTACCGCACGACGCTGCTCGGCTCCTCGCGCGTCGCCACCTTCCGCACCTTCGCCAACTGCATCACGGCGGTGCGCGCCTATCTCGACCACCACCGCTTCACGGCCGGCTACCGCTCCCCCTTCGCCGACGCGCCCCGCACCGCGTCGCCGTCCTTCCGCAAGGCCCAGGCCCTGATGCGGCCGGGCAAGGAGTTGAGCGAGTACGCGGCGAAGCAGCTGCTGCGCGCGTACGGGATTCGCGTACCGCGCGAGCAGTTGGTGACCAGCGCGGCGGCGGCCGTGCGGGCGGCGGGGCTCGTCGGCTACCCGGTGGTGATGAAGGCGTCCGGTGCGCGGCTCGCCCACAAGAGCGAACTCGGCCTGGTGAAGATCGGGCTGACCTCGGCCAGCCAGGTGCGGGACGCCTATCGGGAGCTGACCGACATCGCGCGCTACGAGGGGATCGCGCTGGACGGCGTACTGGTCTGCCAGATGGTGGAGCGGGGCGTCGAGATGGTGGTCGGGGTCACGCAGGACGAGCTGTTCGGGCCGACGGTGACGGTCGGACTCGGGGGCGTACTGGTCGAGGTCCTGCGGGACGTGGCCGTGCGGGTGCCGCCCTTCGGGGAGGACCAGGCTGCGGCGATGCTGTCCGAGTTGCGGGGGCGGGCTTTGCTGGACGGCGTGCGCGGGGCGCCGCCCGCCGATGTCGACGCGCTCGTCGAGGTGGTCCTGCGGGTGCAGCGGATGGCGCTTGAACTGGGGGGTGATCTTGCGGAGTTGGACATCAACCCCCTGATGGTGCTGCCGCGGGGGCAGGGGGCCGTCGCACTCGACGCGCTCGCCGTCTGCCGCTGACCGAACCCACCCCCGTACGAAACGGAGCCACTCCCGCATGCCGACCTCCCCCGAAATGCCCCTCGACATCTCCCCCGAAATGTCCCTCGACTCATTGGTACTCCACGCCACTGACAACGGCGTCTCGTGGATCACCCTCAACCGCCCCGAAGCCATGAACGCCGTCACCTGGGACCAGCGCGAACGCGTCATCTCGCTGCTCGCCGACGCCTCCGCCGACCCCACCGTCCGCGCCGTCGTACTCACCGCCACCGGCAAGGGCTTCTGCGCCGGCGCCGATCTGCGGGGCGCGCCGAGCGGCGGCGAACGCGTCCCCGGCGACGTGGCCCGCACCATCAGGCTCGGCGCCCAGCGCCTCATCGCGGCCGTCCTCGACTGCGAGAAGCCGGTGATCGCCGCGGTCAACGGGACGGCGGCCGGGATCGGCGCGCATCTCGCGTTCGCCTGCGACCTGGTCATCGCCGCCGAACCGGCCAAGTTCATCGAGGTGTTCGTGCGGCGCGGCCTCGTGCCGGACGGCGGCGGGGCCTATCTGCTGCCGCGCCTCGTGGGGCCGCAGCGGGCGAAGGAGCTGATGTTCTTCGGGGATTCGCTGCCCGCCGCGGACGCCGAACGCCTCGGGCTCGTCAATCGCGTCGTACCCGCCGACGAACTGGAGAAGACGGCCCGCGCCTGGGCGGAACGCCTGGCCACCGGGCCGACACGGGCCATCGCGATGACCAAGCAACTGGTCAACGCCGCCCTCGAATCGGACCGCGCGACAGCCTTCGCCGCGGAGGCCGCCGCGCAGGAGATCAACATGACGACGGCGGACGCGAACGAGGGCGTGGCCAGTTTCGTGGAGCGACGTTCCCCTTCGTACGAAGGACGTTGACGCCTCGGAGAGGTGTGGCTCAGTCCCAGCCGTAGCTCAGTCCTTGACCAGGATCTCGATTTCCGGTTCGTACACACTGCCCAGATCCACGTACAGCTCCGGGTCGTCCTCCGTGCCGCCGATCGTCCAGCCTCCCCGCCTCTCCCCGCCCCTTCCCATCTGACGGCCCGTCAGCTTCAATGGTTGATGTGATGGGACACGCTGGGATGGCGGCCACCGCCGTCCGATACCTCAGGTCGGTCGGGGCATCGACCACCACCGGCCCGGTCGAGGCCTTGCCGCGCCCGCAGCTGCGGGCCGTGGGCGACGACGAACGGGCGCCGCTCGATCCGGGCGAATTCCGGCGAGTGCTCGGGAACTTCGCCACCGGCGTGACCGTTGTCACGGCACCGGCATCGGAAGGCGAACCGGGCCCGGCCGGATTCGCCTGCCAGTCCTTCTCCTCCCTCTCCCTCGACCCGCCCCTCGTCTCGTTCATGGTCGCGCGTACGTCGACGACGTGGCCCCGGATCGCGCGCGCGGGCGTCTTCTGCGTGAACGTCCTGGGCGCCGACCAGGGCGAGCTGTGCCGCGGCTTCGCCGTCAGCGGCGCCGACAAGTTCGCGGGCGTGGACCACGACGCGGCGCCGGTCACCGGCTCGCCCCGCCTGTCCGGCGTACCGGCCTGGATCGACTGCACGATCCAGGCCGTGCACACCGGCGGCGACCACCTGATCGTGATCGGCCGGGTGGAGGCGCTCGGGGCCGCCGACGAGGACGAGGCGGATCCGCTGCTGTTCCACCGGGGCAGGTTCGGCCGCTTCGCCACGTGAGAGCGGGCCGGACCCTCACTCCTTACGCGTGAGCGGGCCGCACCCCCGCCCCCTCGCCCCGCCGCCGGATCACCAGGGCCATCAGCGCGGCCGCCGCGCACAGCGCGCCCGAGGCGTACCAAACGACGTCGTACGACCCGAAGGTGTCCCGCGCGACACCGCCGGCGAAGGCCACCACAGCCGCGCCCACCTGGTGCGACGCGAGCACCCACCCGAAGACGATCGCGCTGTCGTCGCCGTACTGCTCGCGGCAGAGCGCCAGGGTCGGCGGCACCGTCGCCACCCAGTCGAGGCCGTAGAAGACGATGAAGAAGATCATCGGGGGCTGCACGGACGGCGCGAGCAGCATCGGCAGGAAGAGCAGCGAGATGCCGCGCAGCGCGTAGTACACGGCGAGCAGCCTGCGCGCGTCGAACCGGTCGGTGAACCAGCCGGAGGCGATCGTCCCGATCACATCGAAGACCCCGATGACGGCGAGCAGCGACGCGGCGGCCGTGACCGGCATGCCGTGGTCGTGCGCGGCGGGCACGAAGTGCGTCTGGACCAGGCCGTTCGTCGAGGCTCCGCAGATCGCGAAGGTACCGGCGAGCAGCCAGAAGGGTCCGGTGCGGGCCGCCTTGAAGAGCACCGTGACCGCGCGCCGCGCGGCCCCCGTGACCGGCGGCGGCTTCTCCACGAACTCCTCGGAGCCGTACGGCTTCAGGCCCACGTCGGCCGGGTGGTCGCGCAGCAGCAGCCAGACGAAGGGGACCACCGCGAAGGCGGCGAGCGACACCGTCACCGCGGCAGGCCGCCAGTCGTGCTGGTCGACGATCCAGGAGAGCAGCGGCAGGAAGATCAGCTGGCCGGAGGCGGACGCGGCCGTGAGGATGCCGGTGACCAGGCCCTTGCGCGTGGTGAACCACCGGTTGGTGACGGTCGCGGCGAAGGCGAGCGCCATCGAACCCGACCCGAGGCCGACGAGCAGCCCCCAGCACAGCAGCAACTGCCACGCGGACTCCATCCAGACGGTCAGGCCGGACCCGAGCGCGATCACGACGAGCGCGACGGCGACGACCTTGCGGATGCCGAACCGGTCCATCAGCGCGGCGGCGAACGGCGCGGTGAGCCCGTACAGCGCGAGGTTGATGGAGACCGCGAGCCCGATCGTGCCGCGCGACCAGTGGAACTCCTGGTGCAGCGGGTCGATGAGCAGCCCCGGCAGCGACCGGAAGGCTGCGGCGCCGATGATCGTCACGAAGGTGACGGCGGCGACGAACCAGGCGCGGTGGATGCGGCGGGTGCGTCGGGGCCGCGGGGCCCGCGTGGGCGCCTCGGACGTCTTGGTCAGCTCTGTCTGTGTCACGTCCATCAGGATCGGGCCACCGCCTGTCACGATCGAGTGGCCCGAAGGACAGCCTTCGCTAGAATCGGGCCATGGCCTCAGCGACCGGCGAATCCAGCACCCCCCGGCACCGCGTCGTCGTCCTTGCCCTGGACGGCGTGATCCCCTTCGAACTCGGCATTCCGCAACGGATCTTCGGGCGTACGAGGGACAGCGAGGGCACGCGCCTGTACGAGGTGATCACCGCCTCGATCCGCCCGCCGGGCCCGGTCCGCACCGACGCGGACTTCGCCATCCTCGTCGAGAACGGCCCCGAGGTGCTTGCCACCGCCGACACGGTCGTGGTCCCGGCGTCGTACGAACTGGGTCCTGTCTACGAGGAGGGCAGGCTGACCGACGAACTCGCCGCCGCCCTCGCCCACATCAGGCCGGGCACCCGCCTGATCGCCATCTGCACGGGCGGCTACGTCCTGGCGGCGGCGGGCTACCTCGACGGCCGCAGGGCGACCACGCACTGGTCGTCGGCCGAGCGCTTCCAGCGGCTCTTCCCCCAGATCACTGTCGACGCCGACGTCCTGTTCATCGACGACGGCGATGTGCTCACATCGGCGGGCGTGGCGGCGGGTGTCGACCTCTGCCTCCATGTCGTACGCGGCGACCACGGCTCGGCGGTGGCCAACGAGGTCGCGCGCTACACGGTGGTGCCGCCGCACCGGGACGGCGGCCAGGCGCAGTACATCCAACGCCCCGTCCCCGAGCCCCAGTTGGCGACCACCACCACGGCCCGCGGCTGGGCGCTCGGCCACCTGCACCAGCCGATCCAGCTGCGCGACATGGCCGGCCAGGAGTCCATGTCCGTACGCACCTTCACGCGCCGCTTCCGCGAGGAGGTGGGCGTCAGCCCCGGCCAGTGGCTGGCCCAGCAGCGCGTGGAGCGGGCGCGGCACCTGCTGGAGTCGAGCGATCTGTCGGTCGACCAGGTGGCCCGCGAGTCGGGCTTCGGAACGCCCCAGTCGATGCGGCAGCACCTACAGGCGGCTCTCGGTGTCACTCCCACCGCGTACCGGCGCACGTTCCAGGACGTCCGCGTCGCCGGACGGTGACGGCTTGACCTCGCCGGACGGTGACGGCTCGACCTCGCCGGACGGTGACGGCTTGACCTCGCCGGACGGTGACGGCTTGACCTCGCCGGACGGTGACGGCTTGACCTCGCCGAGCACGCCCACCACCGTCAGTACGAGGGTGAGGCCGACCCCGGCGAGGATGGCGGTCGACGGTGCGACGACGGTGAGCAGGCCGCCCGCGAGGGAGCCGCTGGCCGCGTAACCGGCGCCGACGGACGCGTACATGACCGAATATCCGGCGGCGAGCGCGCTCGGCGGCAGGACCTCGCGCAGGGTCAGGTTCCGGGTCAGCATCGCGCCGGCCTGCAGCAGCCCAGCGACGACGAGGCCCGCGGCGATCAGTGCGGTGCTCGGCATCAGCGCGACGACGGCGACGACTCCGGACACCGCGAACATCAGCACCATGCTCTGCGTGCGCAGCCGCCCCGGCCAGCTGCGCAGCCCGTACACCAGCGACCCGACGGCCGACCCGATGGCGAGCCCGGCGAGCAGGGGGCCCGCCCAGCCGACCTCGATGCCGCGCTGCTCGAGCAGCGCGGGGAGTACCAGCTCGGCGAGGGCGAGCAGCGAGAGACTGGCGGCACCCGTCACATACACCGGCCAGGCCCGGACCATGATCCGAACCATCGACTCCCCGCCCCGGTCGTTCTCGTCGGACCGCCAGCCGACCGGCAGCATCCACAGGCCGGCCACGGAGGAGGCCATGAGCACGGCGGCGAGCACCAGCGGCAGCTGCGGCGCGACGCCGAGGGCGAGGCCCGTGACGGCGGCGGGCGATACGGCCCACACGCTGAAGGTGAGCACCGACTCGGCGGACAGCGCCTGGGCGGCGGCGTGTTCGGGCACGAGGCTGGTGAGCAGGGCACGGAGACCGCCGGGGACGGCGGCGGGCGCGGCACCGGCCAGGAAGGCGGCGCCGCCGAGCACCACGGGGTGGGCCTGGGGCAACGCCCCCAGCACCCCGAATCCGAGGGCGCCGACGGCCAACCCCACCGCGAGCTGCGGCCGGGCCCGCTCGGCCCGCATCCGCATGCCAAGGAGCGGCGCCCCGACGATCTCACCGACGACGTACGCCGCTGCGAGCATCGCCCCCAGGACATAACCCCCGGGCCGCTCCCGCACAAGAAACACCAGGGCAAGCGGCGCCATGGCCACAGGCATCCGCGCCCCTACCGCCACGGCACCCCACGCGGCTACTGGCCGGGTCGCCACATCCCGATAACTCATCCCCCGAAGTTAGGCTCCCACCGGGGTGAGCCGCCCCTGAATTACGCGGCGCCACCACAGGTGAATCACCCGGCAGCCGCCACAGGCCAAGTGACGTCAGAACGTCAAGACCCCCCTGGCCACCCTCCCCGCCTCCGCGTCCCCCGCCGCCTTCGCGAAGTCCTCCACGGGGTACGTCGCCGTCACCAGTTCGTCAAGGAGCAGCCGCCCTTCCGCGTACAGCTCCGCGTACAGCGCGAAGTCCCGTTGCGGGCGTGCCGAGCCATAGCGGCAGCCCAGGATCGACTTGTCCAGGAACAGGGAGGAGACGGTGAAGGACGCCTCGGCCGTGGCCGGCGGGACGCCGAGCAGGACGGCCTGGCCATGCCGGTCCAGCAGGTCAATGGCCGCCCGGATCAGCTCCACCCGGCCCACGCACTCAAACGCGTGGTCGGCCCCGTCCGGCAGGATCGACCTCACGCCCTCCACCGACTCCAGGAAGTGCGTCGCCCCGAACTGCCGGGCCACCTTCTCCTTCCCGGCGTTCGAGTCCACCGCGACGATCTTCGTGGCCCCCGCGATCCGCGCTCCCTGCAGCACGTTGAGCCCGATGCCGCCCGTACCGATCACGACCACGCTGTCCCCGCGGTCGACCTTCGCGCGGTTCAGCACGGCCCCGACCCCGGTCACCACCCCGCACCCGATCAACGCGGCGGACGTCAGCGGAATGTCCTCCGGGATCTTCACCGCCTGCACGGCCTTGACGAGCGTCCGTTCCGCGAACGCGGAGTTCGCCGCGAACTGGTACAACGGCTCACCGCCCCGCGAGAACGGCCGGTCAGGCATCCCGATCGCCTTGCGGCACATGGTCGGCCGCCCCCGGTTGCACTCGGCGCAGGCCCCGCAGCTCGCGATGGTCGAGAGCGCGACGTGATCTCCGGCGGCGACGTGCGTCACCCCCGGGCCCACCGCCTCCACCACACCCGCGCCCTCGTGCCCGAGCACCACCGGCACCGGGAACGGAATCGTCCCGTCGATCACCGACAGATCGCTGTGGCAGAGCCCCGCCGCCGCGACGGCGACCAGCACCTCCCCCGGACCCGGATCCCGTATCTCCAGGTCATCGACGACGTCGACCTTCCGCCCGTCGAAAACGACACCCCTCATCGAGCCTCCCTCGGCAGACCGAGCACCCGCTCGGCGATGATGTTCCGCTGAATCTCGTCCGAGCCGCCATAGATCGTGTCGGCCCGCGTGAAGAGGAAGAGCCGCTGCAGGGCGTCGAGTTCGTACGGGGACTCCGCACTCCAGTCCCCCGGCCCGGCGGCGGCAGCAGCCCCCCGCACTCCCATGGCCAGCTCCCCGAGCCGCTGATGCCACCCGCCCCACAGCAACTTGGCGACGCTGGGCGCCCCCGAGCCCCCAGAACCGTCAGAACTCCCCGAACTGCCCAACGTACGCAGCGCGTTCCACCGCATGACCCGCAGCTCGGCCCACTGCCGCACCAGCCGGTCCCGCAGCACGGGATCGCGGTCCGCCCCCGATTCGAGCGCGCACCGCACGACCCCCGCCAACTCCTCCGCGAATCCGATCTGTTGAACCAGCGTCGAGACTCCCCGCTCGAACCCGAGCAGCCCCATCGCCACGCGCCACCCGTTGCCGACGCCGCCCACCACATGCGAGGCACTGGCAACCGCCCCGTCGAAGAAGACCTCGTTGAACTCGCTCGTCCCGGTCAACTGCCGGATGGGCCGCACCTCGATCCGCCCCGGCTGATCCATCGGCACCAGCAGGAACGAGAGCCCCGCGTGCCCCCGCGAACCGACTTCCGTACGCGCCAGCACAAAACACCAGTCGGCCTCGTGCGCGAGCGAGGTCCAGATCTTCTGCCCGCTCACCCGGTACGACCCCGACTCCAGGACCGCGGACGTCCGCACCCCCGCCAGATCGGACCCCGCACCCGGCTCGCTGTACCCCTGGCACCACAGGACCTCCCCGCGCGCGATGCCCGGCAGGAACTCGTCCCGCTGCTCCCGCGTGCCGTACGCGAGGAGCGTCGGCGCGAGCAGGTTCTCGCCGATGTGCCCGTACCGCCCCGGCGCCCGCACCCGCGCGTACTCCTCGGCCCAGACGACCTGCTGGGTCAGCGTCGCCCGCCGATTCCCGTACGCGACCGAGTCCGATCCCGAGTCCCACCCGAGCCCGATCCAGCCGCCGCGCCCCAACTCCCGCTCCCAGGCCCGGCGTTCGGCACCACCCTCGTGCTCACTCCCCGGCCCGCCACGACCGACCGCACCGGCGAAGTCGCCGACGAGATGCTCGGTGAGCCACGCCCGCGCCCGCGCCCGGAACTCCTCGTCCTCGACCCCGAACCCGAAGTCCACGCTCCCGGCCCTGCCTACGCGTTCGGCCGCGCGCCAGGGCCCGCGTTGGGCCGGTCCTTGGCCGCCGCCGCCTTCGCCATGGCCTCCAGCTGCGCTAGCATCGGCATCGGATCGACACCCACCGTCCCCGGCAGGAAGTCGGCGATCTTCTCGGGCGTCCAGCCGCCCTCCACATACCCCGCCCGCAGCTCACGCGGCTGCGCCCACACCGCGATCTTCGGCCCCGCGACCGTGTAGACCTGCCCGGTGATCTTCTCCTCCCGCGCCCGGTCGCTCAGCAAGTAGGTGACGAGCGCGGCGACGTCCTCCGGCTCCCCGATCTCCTTCAGCTCCATCGGTACGTTCGCCGACATCCGCGTACGGGCAACAGGGGCAACGGCGTTGGCGGTCACCCCGTACTTGTTCAGCCCCAGGGCGGCACTGCGCACCAGCGAGATGATCCCGCCCTTGGCCGCGCTGTAGTTGGCCTGCGCGACGGACCCCTGATGGTTGCCACTGGTGAACCCGATCAGCGTCCCCGTGCCCTGCTTCCGCATGACCGCGGACGCGGCCCTGAAGACGGTGAACGTGCCCTTCAGGTGCGTGGCGACCACCGGGTCCCACTCCTCCTCGGACATGTTGAAGAGCATCCGCTCACGCAGGATCCCGGCCACGCACACCACACCGTCGATACGCCCGTACTCCGCGAGCGCGACGTCGACGATCCGCTGCCCGCCCGCCATCGTGGAGATGTCGTCGGCGACGGCAATCGCCTCCCCGCCCACCGCCTGGATCTCCTTGACCACCGCATCGGCTATCTCGCTGGTCGGCTCACCGCCCTCCATCGAGACGCCGTAGTCGTTGACGACGACCCTCGCTCCCTCGGCCGCCGCGGCGAGCGCGACGGCCCTGCCGATGCCGCGCCCGGCGCCGGTGACGGCCACCACCTTGCCTGCCAAGAAGTTCCCCACGTCCGGCCCCTTCCCGCGGTTTCTGACGGACCGTTAGATTCTATGACCCGTCAGATACCGAAAGACAAGCCCCGGGGAGGACTCATGTCGCTGCCACCCGAGTTCCACGACATAGCCAAGCGCGTGAACAACTGGGGCCGTTGGGGCTCCGACGACGAGATCGGCACCCTCAACCTGATCACCGACGAGGTCGTCCGCGAGGCCGCCATCAGGATCCGCAGCGGCCACCGCGTCCCGCTCGCACTGCCCCTCAAGGAGGACGGCGTCCAGTCGGGCCTGATCCCCGGCCGGGTCAATCCGCTCCACTCCATGACGCAGATCAACCAGGAACTCTTCGGCCCCGGCACGGTCGCCACCAGCGACGACGTCGTCACGATGAGCCTCCAGACGGCCACCCACTGGGACGCGCTCACCCACGCGTCACACTCGGGAAAGATCTACAACGGCCGCCCCGCGGACACCATCACGCCGCACACCGGCGCCCAGTTCAGCGGCATCGACAAGATCCCGCACCTCGTCTCGCGCGGCGTACTGCTCGACGTCGCCCGCGCCAAGGGAGTGGACCGGCTGCCGGGCGATCACGCCGTCACGCCCGAAGACCTGGCCGAGGCCGAGGAGTTCGGGGGCGTCACGGTCCGCGCCGGCGACATCGTCCTCGTACGCACGGGGCAGATCCAGATCTATCTGGCGGGCGACAAGCACGCGTACGGCTATCCGTCACCGGGGCTCTCGATCCGCACCCCGGAGTGGTTCCACGCGCGCGACGTCGCGGCGGTCGCCAACGACACCCTCACCTTCGAGATCTTCCCGCCCGAGATCGAGAACCTGTGGCTGCCGGTGCACGCACTCGACCTCGTCGAGATGGGGATGCTCCAGGGCCAGAACTGGAACCTGGAAAAGTTGTCCACAGCCTGTGCAGAAGTTTCCCGCTACAGCTTCCTGCTCTCCGCGATGCCCGAGCCGTTCATCGGCGGTACGGGTTCACCGGTGGCGCCGGTGGCGGTGCTGTGAGGCCCGCGGGGGCGACCGTGCCGTGAACCCCGTAAGGAGCCTTCGGATGGCGGCGCCCCGGCTCCCGCCCCGAGCGCGTTGCCGCACGCGCCGCCATCCGGCTTCGGCGAACAAGCCCTGTCACTCTCGGCCCCGAAGGGACTGACGCCGAATGGCGACCCACGTCTCGCCAAGGTCCGGGCCACACACACCACCGTCCCTCGGCGTCCCCTCGCGGCGAATCGCTGCACATAAGCGTGATCAATCGGACACGGTACGTCAACACCCGTCCGGTGATTAATGAATTATGCCGCTTTTGTACCGCCCGCGCACGGCCGCGCATCGTGGCACGCGACGGCGCATGCGGGAGCCCGGAACAGGCGTCAGGGGCGCAGTCGGCCGGGGACGGGGCCAGGGGTGCCCGCCGGAAGCTCAGAAGGCCGCGTACGCGACAGCCCAGAAGGCCGCCGTACGCGCGTACGCGACAGCTCAGACGGCCTCGTACGCCACGTCGCCATAGGTCGCGCCGTCGAACGCCACCGCGCCGACTCCCTGCTCGCACCGGTCCACCTCGCACCAGATGCTCTTGCCGGCGCCTTCGGCCTGCCAGCCCCAGCGGTCGGCGAGACCGTCGACGAGTTCGAGGCCCCGGCCGTTGGTCTCCTCGCCGTCCGCGTGGCGCTGCCGCGGCGGGCGGGCGCTCGCGTCGGCGACCTCGACCCTGACGGTGCCCACGACCTGCCCCGCGGCCTCTTCGGCCACGTCAGGGGTATCGGGGAGCACCATGCGGAGCACGGCCGGACAGCCCGTGTGCACAACGGCGTTGGTGACGAGCTCCGAGATCAGCAGGATCAGCGTCTCGGCCAGTGGCTCATCGACCCCTATGCCGGAACCGGCGAGCCGCGAACGCGCCCACCTGCGGGCCCGCCCCACTTCCGCGGGGTCGGGCCTGACCTCCAGCTGAACTTGAAGCACCTGCACCGCTCACACCATCCGAACCGGCGGACACATCGCCTCGCGACTCCACAGGGTCACGGAACGTGATCCCCTTGGGAGACAGCATGGTTGACGTTCAGTCACCCCAACAAGCGCTTCGGGCATATTCCAGCGCGAAGGAGTACGCGTGCGGCATACTGTGCGACGCGTGCTGCCGGGGGTCGAACAGGCGGGCGCGATGCGCCTTCCTGCGCTGCGAGCGGCGCGCAACGCCGGGCCCGGAGCCGCCTCAGGGGCAACACCGGCATGGCTCGGCCTCAGAACCATTCGCATCCCACACAAGGTACCGGAGCGGAAGCCCGACTCCGTGCCGTGACGAGTCACGCCTAGGACACAACCCGATATCGACGCTCTGCAGCTTCCCCCCGCTTCACAGACTTCACAAGTCGATCACTCTCCGCACGGCGGCACCACAGTTCACAGTTCACACGCGGCGTCACATCGACTGCACAGCGTCACATTGAGCACGAGAAGCCTGTCGCGTCACAGGGCCGCGGCAAGCTCCTCCTCCGCCTGGGCCGCCGACTGCCCAAACCCTGCCCGCACCCAGGCCCGCTTGAGATGCAGATGCACGTCCGCCTCCCAGGTGAACCCCATCCCGCCGTGCACCTGCAGACAGTCCCGCGCGTTCCGCACCGCCGCCTCATCGGCGAGCAGCTTGGCCCCGGCGATCTCCAGTACGTCGCCGGTGACGGCCGCGGCGTACACGGCACCGCGCGCGACCTCGGCGCGGACGAGCATCTGCGCACACAGGTGCTTCACGGCCTGGAACGCCCCGATAGCTTGCCCGAATTGCGTACGTTCCTGGGCATACCGGGCGGCCATCTCCAGGGTCTTCCCGGCGGACCCGAGCTGCTCGGCGGCGATCAGCAGATCCACCGGCCCCCCTTCGGCCGCCGCCCCCACGCTCGGCACCCGATGAAGCGGCGTAAGGGGATCGAGTGACCGCAGCGGAACAGCACCATCCGCCGCCCCCAGGACAACATCGGCTTCGTCCAGCCAAGGGACCAGCGAACCAATGGAACGAGTGACCACCACCTCCCCCGACGCAGCCCCCTCAACGC
>NZ_SRIC01000143.1 GCF_004684775.1 Streptomyces sp. MZ04
GCCCGGCCCCTCCCTCCGCCTCACCACCGACATGATCACGTACACGGTGGCGAACATCCCCAAGTGGAACCCCATCAACATCTGCAGCTACCACCTGCAGGAGGCCGGGGCCACTCCGGTGCAGGAGATCGCGTACGCGATGTCCACCGCCGTCGCCGTCCTCGACGCCGTACGCGACTCGGGGCAGGTCCCCGAGGAGAAGTTCGGTGACGTGGTCGCGCGCATCTCCTTCTTCGTGAACGCGGGTGTCCGCTTCATCGAGGAGATGTGCAAGATGCGCGCCTTCGGCCGCATCTGGGACCAGATCACCCGCGAGCGGTACGGCATCACCAACCCCAAGCAGCGCCGTTTCCGCTACGGCGTGCAGGTCAACTCCCTGGGCCTGACCGAGGCCCAGCCGGAGAACAACGTCCAGCGCATCGTCCTGGAGATGCTGGCCGTCACGCTCTCCAAGGACGCACGCGCGCGTGCCGTGCAGCTGCCCGCCTGGAACGAGGCGCTCGGCCTGCCCCGGCCCTGGGACCAGCAGTGGTCGCTGCGCATCCAGCAGGTGCTCGCGCACGAGAGCGACCTCCTGGAGTACGCCGACATCTTCGACGGCTCGCACGTCATCGAGGCCAAGGTGGAGTCCCTCGTCGAGGAGTCCCTGGCGGAGATCGACCGCATCGAGCAGATGGGCGGCGCGATGGCCGCCGTCGAGTCCGGCTACCTGAAGTCGCAGCTGGTCTCCTCGCACGCCGAGCGCAGGGCCCGCATCGAGGGCGGCGAGGACAAGATCGTCGGCGTCAACTGCTACGAGACGACCGAGCCGAACCCGCTCACCTCGGACCTGGACACCGCGATCATGACGGTCGACCCGGCCGTCGAGACCCGCGTGGTGAACGCCCTCAAGCACTGGCGCGACACCCGCTACCAGCCGCCGTTCAACCACCCGCGCCCCTGCAAGGCCCTGGAGCGGCTCAAGGAGGTCGCCGCCGGTACGGGCAACCTCATGGAGGCCACCCTGGAGTGCGCACGCGCCGGTGTGACGACCGGGGAGTGGTCCGGCGCCCTGCGGGAGGTCTTCGGCGAGTTCCGGGCCCCCACGGGCGTCTCGAGCGCTCCGGTGGCCGTGACCGCGGAGGAGGGCACGCCGCTCGCCCTGGTCCGCGAGAAGGTCGCCAAGACCGCCGCCGACCTCGGCACCGGCAAGCTGCGCTTCCTGGTCGGCAAGCCGGGCCTGGACGGGCACTCCAACGGCGCCGAGCAGATCGCGGTACGCGCGCGTGACGCCGGCTTCGAAGTGGTCTACCAGGGCATCAGGCTCACGCCCGAGCAGATCGTCGACGCCGCGCTCGCCGAGGACGTACACGCCGTGGGCCTGTCGATCCTCTCCGGCTCGCACGCGCAGCTCGTACCGGACGTCCTGGTGCGCCTTCGCGAGGCGGGGGCCCCCGACATACCCGTGATCGCGGGCGGCATCATCCCCAACAGCGACGCCGAGGACCTGAAGGCGGCGGGTGTGGCCGCCGTCTTCACCCCGAAGGACTTCGGCATCACGGAGATCATCGGCCGTATCGTCGACGAGATCCGGAAAGCGAACAAGCTCGACCCTCTGGAGGTCCCCGCATGACCGCGCCCATCAACCGCCTGCGCCCGCGCCGCTCCTGCCTGGCGGTCCCCGGCTCGAACCCGCGCTTCCTGGAGAAGGCCCAGGGCCTCCCCGCCGACCAGGTCTTCCTCGACCTGGAGGACGCCTGCGCGCCGCTCGCCAAGCCGGAGGCCCGGCACACCATCGTCAAGTTCCTCAACGAGGGCGACTGGACGGGCAAGACGCGGGTCGTGCGCGTCAACGACTGGACGACCGAGTGGACGTACCGCGACGTCGTCACGGTCGTCGAGGGCGCGGGCCAGAACCTCGACTGCATCATGCTGCCGAAGGTGCAGACGGCCGACCAGGTCGTCGCGCTCGACCTGCTCCTGACCCAGATCGAGAAGACGATGGGCTTCGAGGTCGGCAAGATCGGCATCGAGGCGCAGATCGAGAACGCGCAGGGCCTCAACAACGTCAACGCGATCGCGCAGGCGTCCCCGCGCGTCGAGACGATCATCTTCGGCCCGGCCGACTTCATGGCCTCCATCAACATGAAGTCCCTGGTCGTCGGCGAGCAGCCGCCCGGCTACCCGGCGGACGCCTACCACTTCATCCTGATGAAGATCCTGATGGCCGCCCGCGCCAACAACCTCCAGGCGATCGACGGCCCTTACCTCCAGATCAAGAACGTCGACGGCTACCGCGAGGTCGCGAACCGCGCCGCGGCGCTCGGCTTCGACGGCAAGTGGGTCCTGCACCCCGGTCAGGTCGAGGCGGCCAACGAGGTCTTCTCGCCGTCCCAGGAGGACTTCGACCACGCCGAGCTGATCCTGGACGCGTACGAGTGGTGCACCTCCGAGGCCGGCGGCAAGAAGGGTTCGGCGATGCTCGGCGACGAGATGATCGACGAGGCCAGCCGCAAGATGGCCCTGGTCATCTCCGGCAAGGGGCGTGCCGCCGGCATGACCCGCACCTCCAAGTTCGAAGCCCCGGAGGCGTAAGACTCATGCAGTTCGGCCGCACCTACGAAGAGTTCACCGTCGGGGACGTCTACAAGCACTGGCCCGGGAAGACGGTCACCGAGTACGACGACCACCTCTTCTGTCTCCTGACGATGAACCACCACCCCCTCCACATGGACATCAACTATGCGGAGAAGACGACCGACTTCGGGAAGAACGTCGTCGTGGGCAACTACATCTACTCGCTGCTCCTGGGCATGTCCGTGCCGGACGTCTCGGGCAAGGCGATCGCCAACCTGGAGGTCGAGTCGCTCAAGCACGTGGCGCCGACCTTCCACGGCGACACGATCTACGGCGAGACCACGGTCCTCGACAAGACCCCGTCGAAGTCCAAGTCGGACCGCGGGATCGTCTACGTGGAGACCAAGGGCTACAAGCAGGACGGCACGCTGGTCTGCGTGTTCCGCCGCAAGGTGATGGTCCCCACCGAGACGTACATCAAGGAGCGCGGCGGCGAGCAGCCCGGCCGCCCGGAGCTGGTGGACATCCCCAAGAAGAGCCAGGAGAAGAAGTAGCCATGAGCCGACTCGCCCAGACCGCAGGTCTCACGGACATCCAGCAGGAGATCCTGTCCACCGTCCGGGACTTCGTCGACAAGGAGATCATTCCGGTCGCGACGGAACTCGAGCACCGCGACGAGTACCCGCAGCAGATCGTGGACGGCCTCAAGGAGTTGGGCCTCTTCGGCCTGATGATCCCGGAGGAGTACGGCGGCCTGGGTGAGTCGCTTCTCACGTACGCCCTGTGCGTCGAGGAGATAGCGCGTGGCTGGATGTCGGTCTCCGGCATCATCAACACCCACTTCATCGTCGCCTACATGCTCAAGCAGCACGGCACGCAGGAGCAGAAGGACACCTTCCTTCCGCGGATGGCGGCCGGCGAGGTGCGCGGCGCGTTCTCCATGTCGGAGCCGGCGCTCGGCTCCGATGTGTCGGCGATCACGTCCAAGGGCGTCAAGGACGGCGACGAGTACGTCCTCAATGGTCAGAAGATGTGGCTGACGAACGGCGGCACGTCGACTCTGGTGGCCGTTCTGTGCCGAAGTGACGAAGGACACCCCGAGGGCACGGCGCCCCACAAGTCGATGACGACCTTCCTCGTCGAGAAGGAGCCCGGTTTCGGAGAGGTCCGCCCCGGCCTCACCATCCCCGGGAAGATCGACAAGATGGGTTACAAGGGCGTCGACACGACCGAACTCATCATGGACGGACTGCGCATTCCGGCCAATCGCGTGCTCGGCGGGGTCACCGGCCGAGGGTTTTACCAAATGATGGACGGCGTCGAAGTCGGCCGCGTGAATGTCGCGGCGCGTGGCTGCGGTGTCGCTCAGCGTGCATTTGAGTTGGGTGTCTCATACGCCCAGCAACGCCACACTTTCGGCAAGGCGATCGCTCAGCACCAGGCGATTCAGTTCAAGCTGGCCGAGATGGCTACCAAGGTCGAGGCCGCTCATGCGATGATGGTGAACGCAGCACGCAAAAAGGACTCTGGGGAACGAAACGACCTCGAAGCAGGGATGGCGAAGTACCTCGCATCCGAATACTGCAAAGAAGTCGTAGAGGACGCGTTCCGGATTCATGGCGGTTACGGCTTCTCGAAGGAGTATGAGATCGAGCGCCTCTACCGCGAGGCTCCGATGCTGCTGATCGGTGAAGGTACCGCCGAAATCCAGAAAATGATCATTGGTCGGCGACTGCTCGAAGAGTATCGATTCCAGGGCTAGATGCCTGGTTTGGGGTGTTTTCATCGAGAAGAAGATCACACCCTGTCAACACTCTTCAGCCGTCGACTCAGCTTCCTGGCTTGCCCAGTTGTGGCTCGCAACCGATAGCATCCCGGAAAAGCCGCCGTCCCCCGTTCCTGCGCGGCATCATCCGCTACGAAGGTCATCCATGCCCCACAGCCAAACCTCTGCACCACGCGATGGCATCCTCAAGGGTCGTCTTGCGCGCGGAGCATCGCCGTGGCTCCTGCCGACCGTCGCCACCGCGGCCATCAGCCTCGTCCGCGCGCGCCGCTCCAAGGGCGCCGCGGCCGTCGCCGTACCGACCACCGCACTCGCTGCGGGCATGCTGTGGTTCTTCCGCGACCCCGAGCGCGAGATCTCCCAGGGCCGGGTCATCTCGCCGGCCGACGGTGTGGTGCAGAGCATCATGCCGTGGAAGGACGGGCGCACCCGCGTCGCGATCTTCATGAGCCCGCTGAACGTCCACGTCAACCGCGCGCCCCTCGCGGGCACGGTGACGTCCGTGGAGCACATCCCCGGAGGGTTCGTCCCGGCGTTCAACAAGGAGAGCGAGAACAACGAGCGCGTTGTCTGGCACTTCGACACCGAGCTCGGTGACATCGAGATGATCCAGATCGCGGGCGCGGTCGCGCGGCGCATCGTTCCTTACGTGCCCCAGGGCACGAAGGTCGAGCAGGGCGAGCGGATCGGCCTGATCCGCTTCGGCTCACGCGTCGACATCTACCTCCCCGAGGGTGTCGAGGCGGACGTCGAGGTCGGTCAGAAGACCGTGGCTGGGGTGACTCGCATTGACCGTGGTTGATCCTGAGACACAGGCCGGGTGGGTTCCGGAGGCGGCGGAGGACGAGGCCGACGAGGAGATGCCTCTCTCACTCCGCCTCTCAATAGCGGACACCCTCACGCTCGGCAACGCGACGTGCGGCTTCATGGCGGTGTACTTCACCACCACGGGCATCCTCATCCCGTACGTGCAGGGCAGCACCGAAAGCGGCATGGCGCGGCACTCCGCCGCGACCGCCGTGATCCTGATGCTCTGCGCGGCCGTCTTCGACCTCTTCGACGGGCTCGTGGCGCGCAAGCTGCGGTCCTCGCCGATGGGCGCGGAGCTGGACAACCTCTCGGACCTGATCAGTTTCGGTCTGGCCCCCGCGTACTTCGTCCTCGTCTACGGCATGGTCGCGGACGACGCGCACCAGCGGATGGCGGCGGTCGGCGCGATCGTGGTGCTGCTTGCGGTGGTGCTGCGGCTTGCGAGATTCTCGTGCGTGACCGTGAAGGACGGCACCTTCCAGGGCATGCCGTCGCCGTTCGGTGCGCTGACGGTCGTCTCGGTCGTGCTTCTTGAGCTGCCGTTCGTGGCGACGCTGCTCGCGATCGTCGGTACGGCGTGGCTCATGGTGAGCCGGGTCGAGTACCCGAAGCCGCGGGGTCCGCTCGCGGTGGCGATGCTGGCCTGGATCGTCGCGGCCATGGGGCTCCTCGCCGCGTGGGCCTTCGAGGCGCCGGGCGGTCAGCTGCTCCTCCAGACGGGCTGTGCGCTGCAGCTGGTCCTGGGCGCGGTGATCCCCCTCTTCGCCACGGCCCGCCGGGTGAACAACTTCCGGGACAACCGGCGCGAGGCCAGGGCGGCGCAGTTGCCGTAGCGGCGCTCGAACGTTGCCTTGGGGGGCCTGAACCGTATGGTTCGGGCCCCCTTTGGTGTGTCAGGGCCTGACCAGTACCTTCACGTGGTCGTCCGGCGCGGCCAGCATGGCGAACGCCGCGTCCACCTCCCCGAACCCCACCTCCGCGGTGATCAGCGAGCCCGCATCCACCGCGCCCTTCGCGATCCGCCCCAGCGTCCCCGCGAACTCCTCCGGCGGGTACGCCATGCACATCGTCACCGTGATGTCCTTGTAGATGCCGACCACCGGGCGGAACACGTCCTCCGTCATGCACGCACCGATCAGCAGCACCCGCGTCGACCGCGGCGCCCGATGCAGCACCGTGTTCAGCATTCCGGCCCGGCCCGAGCACTCCAGGACCGTCAGCGCCTGCCCCCGCGACGCCGCGTCCCGCCATGCGTCGAAGGGGTCGCGCACCCCGGGATCCACCACCACATGCGCCCCGAAGCGCCCCGCAAGCTCCCGCCGCCGCGGCGACGGCTCCGATACGACGACGGGCGCGACGCCCCGCTCGACGAGCGCCGCGGTCGCACCGAGCCCGATCGGCCCCGCACCGATGACCACGGCGCCCGTCCCCTCCGCCGGCGCCGCGCGGGCGACATTGCCGAAGCCGACGGCAAGCGGCTCGGTGAGTGCGGCCACGCGCGGCGGGACGTGGTCGGGGACGGGGACGAGCGCGGCGGTCTGCAGGACCACGCGCTCCCCGAAGCCGCCGGGGAAGGCGTTGGAGTAGCCGATCGTCCGCAGGGTCCCCGCGCCGTCCAGGGCCCACGGGAGCCCTACGACCACCTTCCCCTCCCACTCCCCCGGGCTCAGCACCCGCGCACACAGCTCGTGCCCCATGACCAGATCCGCGTCCGGGTCGAAGAGGAAGGACTCGGTGCCGGAGTCCCGCGAGGCGGCGAGGAAGTCCTCGGTGTGCCGTGCCGCCGAGAGGTCGGAGCCGCAGATCCCGGTCGCGAGAGTTTGCGCGAGCACCTGCCCCGGACCCGGCACCGGCTCCGCCACGTCGGTCTCGACGAAGCTGCCGCCGCGCAGCACCGCCGCCCTCATCCCCGGCCTCCCCGTGCGACGGCGGCCTCGACCGCCTGCCGCATCGCTCCCACGAACCGCTCGCTGTTCGCACGCGCCCACTCCATGGACGCCGCACGCCCCCGGTTGGCGCCGGTGAAGTGCGGGACCACGTACTCGGCGAAGAGCTCATAGCTGCGCCGCTTGGCCTCCGGCGTACCCGTGGGCAGGTCGAGGACGAGCAGCGTGCCGAAGCCACCGGAGGCCTCCGCCAGGGCCTCGATGCGGGCGATGGCGTCCGCGGGGGTGCCGATCGTCGCGACGCCGAAGACCGGGAATCCGTCGCCGGTCCACTGGGCGACGGCGTCCGCCGCCGTACGGCCCCAGCTCATCGTCGTGCCCGACAACCCCTCGATGTAGCGCGCCAGGTGTAGCACGCCGTACTCGGCCTGTGTACGTGCCTCGGTCTCGGTCTCCGCGAGGTGCATCGGCACGACCAGCCGCCACGCGCCCCGGTCCGCGGCGTGGCCGTGCTCGGCGCAGGACTTCTCGTACGCGGCCCAGTTGCCGTTGAGCGCCGCCAGGCCCGTCGGGTCGGCGGCGGCGAGGGAGAGCAGGCCGATGCCGTGCCGGCCCGCCTGCACGGAGCCCGATGGCGAGACGGTCGACGCGACCGCCATCTCCACGCCCTCCGGGGCGAAGGACCCCAACTGCAGCCGGGCGTCGACGAGTTCGAACCAGTCCGTGCGCGCGCTGACCGTCTCGCCGCGCAGGAGGCGTACGACGGCGTCGAGCGCGTCCGCCATCATGGCGCGCTGCCGCAGCGGGTCGATGCCCATCATGAACGCGTCGGAGGCGAGCTGGCCCGGCCCCGCGCCCAGCATCACGCGCCCCATCGTCTGGTGGTCGAGCTGGCGGACACGGTCGGCGAGGACGAACGGGTGGTGGTACGGGAGGGAGTTCACGCCCGTGCCGAGCCTGATCCGCCGGGTGTGCTCGGCCGCCGCCGCGATGAAGACCTCCGGGGACGCGATCGTCTCGTACCCGGCGGAGTGGTGCTCCCCGATCCAGGCCTCGTCGAAGCCGAGCGCGTCGAGGTGGCGGACCAGATCGAGATCGCGGCGGATCTGGAGGGTGGGGTTGCCGTCGATGCCGTGGTAGGGGGCGAGGAAGGTGCCGAAGCGGGTGGGGCGTTCCATGCGTACGCCTTTCGCCGGAATGACGCAGGACATAAGGTTGGGCCAGCAGATTCTTACGTCCTATACCTGACCGTCGAAGAGGTCAACAGACAGCAAGGGGTGGACGTTGGCGGACGCGCCACGCACGCGCCGCCGGGGTGACGGGTCCCCGAGCGCGCGGACGCTGCTGCTCACGGTCCTGGGCGAGTACGTCCGCTACGCCGGTGCGGAGCGCGTCTGGTCGCGGGCCGTCGTCGGGGCGCTCGGCGACTGCGGGGTCGGCGACGCGGCGACGCGGCGGGCGGTGACGCGCCTTGTCCAGGAGGGCTGGCTGCGGACGGAGTCGGTGGGCCGGTGGACGCGGCTTGCCCTTGAGCCGCGCCTGGTCGCCCTCCTCACGGCGTGGACGCACCGCCTCGAGCGGGCGGTCGAGGAGACGCCCTGGCACGGCGAGTGGCAGCAGTTGCTGCTACGGGTCCCGGCGGACGCGTGGCGTGACCGGCCGCTGGTGGAGGGGCAGTTGGCGTTCGAGGGGTTCGGGTCGCTCGGGCAGGGCGTGTGGATCGCGGCGGACGCGGGCGGAGTGGCGGCGGTGCGGGAGCTGCTGCGGGAGCAGGGGCTCGACCGGTACGCGGTCTGGCTGCGCTCGCGCGCCGCCGATTCCGCCACCGATTCAGCCGCCGCGCAGGGTGAACTGGTCAGCAGGGCCTGGGACTTGGGTGCCGTGCGGGCGGCGCATGAGGAGTTCCTGACCCGCTTCCGGGGAGCGGGTTCCTCGCCCATGTCCCCCGAGGAGGCCTTCGTCCTGCGCACCCGCCTCGTGCACGCCTGGCGGGCCACGTTCGAGCGGGACCCTCGGCTGCCGGGAGCGCTGCTGCCGCCCGACTGGCCCGGGTTCACGGCGACGCGCCTGTTCGTCGACACATGGCGCGCGGTCCGGGAGCCCGCTGACCGGCGTTGGGCACACCTTGCCGAGGATCCGCGGGGGTGAGGCAGGGGCCGAGCCCCTGCCTCGTCGAGCCGCTGCTCACGCCCCCGGCGTGTACCCCTTCGCCACCTCCGAAGCGCCCGGTTCGCGGACGACCTTCATGCCGCCCGTCGCGCTCTTGTCGGGGCGCAGGATCACGCTCTCCTTGGAGGACGGGGACTTGGGGTCGGTGAAGTTCTGTGTGACGCCGAATCCCGTGTCGTACGCGTCGATGGTCAGGAGCGCCTTGTCGACGCCCTCACGGGTGAGGTCCTTGCTGTCGCAGGCCTTCTTCAGGGCCTCGCCGAAGACGGAGGCCGCGGTCCAGCCCGCCGTCACGCCGTTGTCGAGGGCGTCCTTGGGGTACGCCGCCTTGTAGTCGGCGACCAGCTTCTTCGCGGCGGCCGTGTCCGCGCCGATCGGGAGGGTCGGGGATGCCACGTAGTAGTTCTTCTCGAGGGCCGGGCCCGCCTGGGTGCCCAGGAGCTGGGGCGAGAACGCCGAGTTGTTGCCGATGATCGGGACGTCGAACTTCCCGGCCGCTGCGACACCCACCAGCGAGGCCGCCTGCCGGGGCCCCGCGCTGATCACGATGCCCTTGACGCCGGCCTTCTTCAGGGCGGACACCTGCGCCGTCATGTCGTTGTCGGTCGGCTTGATCTTCTGCTCGACGACGGTGAGGCCCGACTCCTTCGCCATCTGCTGGGAGCCCTTCAGGGCGTTCTCGCCGTAGTCGCCCTCGAAGTAGACGTGGCCGAGCTTGTCGCCCTTCTTGAGGCCCTTCTCCTTCATCAGGAAGTCGATCGCGTTGATCGTCTCCAGGTCGTACGTCGAGCCGACGACCCGCACATACGGGCTGCCCAGCAGATTCGCCGACCAGGCCTGCGGCAGGACAAGGCCCTTGTTGCCGTCGACGCGCTGTTTGACGGCGGCGACGAAGGGCGAGCCGATGAACTGGGCGAAGCCGAGGACGTCCGGCTCCAGTTCGGTGTACGCGGCGACCGCCTTCTGGGGGTCGTAGCCGTGGTCGCGGATGGTCAGCTTCAGCTTGTATCCGCAGATGCCGCCATCGGCGTTGGTCTGCTTGACGTAGAGCTGCTGGGCCTGGGTGACGCTCTTGCCGAGGGTCGCGTAGACGCCGGTCATGTCGGTGAGCACGCCGAGGTTGATCGTCTTCCCGGAGATGCCGTCGCCGGTCTTGACCCCGCCCGCGCCCTTCTTGTCGCCGTCGTCGTCGTTGGCCTTGGAACTGCAGGCCGCCAGGGCCAGCAGCGCGGCGAGCGCCGTGACCGCCGCGGTGGCCCGCTTCCGTGTGCGTGAACTCATCGTTCCTCCCCTGATTCCACTGGAGCCCGGCCGGACGTCGGCCGGGAGCGCCGGGCGGCGATGCCGGCCAGACCGCCGGGCAGGAAAAGGACCACCGCCACGACGGCGGCGCCGTACAGGTACCGGGACGCCTCACCCGGTGTGATCCCGCCGGTGCCTGGGGCCGAGACCAGCGGCAGGGCGTCGCTGTACCGGGTCAGGAGCTGGGGCAGCAGGGACACCACGGCGGCGCCGGCCACCGCGCCCGCGACCGAGCCGAGGCCGCCGATGACGATCATGGCGAGGTACTCGAGGGACAGCGTCATGCCGAAGTAGTCCGGCACGGTGCGCTGGAAGACCAGGGCGAGCAGCACCCCGGCCAGGCCCGCGTACATCGACGACAGGACGAAGACACCGGCGCGGTAGCGGGCGACGGGCACACCGATGACGCCCGCGGCGATGCGGTGGTCGCGGATGGCGTTCATGGCGCGGCCGGGGCGCCCGCGCAACACGCCGCGGGCGAAGAGTCCGCAGCCGAGGAGGAGGGCGAGCCCCGCGTACCAGAGCTTCTCCGACGCCCCGAACGGCACGGCGGCGACGACGAGTTCACTGTCGTCGAAGGTGATGCCGAAGAGGCTCAGGGGCGGTACGTCGCGGCCGTTGGAGCCGCCCGTCAGATCATGGGCGTTGAAGAGCACGTGCTGCCCGATGAAGATCAGGGCGAGGGTCGCGATGCCGAGGTAGGCGCCGCGCAGGCGTCCCGCGATGGGGCTGAAGAGCCCGCCCGCGAGGCCCGCGATGCCGACCGCGAGCGCGGCCGCGATCCAGGTCGGAAGGCCGAGCCCGGTCAGGCCGCCCTCGCCGTCCCCCGCCAGTACGCAGTATCCGTACGCGCCGATGGCGAGGAAGAAGGCGTGTCCCATGGAGAGTTGGCCGGTCGCGCCGGTGAGGAGGTTGATGCCGATCGCACCGATCGCGGCCGCCATGGCGAAGAGCCCCGCCTGCAGCCAGAACCGGTCGAGGTAGAAGGGCAGGGCGAGCAGGAGCACCGCCCCCGCGGCCCAGACGTAGGCCCGGGGGCTCCGCAGTGCCGTACGGCTGCGGGAGCGCGACTCGCGGCCGCGGGCGAGGACTTCAGACACGGGCGAGCTCCTTCGTGCCGAACAGCCCCGCGGGCCGGATGAGGAGGATGACCGTCATGACGAGATAGGGCGCGAGATCACCCAACCCCCGTCCGAGGAAGGTGAGTTCACTCTGGTATCCGGTGGCGAGCGACTCCGTGACGCCCACGACGATGCCGCCGACCAGGGCGCCCGTGGTGGAGTCGAGGCCGCCGAGGATCGCGGCGGGGAACGCCTTCAACGCGGCGAGCGATGTGGCCCGTTCGAGGCCGGGGGTCGGGAAGACGGTGAGGAAGAGCGCGGCCACGGCGGCGAGCCCGCCCGCCACGGCCCACGCGCCGAGCGAGACCCTGCCGAGCCGTACGCCCATCAGCGCGGCGGTCTCCGGGCTCTCGGCGGCGGCACGCATCGCCACACCCCAGGAGGTGTACCGGAAGGCGAGCAGGAAGACGGTGATGAGGAGGGCCGCGGCGACGAACGCGGCGATCCGGGTGTGGGCGATGGAGACCGTCCCCACCGTGAGCACGGAGTCGCCCCACGGGTCGCCGAGCGCGAGGACGTCGGTGCCCAGGCGCCGGGTGAGTTCGGTGGTGAGCAGGATGTCGACGCCGATGGTGACGATGGCGAGCACACTGTGGTCGGCGCCCCGGTAGCGCCGCATGACGAGGAACTCGACGGCGGCGCCGACCACCGCGGCGCCCGCGATGCCGACGAGCAGCGCCGGCCAGAAGCCGATGTCGTCGTGGAGGGACGCGGTGACGTAGCCGCCCGCGAGGAGCAGCGAGGCGTGTGCGAAGTTCACCACTTCGGTGGCGCGGAAGATGACGACGAAGCCGAGGGCGATCAGGGCGTAGACGGAGCCCATCGAGAGGCCGTTGAGGAGGAGTTCCACGAAGGTGGTCATGCCGCACCGCCCTCCCCCAAGTAGGCCCGTACGACCGCCGGGTCGTTCTGTACGTCCGCCGGGGTGCCGTCGGCGATGCGGCGGCCGAAGTCCAGTACGGTCACCGCGTCCGCGAGCCGCATCACCACCCCCATGTCGTGTTCCACCAGGACGATCGAGATGCCGAGGCTGTCGCGTACGCCGGCGATGACGGCGGCCGTGCGGCGCCGCTCGTCCGCGGTCATCCCCGCCACGGGTTCGTCGAGCAGCAGCAGCCGGGGCTCCATGCACAGGGCGCGGGCGAGTTCGGCGAGCTTCTGCTGCCCGTAGGGCAACGACCCTGCGGGTGCTTGGAGTTGATGCTCGATGCCGACGAACGCGGCGATCTCCCGCACCCGTTCGCGGTGCAGGCGCTCCTCGCGGGCGGCCGACGGAAGGCGCAGGCCCGCGGCCACGAAGCCGGTGCGGGTGAGCCGGTGGCGGCCCAGCATCAGGCTGTCGGCGACGGTGGCACGCGGCGGCAGGGCGAGGTTCTGGAAGATCCGGGCGACGCCCAGGCCGGCGATGCGGTGCGGCGGCATGGCCGTCAGCTCGTGCTCCCCGAAGCGGACGGTGCCGCCGGTGGCGCGGTACACCCCGGACAGGACGTTGAAGCAGGTGGACTTGCCTGCGCCGTTGGGTCCGATGACGGCGTGCACGGTGCCGGGCCTGACCGTGAAGCTGACGGTGTCGAGCGCGGTGAGGCCCGCGAAGCGTACGGTCAACTCCCTTACGTCCAGCGGCGGTACGTCCGCGTCGAGGGGCGGCGCATCGGCCGCCGGACGGTCATCGGTCATCGCCGTCCCGCCCATCGCCCGAGGACCGGGAGCGCGCCGACGCCGCGCGACGCGTCGTCCGCCGCGGTCTCGTCGACCACGCCGAGATAGCGGCGGCGCACTTCGTCGGATGCGGCCAGTTCGTCGGCCGGGCCCGCGAGCGCCACTTCGCCGACGTCCAGGACGTACGCATGGGATGCGAGGCGCAGGGCCAGCGCGGCGTTCTGCTCGACCAGCAGGACCGAGGTGCCCTGGGCGTTGATCTCCTGGACGGTGTCGGCGATGCGGGCGGCCATCAACGGGGCGAGTCCGAGGGAGGGTTCGTCGAGGAGCAGCAGCTTCGGAGACGCCATCAGGGCCCTGGCCACCGCCAGCATCTGCTGCTCGCCGCCCGAGAGGAGTCCGGCGCGCTGGCCCGCCCGCTCGGCGAGCACGGGAAAGAGTTCATGGACGCGGCTCAGGGCGGCGGCCTTCGCCACCCGGCTCCCCGCGGAGCCCAGCGCGCCCGCCCGCAGATTGTCCGCGACGGTCATCCGCGCGAACACCCGCCTGCCTTCCGGCACTTGAGAAATCCCGGCGGCCACGACACGGTCCGCGTGCCACCCGTCGACACGCCGCCCGCCGAAGTGGACCGAGCCCGAGGTGAGCGCCCCTCGATGGAAGGAGAGGGTGCGCGAAATGGCGCGCAGGAGCGTGGACTTGCCCGCGCCGTTGCCGCCGAGCACCGCGACGACGGCACCGTCCGGCACCTCGAGCGACACCTGCCGCAGCGCGCGCACCGGCCCGTATCCGACCGACGCGTCCCGCACCACGAGTCCGGAACCACCCACCTGGGACCCCCTGCTCTCCGCCTGCCCTGCGCGTGGCGCTCACCCCAGCACCGCGCGGGGCGCCCGTCCACGGGCTGTGGCCGAATCGCTGCGGGTGACCAGCGGGATCGCCCGCCCGTTGTGCACGGGCACAACACCGCGTGTCAGGGGCCTGCCGGGGGCGGCCTAGCGGTGGCATCCTCCGCACGAAGAGGGGCGACGGGCGGCGGCGAGGAGGAACACCGTGAGCGGGCGCAGGCCTCGGACAGGTCACGACTGGAAGGTGCTCAAGGAGGCGTGCAAGGCGCTCCTGCCACGCATCCCCGAGCTGGTGGACGAACATCTGCGGCAGCTCTTCGAGCACTCCCCGGTGTACGCGCGGGTGCTTCCGTACGACCAGCAGTGGCAGGACGCGCAGGACGCGATGCGGATCGGCATCGAGACGATCTCAGCGCCGCGCGCGTCGCCGCGCCGCGATCTGGAGTACGCCGAGGAGGCGGGGCGGCGGCGGGCGCAGCAGGGTCTGCCGCTGGACCTGGTGGTGCACTCGTACCGCAACGCGGGCTATCTGGTGTGGGACGCGCTCCTGGAGGGCACGGTGGGCCAGGACCCGGAGCGCCTCGCGGTCCTGATGCGCTCGGCGACGATGGTGTGGTCGGCGGTCGACGCGCAGGCGGCGGCCGCGTCCGAGGCGTACCGGGCGACGGAGATGGAGCTGCGGCGGCGCACCGACGAGCAGCTGCAGGCGCTGCTGGACGCACTCCTGGAGGGCCAGTCGGCGCCGGGGCTCGCCGCGCAGGTGGCCGCGGGGCTCGATCTGCCGGAGCGGGGGCCGTACGCGGTGGTGGTGCTGCGGGCCGAGCGGCGGGACGGGCGTGCGGCGTTCCACCGGCAGATCCAGCAGGCCGGGTTCCGCTTCGTCTGGCGGATGCGGGCGGACCGGGAGGTGGGGGTGGTCGCGCTGGGCGCGGAGGAGGGCCTGGACGCGCTGGCCACCGCCCTGGACGGGCGCTGCCCCGGTCCCGGCGGGATCAGCCCCGTGGTGGCGGGTCTGGCCGAGCTGGGCCATGCGCGGCGGCTCGCGGAACTGGCCCTGCGGACGTGCCCGCCGGACGCGAGCGGGATCGTACGGCTCGATCAACGGATGCCGACGGCCCTTGTGGTGAGCCAGCCGGAGCTGGCGGGGCGCCTGGTGTCCGACGTCCTCGGGGAGGTACTGGCCCTCGAACCGGGGGATCGGGCGGTGCTGCTCGAGACGCTGGACGCGTGGCTGGTGTGCGAGGGGTCCGCCGGGCGGGCGGCCGGGCGTCTGTACTGCCACCGGAACACGGTGTTCAACCGCTTGCGGCGGTTGGAACAGCTGACCTCGCGGTCGTTGGCCCGGCCTCGGGATCTGATGGAGATGACGTTGGCGTTGGACGCGTATCGGCTGACGCCAGGGTGAGGCGATGGACATGCGCACCGGAAATCACCGGCTTCGCCGAGTTCGTCCTCAGACGCCGGCCTGGCTGAAGAATTCCGGCCGGGCTGGAAATATCCAGCCCGGCCGGCGGTTGAGGCCCTACCCGAGGAAGTCCCGGGCGATGCCCTCCGCCACCGTCTCCAGAATCGGTCCCGCCTCCGCGATGCAGCGCGCCACATCCGGCTCCACGTCGGTGAGTGCGTACGCGCGCCGGATCCCGGCCCGTTCGAGCGCCTCCACCGGCAGCGCGAGGCGGCCGCAGACCGCGACGACCTCCACGCCCGCGGCCCGCGCCGCCGCCGCTACCCCGGCGGGAGCCTTCCCGTGCAGGGTCTGCTCGTCCAGCGAACCCTCACCCGTGATCACCAGCGAGGCCCGCTCCAGCGCGGGCGCGAAGCCGAGGACGTCCAGCATGACCTCGATACCGGGCCGGAAGCTCGCGCCGAGCCCGACGAGCGCCCCGTAGCCGATGCCACCGGCCGCTCCGGCTCCCGGAGACTCGGCGTACTCGAGGGCGGAAGAGCCGACCGACCGCGAGAGAACCTCCGCGAAGTGCGCGAGCGCCGCGTCCAGCTCGGCCACGTCCTCAGGGGTCGCCCCCTTCTGCGGCCCGTACACCGCGGGCGCGCCCTTCGGCCCGGTCAGCGGATTGTCCACGTCACTGGCGAGGACGAGGTCCACATCGGCGAACCGGGGGTCAAGGCCGGACAGGTCCGCACCGGCGAGGGACGCCAGCGGGCCGCCTCCCGGCGCCACCGGCGCGCCCTCCGCGTCCAGGAACACCGCGCCGAGCGCGGCCAGCATCCCCGCACCGCCGTCGGTCGTCGCGCTGCCGCCGACGCCGAAGACGATCGTCCGCGCCCCCGCGTCGAGCGCGGCCAGGAGGAGTTCTCCGGAGCCGTACGTCGTGGACGTGAGCGGCGCGAACACGCCGTCGGGCAGCAGCTGGAGGCCGGACGCCTCCGCCATCTCGACCACGGCGGTCCCGTCGCGCAGCGCGTACGCCGCGGTGACCTCGTCACCGAGCGGTCCCGTGACCCGTACCTCGCGGCGTTCGAAACCGGCCGCGACCGCCGCCGCGACCGTGCCGTCGCCGCCGTCGGCCACCGGCAGCGCCTCGACCCGCACGCTCGGGTCGACGCGGCGGAGCCCGGCCGTCACCCGCTCGGCGACCTCCACGGCCGTGAGCGACCCCTTGAACTTGTCCGCGGCAATGAGCACATGCTGCGCATCCCGCGCATGCCGCACACGCCCCGCCGTCTCAGCAGCGTCCGCCACCTTGCATCCCCTTGCTTTCCGGGCCTTGCTCACGTCAAGGCAGTCGCGCCGCTGCGACCATAACCGCAGATGGGGCCGCCTGCCCATGGCTGCCTTCGCGCGAGGGCGGCGGATTCGACTCCTGAATCCGCCTTAATCACCTCATAGGCGGGCAGGGAGATCGCGGAAATGATCGATCAGTCCGTGCCGCCCGCCCCGCGCGAGTCGTACAGCTGGTGCACCATCCGCCCCCCGTCCCCCATGGGCACGCTGATGTGCTCGAGCACGTCCTCGAACAGATCGATGTCTCCGGTACGGACCAGCGGCCCGACCTCCACCGCCGCGGCGGGACCCGCGGCGGACAGGGCCCCGAGGACGGCGGCGGCCAGCACGGTCGTACGGCGTTTCATGTGCGCTCCCTATTTCTCGCCGAAAACCGGACAAACTTCTCACGCTCCGCGACAAAGGCGTTGCGTTGACCGCGCGGAAGCACCGCGAATTCGGTAAACCGGACGCATGACCCCAGTGCATGCGGAACTCGCCGACCGCGTACTCGGCGGCTGGATCGGGCGGATCGCCGGCAACATGCTCGGCAAACCCATCGAGCGGGGCGACTACTGGACGCGCGATCGCATCGAGCGCTATCTGCGGCAGGCCGACGCACTGCCGCTGACCGACTATCTGCCCGAACCCCCGTCCTGGGTGGAGGAGTTCCAGCTGCGGCCCGAGTGGCAGCGGTGCGTACGGGGCGGGGTGCACGGCAGCTGCCGTGACGACGACGTCGACTACGCGATCCTCGGCCTCGACCTCCTGGAGACGCACGGCTTCGGATTCAGCACGGAACAGGTCGGCGAGCTGTGGCTGCTGCGGCTGCCCTATCTGCAGACCTTCACGGCGGAACGGGCCGCGTACCGGAATCTCGCGAACGGGCTCAAGCCGCCGCTCACCGCGACCTACGACAACGCCTACCAGGAATGGATCGGCGCCCTCATCCGCGCCGACATCTTCGGCTGGACCTGCCCCGGCGCCCCGCGCCGCGCCGCCGCGCTCGCCCGCCGCGACGCCGTCCTCTCGCACACCGGCAACGGCGTGTACGGCGCGATGTGGGCGGCGGCGCTCATCGCGGCGGCGTTCACCGCGCCCACGCCCCGTGCCGCGCTCGACGCGGCCCTCGGCGTGATCCCGTCCAGCAGCAGACTCGCCCGCACGGTGCGCCGGGTCCTCTCGCTGCACGACGCCGGGCTCGGCTGGGACGAGACGCTGGCCACCTCGGAGAAGGAGACCGCGGGGCTCGGCTGGATCCACGCGGTGCCGAACTCCGCCGTCCTGACCGCCGGGCTCCTGTACGGCGACGGGGACTTCACCCGCACCATCGCCCTGACGGTGCGCGGCGGCCTGGACACGGACTCGAACGGCGCGACGGCCGGATCGGTCGCGGGTGTGCTGTGCGGCGCCAAGGCGATCCCCGCGCAGTGGCGTGATCCCCTCGAAGACCGGGTGCGCAGTGCGGTGTTCGGCTTCGACGGGTCCCGGATCAGCGAATTGGCCGCGCGGACCGTGGACTTGGTGGAGGCGGGGCGCGCGTGACCCGGGCCGTCGCAGCGGTCGCGGCGTCTGGGCTCGCGTCTGGGCTCGCGTCTGGGCTCGCGTCTAGGCTCGCGTCTAGGCTTTCGGCGTGACCATTCAGGACTACGCCACGTACATCGCAGGCCTCCCCCGTGTCATCGCGGGGGCCGCCGCGCTCTTCCGGGACTCCGAGGGTCGGGTGCTGCTCGTCGAACCCAACTACCGCGACGGCTGGGCGCTGCCCGGCGGGACCATCGAGTCGGACGACGGAGAGACGCCACGCCAGGGGGCGCGCCGCGAGACGGCCGAGGAGATCGGCCTGGACGTCGAGCTGGGGGCGCTGCTCGCGGTGGACTGGGTTCCCGGTGCGGATCGGCCGCCACTGGTCGCCTATCTGTACGACGGTGGGGTACTCGACGAGGACCAGCTGAAGTCGATCCGCCTCCAGGAGGAGGAGCTGCTCTCCTGGCGCCTGGTCGCCCGCGAGGAGCTGCGCGAGTATCTGCCGGGCGAGCTGGGTCTGCGGGTGCTCGCCGGACTCGCGGCGCTCGACGCGGGGACGGGGACGGTGGAGCTGGAGAGGGGGGTGCGGGTGGGCTGAGCGGTTCAGAAGAGCGCGTCCTCGTTGCCCGGTGTCGCGCCCTCGAGGGCCAGCAGCCGCTGCTTGCGCTCGAGCCCGCCGCCGTAGCCGGTCAGGGCGCCGCCCGCGCCGATGACGCGGTGGCAGGGGACGATGACGCCGATCGGGTTCTTGCCGTTGGCCAGGCCCACGGCCCGCGAGGCGTTGGGTTTGCCCAGCGCGTCGGCGAGCTGTCCGTACGTACGGGTCTCGCCGTACGGGATCAGCTGGAGCTGCCGCCAGACGGTGCGCTGGAAGGGCGTGCCGTCCAGGCGCAGCGGCAGGTCGAACTCCGTCAACTCGCCCGCGAAGTACGCCTCCAGCTGGCTGATGGCCTCGCCGAACGGTGCGGGATCGCGGTCGCCGAAGGTCTCCTCCGGCGGACGGTGGCGCTGCTCCGTCATGTAGAGGCCGCTGAGGGTGCCGTCGGTGGACACGAGGGTGAGTGGCCCGTAGGGGCTGTCGATGAGGGTGTGCAGCCGGTGCATGAGAGTGCCCTTTGCTTTACGTGGCTTTACGTAGCTTTACGTTGCTTCACGCGGGGATCGTGTTGATGGGGTGCTCGTCGGTGGCCCACAGGTACTGGACCGCGTACGCCCGCCAGGGGCGCCAGGCCGCGGCGCGCGCGGTGAGCGCGGCCGGTGTGTGCGGGAGGCCCAACTCCTGTGCCGCGCGCCGGATTCCGAGATCGGACGGCAGGAACGCGTCCGGGTCGCCGAGTGCGCGCATCGCGATGACCTCGACCGTCCAGGGGCCGAAGCCGGGGAGTTCGGTGAGCCGCGCCCTGGCCTCCTCCCAGTCGCTCTCCACGCCGAGTTGGAGCGATCCTTCGGCGAGGTGACGTACGAGGGTGGTCAGCGTGGTGCGGCGGCTGCGGGGCAGCGCGAGCGCGTCCGGGTCGAGCGCGGCGAGCGCTTCCGGCGCCGGGAAGAGGTGGGTGAGGCCGCCCTCGGGGTCGTCGACCGGCTCTCCGTGCGCGGTGACCAGGCGCGCGGCGTGGGTGCGGGCCGCGGCCGTGGAGACCTGCTGGCCGAGCACCGCGCGCACGGCGAACTCCGCCTCGTCGACCGTGCGCGGCACGCGGCGACCCGGCGCCTTGTCGACGAGCGGCGCGAGCAGCGGGTCGTCGCGCAACTGCCCGTCGACGGCCACCGGATCGGCGTCCAGGTCGAGCATGCGGCGGCAGCGGCTGATGGCGATGGTGAGGTCGCGCAGGTCGGTGAGGCTGAGGCGGCAGGCGATGTGGTCCGGGGTGGGGGTGAGGGCGACGACTCCGTGCCCGTAGGGCAGGCGCAGGGTGCGTCGGTACGCCCCGTCGCGCCACTCCTCCACGCCGGGTACGGCGGTGGCGATGAGGTGGCCGAAGAGGTTGTCCGGGGTGAGCGGGGCGCGGAAGGGGAGGCGGAGCGAGAG
>NZ_SRIC01000144.1 GCF_004684775.1 Streptomyces sp. MZ04
CCCACGCCCCACGCCCTGCGTCCTGCGCCCTGCGCCCTGCGCCCTGCGCCCTGCCACCCCCGAAGAACCCACACCCACCGGACAGTTGACGCTCCGTCAGATCCGGTCGTACCGTCCCGTCATGCCCCTCACCGCGTACGACCTCACCGGACGCACCGCATTCATCACGGGCGCGGCCAGCGGCATCGGCCGGGCCTCGGCCGTCCTCCTCGCAGAGGCGGGCGCCACCGTCCACTGCGCCGACCGCGACGAGCAGGGGCTCCACGAGACGGCCACGCTCATCAAGACGGCGGGCGGCACGGCACACATCCATCCTCTGGACGTGGCCGACCGCGCCCAGGTCGACCAGGCCGTCGCCACCGCGACCGCCACCACCGGCCGCCTGGACGTGATGGCCGCCATCGCCGGGATCATGCACAGCAGCCCGGTCCTCGAGACCCGCGACGAGGACCTCGACCGGGTCCTGGCCATCAACTTCAAGGGCGTCCTGTACGCCTGCCAAGCAGCGGCCCGCACGATGATCGCCACAAAACCCAACCCCAAAGCCACCGACACATGCACGGACACGGACACGCGCACCCAACCCCCCACCGGCAGCATCATCACCATGGCCTCGGGCGCCGTAGACACCGGCGGCCCCGGCCTCCTCTGCTACGGCGCGGCCAAGGCTGCCGTCGTCCAGCTCACCAAGACCCTCGCCACCGAGGTCGGCCCGCACGGCATCCGCGTCAACGCCGTCGCGCCGGGCTGGATCCGCACCCCCATGACGCACCGCCACGACACCGATGCGCAGGCGCAGACGCAGACGCAGGCACACACCGAGGGGATCATGATCCGCATGTCCCCTCTGGGCCGCGTCGGCGAACCGGAGGACATCGCGCACGCCGTCCTGCACCTGGCGTCCGACGCATCGGCCTTCACCACGGGCCAGATCCTCCGCCCGAACGGCGGCGTCGCCATGCCCTGGTAGCGCCGTCGTCGGCCGCTCGGGCGGCGGCCTTGGCCGTACGCGCCGTACGTTCCCCGGACCACCGCAGCGCACCGTCCGGCCGCCGCGCCCGCCTCCTGGACCGGGAGGCGACGCCCGCCGCCCGGGACTTCGGCACACAGTGCACCGGCAGCAGGCTCAACCCCCATCCGCCGGCCGCCACGGCCCCCTCCAGGGCCCCGGCATCGGGCGCGAACGCCAGCCGCAGCACGCCCCACCACCACAACGCACCCAGCGCCAGAGCCGGCGCCCACCGCACGACCTTCCCTGCCACGGCCACCACCTCCACCCGAAGCCCGACGTCCGAAGCCCGACGCCCGACGCCCGAAGCCCGACGCCCGACGCCCGAAGCCCGAGCCCCGACGCCCGGTCGACCCCCAGTCGATGCCCGGCCGACGCTAGACGCCCCGCTTCACCCGGCGGGAGGGCGCACCACAGCGCACACGAGGCACGGCGACCACCCGGGGCACCCGACCACCCGGGCACCCCGGGCACCCACCTGCCCGACTCAGCCGTTCTCCGCCTGGAACATCCAGTGATGCTTCTCGAGATCAGCCGTGATCCCGATGAAGATGTCCTGGCTCACCGGATCCGCCTCCCCCGTCGCATTGACCCGCTCCCGCATCCGCGTGATCACCGCACCGAGCGCGTCCACGAGCGTCCCCACCGCGTCCGCGTCCTTGACCCAGCCTTCGGCGACCGCACCGATGCCACTGCTCCGCGCCACCGTCGCGGCCCGCCCGTCGGGCGGGACACCGAGCGTGGAGGCCCGCTCGGCCACCGTGTCGGAGTGCAGCCGCGCCGTGTCCACGACCTCGTCGAGCTGCAGATGGACGGAGCGGAAGCGCGGCCCGACCACGTTCCAGTGGATCTGCTTGGCGACCAGAGAAAGATCGACCAGATCCACCAGCGCGCCCTGCAGGGCGTCCGAGACCGTCTTCAGGTCCGCATCGGAGAGAGGGCTCTTCACGACGTACATCTAGCCTCCAGGGCTCGCACAACCCCCGAATTCGAAAATCCCCACCAACCATGGCACAAGTGGACCAACCGGGGCATCTCAGGACATCCGAAAACCCGCAGCGCAGCCGAAACCCGCAGCGCAGCCGAAAACTGCAGCGCAGCCGAAGAATCGCAGCGCAGACCAAAGACCGCCGCGCAGTCGAAAGCCCCGACCGGTGAACCCGGCCGGGGCTTTCGACACATCGGAGCGCTCAAATGGCGTGCACAGCTCGGTGCGACGTCACGCAGCGACGACGTCCACCGCCTCCGCAGGCGCCTTGATCGTCACCCGTTCTGGCGGCACACCGCTCACCGAGACGGAATTGAGCATCGGGCGAACCGGTGTGCGCACCGGTTCCGTAGCCGCTGCCGACGCAGCCAGTTCCGCGAGAGAGAGCTCATCGCTCACCTCGCGCATGAGCTCGGACATCCGTACGTCAAGCGCGTCGCAGATCGCGGAAAGCAGCTCGGAGGATGCCTCCTTCTGCCCCCGCTCCACCTCGGAGAGATAGCCGAGCGAGACTCGGGCGGACGAGGAGACTTCGCGCAGAGTACGGCCCTGGCGCTGGCGCTGCCGACGCAGCACGTCACCCAGCAGGCGACGGAGCAGAATCATCGGTGGCTCCCTCCTCGGACCGCGTAGCCGCATCCTTCACGCCCCACCGTACCGCCTTGCGCGGCGGCCGTGCGGGGAGCGATGTCGTGTTCACTCAGGGCTGCAAACATCAATTCCCCCCGTTCTGTTCCGTATCCTGTGCCCGCCCATTCCCGGCACGTTCGCCGGAAAGCCGCTCGACGAGCAGCGTGAGCACGCTCCGTGCACTCTCCATACGGATGTCCGAACGCTCACCGTTCAACCGCAGCGCGGTCACTTTCCCCTCAGAGCGAAGCGCCCCGACCGGCCCCACGACCGCCACGAACACGGTCCCGACCGGCTTTCCGTCCTGCGGTTCAGGCCCCGCGACACCCGTGGTGGCGATCCCCCAGTCCGCCCCGAGCACCTCGCGCACACCGGCCGCCATCTGCAGCGCGACCTCGGCGTCCACGGCCCCGCGCTCGGCGAGCAAACCGTCGTCGACCCCGAGCACTTTGTGCTTCAGTTCGGTCGCGTACGCCGTCACGGACCCCCGAAAAACCCGCGAGGCCCCCGGCACCGCCGTCACCTCGGCGGCCACCAGACCACCGGTCAGCGACTCCGCGACGGCGAGCGTCTCACCCCGCGCCCCCAAAATCCCCAGCGCTTCGACAGCGGCCCGCTCGGCGGCTGCCCGCTCGGCGGCTGCCCGTTCGGCGCCTGCCCGCCCAGCGGCGGCCCCATCGACGGCCGACGTCACGACGCCGACTCCCGAGCCTCCCCGGCGGCGGCCCCCTCAGCCGCTTCCCGCGCCTCGGCGAGGCCCTGGCGCCGCAGCACGACGGCCTGCCGCACATAGTCGAGCCCGGTCACCACGGTCAGCACCACGGCGAGCGCCATCACCCAGAAACGCAGCGTCGCAAGCGGCCCGGTCAGCGCCAGGACGTACATCCCGACCGCCGTGCCCTGCGCCAGCGTCTTCATCTTGCCGCCGCGACTGGCCGGAATGACCCCGAAGCGGATCACCCAGAACCGCAGCAGCGTGATCCCGAGCTCGCGCCCGAGGATCACTCCGGTCACCCACCAGGGCAGGTCGCCGAGGTAGGAGAGGCAGATCAGCGCGGCGCCCATGATCGCCTTGTCGGCGATCGGGTCGGCGATCTTCCCGAAGTCCGTGACCAGGTTGTACGTACGTGCCAGGTGCCCGTCGAACAGGTCAGTGATCATGGCGACGGCGAAGGCCGCCCAGGCCCACGCGCGCCAGGCCGGGTCGTACCCGCCCTCGGCGAGCAGCAGCATCACGAAACCCGGCACGAGCAGCAGCCGGATCACCGTCAGCAGGTTGGCGACGTTCCACACGCTGGCCTGGTTGACGGCCGCAGCGCCCAACTTTCCGCCGCGCACCGGCTTGGCGCCCTGCGCGCCGGAGCCGCCCGCCGCGGATGCCGGGACTCCGGTCATCTGCCGGCCTCCTCGAGACACTCAGCCACCAAGTCCACGCCCTCCGTGCCGACCACTTTTGCCACGACCATACGGCCGACCTCGAGGGCATCCCCATCGGTGGCGCCCGTGAAGCGGATCTGGCCGTCCGTCTCGGGCGCCTGGTGCGCGGCCCGGCCGATGGCGCCGTCCTCCTCGTCCACGGCCTCGACGAGCACCTCCAGGGTCTCTCCGAGGCGTTCGTCGGCGCGCTGCGAGGTCAGCTCCTCGGCGAGCCGGGAGATGTGCGCGAGCCGCTCGTCGACGACGTCCTGATCCAGCTTGTGCTCGTACGTCGCCGCTTCGGTGCCCTCCTCGTCGGAGTACCCGAAGACGCCGATGGCGTCGAGGCGCGCGCCCGTGAGGAACCGCTCGAGCTCGGCCACGTCGGCGTCGCTCTCGCCGGGGAAGCCCACGATGAAGTTGGACCGAACGCCGGCCTGCGGCGCCTTGGTCCGAATGGTGTCCAGGAGCTCCAGGAACCGGTCGGTGTCCCCGAAGCGCCGCATCGCGCGCAGCACACCGGGCGCGGAGTGCTGGAAGGACAGGTCGAAGTAGGGGGCGACCTTCTCCGTGGACGTCAGTACGTCGATGAGTCCGGGCCGCATCTCGGCCGGCTGCAGGTAGCTGACCCGCACGCGCTCGATGCCGTCGACGGCGGCCAGCTCCGGAAGCAGCGTCTCCAGGAGACGGATGTCACCCAGGTCCTTGCCGTACGAGGTGTTGTTCTCGGAGACGAGCATCACCTCCTTGACGCCCTGCTCGGCCAGCCAGCGCGTCTCGCCGAGCACGTCCGAGGGGCGCCGCGAGATGAAGGAGCCGCGGAAGGACGGAATGGCGCAGAAGGAGCACCGCCGGTCGCAGCCGGAGGCCAGCTTCACGGAGGCGACGGGGTTGGTCCCCAGGCGGCGCCGCAGCGGGGCACGCGGCCCCGAGGCGGGTGCGAGGCCGTCGGGGAGGTCCACGGGCGCGTGCCCGGGCAGCGCGACGTCAGAGCCCGCCTCCTGCCGCTCCGCGGGGCTGATCGGCAGCAGCTTGCGCCGGTCACGCGGAGTGTGGGCCTCGACGCTTCCGCCGTTCAGGATGGTCTGCAGGCGGGTGGAGATGTCGGTGTAGTCGTCGAAACCGAGGACACCGTCGGCTTCGGGAAGGGCTTCGGCCAGCTCCTTGCCGTACCGCTCGGCCATGCAGCCGACGGCGACGACGGCCTGGGTCTTGCCGTGACCCTTGAGGTCATTGGCTTCCAGGAGGGCGTCGACGGAGTCCTTCTTGGCGGCTTCGACGAATCCACAGGTGTTGACTACGGCGACGTCCGCGTCTTCGGCGGCCTCGACGAGTTGCCAGCCGTCCGCCTCCAAGCGGCCTGCGAGCTCCTCCGAGTCCACCTCGTTACGGGCGCAGCCAAGAGTGACAAGGGCGACGGTGCGGCGTTCGGGCATGGTCTCAAGACTACTTTGTCCACGCCCGAGCCCCAGCCGCGAGGGTTAGCCGACCTCGGGATCGCCCTTCGTGTACGTGAGACGCTCCACCTGACCGGGCTCGAACTCGTTGTCGATCGCCTTGCCGTTCACGAACAGCTTGATCGCGCCGGCGTCACCGAGGACCAGATCGATCTTCTGCTTGTCCTGGAAGGTCTTCGACTTGCCCTGCTCCAGGACGCCGTCGAAGAGCGTCCGTCCGTTGTGGTCCTTGGCCGAGATCCAGCTGCGGCCGTCGGGCGCGCTGACCTTGACCGTGACCTTGTCCTTGGGGGCGCCGGCGATCGCGCTGTCGGAGGGGTCCGGCTTGGGATCGGCGGGCTTGTCGGGCGCCGGCTTCGTGGCGGGCTTGCTGGTCGCGGGCGTGGAGCCCTCGGCGACCTGCGTCTTGGTGCCCTCGCCGTCGTCCCCGCCGCTGAACGCGGTGAACCCGACGAAGCCGATCACGGCGACGATGGCGGCGACCATGGCCGCGGTCCAGTTCGGCCTGCGCGGCTCGGACCGGATCCGCTCGGCCTCGAACAGCGGCGCCGCCGGGGTGGGCGCGGGCGGCCGGCCACCGTGCGCCTCGTCGTACTGGGCGAGCAGGGGGGCGGGATCGAGCCCCACGGCGCGCGCCAGGGTCCGGATGTGGCCGCGGGCGTACACGTCGCCGCCGCACCGGGAGAAGTCGTCCTGTTCGATCGCGTGCACGATCGGGATGCGCACCCGCGTGGAGGAACTGATCTCGTCGACGGTCAGCCCCGCGTCGATGCGCGCCTGCTGCAGCGCACGCCCGATCGAGGGGCGGTCGTCCGCAGGACTCTCAGCGGCCGGGCTCTCGGCTGCCGGTCGGTCGTCTGCGGGTCGGTCGTCTGAAGGGCGGTCGTCTTCAGGGGAGTTGCCGATGGACACGGGGGCGCCTTTCGAGCGTGTAGCCACCTGCCGGAGACTCAGTCTAGGGGGGTTCGGAAAGGGTGGGGCAACCGGGCGACGGACTTAGTACGCCATCGGAATGGCCGGACATCCTGATGTGGGGACATGATGCTCCTGCTCCCCTCAACTTGACGTATGCGGAGGGGAAACGGTTGCCTGCCGTTCCCTTACGGGTGAGCCTCCCCCCGGATCACCGCGAGCACGCCGTCCAGCTCATCGGGTTTCACAAGAACGTCACGTGCCTTGGAGCCCTCACTGGGACCCACGATGCCGCGGGATTCCATGAGGTCCATGAGCCGTCCGGCCTTGGCGAAGCCGACGCGCAGCTTGCGCTGGAGCATCGACGTGGACCCGAACTGGGTGGAAACCACCAGCTCAGCGGCCTGGCACAGCAGATCGAGGTCATCACCGATGTCCTCGTCGATCTCCTTCTTCTGCTTGGTGCCGACGGTGACGTCGTCCCGGAAGACCGGCGCCATCTGGTCCTTGCAGTGCTGGACCACCGCGTGGATCTCGTCCTCGGTGACGAAGGCGCCCTGCATACGGGTGGGCTTGTTCGCGCCCATCGGCAGGAACAGACCGTCACCCTTTCCGATGAGCTTCTCCGCGCCGGGCTGGTCGAGGATGACCCGGCTGTCGGCGAGCGAGGAGGTCGCGAAGGCGAGCCGCGAGGGCACGTTCGCCTTGATCAGACCGGTCACGACGTCCACGGAAGGACGCTGCGTGGCGAGCACCAGGTGGATGCCGGCCGCGCGCGCGAGCTGCGTGATGCGCACGATCGAGTCCTCGACGTCGCGCGGCGCGACCATCATCAGGTCCGCGAGCTCGTCGACGATCACCAGCAGGTACGGATAGGTCTTGAGCTCGCGCTCACTGCCCTCGGGCGTCTTGAGCTTGCCGTCGCGCACGGCCTGGTTGAAGTCGTCGATGTGCCGGTAGCCGAACGCCGCGAGGTCGTCGTAGCGCAGGTCCATCTCGCGTACGACCCACTGGAGCGCCTCGGCGGCCCGCTTGGGGTTGGTGATGATCGGCGTGATCAGGTGCGGAATGCCCTCGTACGCGGTGAGCTCGACGCGCTTGGGGTCGACGAGGACCATCCGTACGTCCTCGGGCGTCGCTCTTATCATGATCGAAGTGATCAGGCAGTTGATGCAGGACGACTTTCCGGAGCCGGTGGCTCCGGCGACCAGGATGTGCGGCATCTTCGCCATGTTGGCCATCACGTAGCCGCCCTCGACGTCCTTGCCGAGCGCGACGAGCATGGGGTGGTCGTCCTCGGCCGCGTCCGCGAGGCGCAGCACGTCGCCGACGTTGACCATCTCGCGGTCGGTGTTCGGGATCTCGATGCCGACGGCGGACTTGCCGGGGATCGGCGAGATGATCCGGACGTCCGGAGACGCGACGGCGTACGCGATGTTCTTGGCCAGTGCCGTGATCTTCTCGACCTTCACGGCGGGGCCGAGCTCGATCTCGTACCGCGTGACCGTCGGGCCGCGCGTGAAGCCGGTGACGGCGGCGTCGACCTTGAACTCCGTGAAGACGTTCGACAGCGAGTCGACGACCGCGTCGTTGGCGGCGCTGCGGGACTTGCCGGGTCCGCCGCGCTCGAGGAGGTCGAGCGAGGGCAGCGCGTACGTGATGTCGCCGGCGAGCTGCAGCTGCTCGGCGCGCGGCGGCAGGTCGCGCGGCGCTTCCGGGGCGGCCTTGGTGAGGTCCGGCACGGCGGAGTCGGCGGGCCGCTCGGCCTTCTTGCGCAGCGCGCCGGGCGGCGGTCCTTCCGTCGCCCGCGCGGTGGGCACAGGAGCCGTGGGCTCGCGCTCCTCGCGTTCCCCGCGCCCTTCACGGTCGCCGGACACGCCCTGCGTCAGGTCGGCGACCAGCGGCGACGGCGGCATGCCGTGCAGGACCGCGCCGTCCAGGGCGGCGGCAGCGGCGGCCGCCACGTCCACCGCGTCCATCGGCCGGTCGAGCGCGGGCTGTGCCGACGCACGGCGCGGCCTGCGCCGCTTGGAGAGCGCCGCCTCCTCGGCCTGGTCGGGGCCGTAGGGCTCGGCGCCCGCGGCACGCCTGCGCGAGCGCGCGGGCAGCGCCTCGCGCCACTGATCGTCGTACCGCTCGTCGTCGTCGGAGGACTCGCTGTCGGCCGCCTCGGGCTCCGCCTGGACGATGCCGAGCTTGGTGCCGAGCAGCCGCAGCCGCTGCGGAATGGCGTTGACCGGCGTCGCCGTGACCACGAGCAGCCCGAAGACGGTCAGCAGGACGAGCAGCGGTACGGCGAGGACCTCGCCCATCGTGAAGATCAGCGGAGTGGACGCGCCCCAGCCGATGAGGCCGCCGGCATCCCTTATCGCCTGCATGCCGTCACCGCGCGCGGGCGCCCCGCACGCGATGTGGACCTGGCCGAGCACACCGATGACGAGCGCGGAAAGGCCGATCACGATGCGGCCGTTGGCGTCGGGCTTCTCCGGGTGCCGGATGAGGCGTACGCCGATGACCGCGAGCAGTATCGGCAGAAGCAGATCGAGGCGGCCGAACGCGCCGGTCACCAGCATCTCGACGAGGTCGCCCACCGGCCCGCGCAGATTCGACCACGTCCCGGCGGCGACGATCAGCGCGATGCCGAGCAGGAGCAGCGCAAGGCCGTCCTTGCGGTGCGCCGGGTCGAGCCCCTTGGCGCCACGCCCTATCCCGCGGAACATAGCGCCGACACTGTGCGCGAGGCCCAGCCAGAGCGCGCGCACGAGCCGGTAGATGCCCCCCGTGGGGCTGGGCGCCGGCTTGGGTGCGGGCTTCTTCGCGGCGGCTTTCTTGGCGGGCGCCTTCTTCGCCGGGGCCTTCTTGGCGGGCGGCTTCTTGGCAGCGGCCTTCTTCGCCGGAGCCTTGGTGGGCGCGGCCGCCTTCTTCGCGGGCGTCTTCTTGGCTGCGGACGGACGTGAGGCCATGGGTGTGAGGTTACCGGGGGAGACCACTGCGGACACGTGTGCCTACTGCTTCACCCGTTTGTGTCGCCCTTGTGAGGGCGCCGAACTGACGGATGTTCACCGCGTCCGGGCAGGCTCGGCAGTGGCTCAGTTCTGCGAGGAGACCGAAGTCGCGCCGCTGCCCGTGCCCGGTTCCAGGGCGTCAAGAGCCCGCCGCAGGCCGGTGAGTTTGCGTTCGAGATGGGCGGCGGTGGCGACAGCGGCCGCGTCGGCCGAGTCGTCGTCCAGCTGTTTGGAGAGCGCCTCCGCCTGCTCCTCGACGGCCGCGAGGCGCGCGGACAGCTCGGCGAGGAGCCCCGCGGGCTCCTTGGCTTCACCCGCCACGGACTTGCCGCCGCCTTCGAGCTGGAGGCGCAGCAGGGCCGCCTGCTCCCGCAGTTGGCAGTTCTTCATGTACAGCTCGACGAACACCGAGACCTTCGCGCGCAGCACCCACGGGTCGAACGGCTTGGAGATGTAGTCCACCGCGCCCGCGGCATAGCCACGGAACGTGTGGTGCGGCCCGTGGTTGATGGCGGTGAGGAAGATGATCGGGATGTCCCGGGTCCGTTCTCGCCGCTTGATGTGCGCGGCGGTTTCGAAACCGTCCATGCCCGGCATCTGGACGTCCAGCAGAATGACCGCGAAGTCGTCCGTGAGTAGTGCTTTGAGCGCTTCCTCCCCGGACGATGCCCGCACCAGTGTCTGATCGAGCGCAGAGAGGATGGCCTCCAGCGCCAGCAGATTCTCCGGCCGGTCATCGACCAGGAGGATCTTGGCCTTCTGCACCATGGCCCGCCCTCCTCGCCCCGGCGGTACACCGGGCGCCGCCCCAGGGGACGACTCCCTTACGCCGTCCGTCCTTGTGCCGGTCATGGTAGCCGCACCCCGCCTGTCGCCACACCCTGTCACCGCGATGTCACCGTGCACGTAGCAGAAACGCGGTGGGAGACCAGAAGGTTCCCCGAATACCGTGGTTCTACACGGCTTCGGCCACACTCTGTCAGCAACTCCGCGTAATGAAGACCCTTCTCGGTCACTCCCCGCGCATCCACTGCTCCATCACCGAGAGCAGATGATCCGGGTCGACCGGCTTCGTAACGTAATCGGAAGCGCCGGAGTCGATGGCCTTCTCCCGGTCGCCCTTCATCGCCTTCGCGGTGAGCGCGATGATCGGGAGCCCGGCGAACTGCGGCATCCTGCGGATCGCCGTCGTCGTCGCGTACCCGTCCATCTCCGGCATCATGATGTCCATCAGCACGACCGTCACATCGTCGTGCTGCTCGAGGACTTCGATGCCCTCACGGCCGTTCTCCGCATACAGCACCGCGAGCCCGTGCTGTTCCAGGACGCTGGTGAGCGCGAACACATTGCGGATGTCGTCGTCGACGATGAGCACCTTCTCGCCGCCGAAGTGGTGGCCGGGCCGCGCCTCGGGCGCCTCCTGTCCGGCCGCCCACTGCTCCTGCGAGCGCCGCTCCGGCGAATCGCCCGCCGCCTGACCGGGCAGCGCGGGCGGCTGCCCGGATGAGGCGGGAGCGGAGCGCCTGCGGCGCCGGAAGAGCGTGCCGGGCGCGGGCGTCGCGTCGAGCCGCGGAGCCGCCTCCTCGCCGCCCTGTGTCGACTGCTCCGCCGTGGCCGCGCCCTCTTCCAGGGCGAGCCGCCCGGTCGATCCGGGCAGCGGTGCGAGCTGTGCGTAGCCCTGGGGCGGCAGTTCGCTCGGGTGCAGCGGCAAATAGAGCGTGAACGTGGAGCCGCGGCCCGGCTCGCTCGCCGCGTGGATCTCACCGCCGAGCAGCCGCGCGATCTCCCGGCTGATGGAGAGCCCGAGGCCCGTACCGCCGTACTTCCGGCTGGTCGTGCCGTCGGCCTGCTTGAACGCCTCGAAGATCACCCGCATCTTGCTGGCCGCGATACCGATGCCGGTGTCGCTCACCGAGAAGGCGATCAGATCCGCGTCCGCGTCGCGCAGCGAACCCGCCTCCAGGAGCTGCTCGCGGATGGCGTTGGGCACATCGGCGTTCGCGTGCCGGATCACCAGCTCGACCGCTCCGGAGTCGGTGAACTTCACCGCGTTGGACAGGAGGTTGCGCAGCACCTGGAGCAGGCGCTGTTCGTCCGTGTGCAGAGTCGCCGGCAGCTCCGGAGACACGCGTACGGAGAAGTCGAGTCCCTTCTCCGCGGTCAGCGGCCGGAAAGTGGCCTCTACGTAGTCGACGAGTTGGACCAGCGCGATGCGCGTCGGGGAGACGTCCATCTTGCCCGCCTCGACCTTCGACAGATCGAGGATGTCGTTGATGAGCTGAAGGAGGTCCGAGCCCGCTCCGTGGATCGTCTCGGCGAACTCGACCTGCTTCGGGGTGAGGTTCGCGTCGGCGTTGTCGGCGAGCAACTTGGCAAGGATCAGCAGGGAGTTGAGCGGCGTCCGCAGCTCGTGCGACATGTTCGCCAGGAACTCGGACTTGTAGCGCATCGAGACCGCGAGCTGCTCGGCGCGCTCCTCCAGGACCTGCCTGGCCTCTTCGATCTCGGTGTTCTTGACCTCGATGTCGCGGTTCTGCTGGGCGAGCAGCTCGGCCTTCTCCTCCAGTTCGGCGTTGGAGTCCTGAAGTGCCTTCTGCCGGTTCTCCAGTTCGGCCGAGCGCTCCCGCAGCTGCTCGGTGAGCTCCTGCGACTGCTTGAGCAGCACCTCGGTCTTCGTGTTGACGCTGATGGTGTTGACGCTCGTCGCGATCATCTCGGCGATCTGGCTGAGGAAGTCCTTCTGGATCTGCGTGAAGGGCTGGAAGGCGGCCAGCTCGATCACGCCGAGCACGGTCCCTTCGAAGAGCACCGGAAGCACGATCACCTGGGCGGGCGGCGCCTCCCCGAGGCCGGACGCGATCCGCAGATAGCCGGACGGCGCGTTCTCCACCAGGATCGTGCGCCGCTCCTGCGCGGCCGTGCCGATCAGTGTCTCGCCGGGCCGGAAGGACGTGGGCATGGAGCCCATGGAGTAGCCGTAACTGCCCATCATGCGCAGTTCGTACGCGTCTCCCTGCTCGGCACCTGGCTCCGCGCTGTCGTCCGTGGGCAGCGCCAGGAAGAACGCGCCGTGCTGCGCGGAGACGACCGGCGTCAGCTCGCTCATGATCAGCGAGGCGACGTCCTCCAGGTCCCGGCGGCCCTGCATCAGACCGGAGATCCGGGCGAGGTTGCCCTTGAGCCAGTCCTGTTCCTTGTTGGCGAGGGTGGTGTCGCGCAGGTTGGCGATCATGGAGTTGATGTTGTCCTGCAGGACCTGGATCTCGCCCGCCGCGTCCACGTCGATCTTCAGGTTCAGGTCGCCGCGGGTCACCGCGGTGGCCACCTCCGCGATGGCACGCACCTGACGGGTCAGGTTCCCGGCCATCTCGTTCACCGATTCGGTGAGGTCGCGCCACGTGCCGTCGACGTCCCGCACGCGGGCCTGACCGCCCAACTGCCCTTCCGTGCCCACCTCGCGGGCCACGCGCGTGACCTGCTCGGCGAAGGACGACAGCTGGTCGACCATCGTGTTGATGGTCGTCTTCAGCTCGAGGATCTCGCCGCGGGCGTCGATGTCGATCTTCTTGGTGAGATCGCCCTTGGCGATGGCCGTGGTCACCATCGCGATGTTGCGGACCTGGCCGGTGAGGTTGGAGGCCATGCCGTTCACGGACTCCGTCAGGTCCTTCCACGTCCCCGACACTCCGGGCACCCGCGCCTGACCGCCGAGGATGCCGTCCGTACCCACCTCACGGGCCACCCGGGTCACCTCGTCCGCGAACGAACTCAGCGTCTTCACCATCGTGTTGACGGTGTCGGCGAGCTGCGCGACCTCGCCGCGCGCCTCGACCGTGACCTTCTTGGTGAGGTCGCCGTTGGCGACCGCCGCCGCGACCTGGGAGATCCCCCGCACCTGTGCGGTCAGGTTGTTGGCCATCAGGTTGACGTTGTCGCTGAGGTCCTTCCAGGTGCCGGTGACACCGGGGACCCGCGCCTGGCCGCCCAGGTTGCCCTCGGTGCCCACCTCGCGGGCCACGCGGTTCACCTGCTCGGCGAAGTTCGAGAGCTGGTCGACCATCGTGTTCACGGTCGTGACGAGCTCGAGGATCTCGCCCTTGGCGTCGACGGTGATCTTCTTGGAGAGATCGCCCATGGCGACGGCCGTGGTGACCTCGGCGATGTTGCGGACCTGAAGGGTCAGGTTGTTCGCCATGCCGTTCACGGACTGCGTGAGGTCCTTCCAGGTGCCGGAGACACCCTGCACCTCGGCCTGGCCGCCCAGGATGCCGTCCGTACCCACCTCGCGGGCCACCCGCGTGACTTGCTCGGCGAAGGCGGAGAGCTGGTCCACCATCGTGTTGAGGGTGTTCTTCAGCTCCAGGATCTCGCCGCGCGCGTCCACGTCGATCTTCTGCGACAGGTCGCCGCGCGCCACCGCGGTGGCGACCTGGGCGATGTTGCGCACCTGGGCGGTGAGGTTCCCGGCCATGCCGTTCACCGAATCGGTCAGATCGCGCCAAACTCCTGCCACACCGGGCACCTGCGCCTGACCGCCGAGACGGCCCTCCGTGCCCACCTCGCGGGCCACCCGCGTCACCTGATCGGCGAACGCGGAGAGCTGGTCGACCATCGTGTTGATGGTGTTCTTCAGCTCCAGGATCTCGCCGCGCGCGTCCACGTCGATCTTCTGCGACAGATCACCCCGGGCAACCGCCGTCGTGACCTGGGCGATCTGGCGTACCTGCGAAGTCAGGTTCCCCGCCATGAAGTTGACGGAGTCGGTCAGTTCCTTCCAGGTGCCGCTGACACCGTCCACGCGGGCCTGACCGCCGAGGCGGCCTTCGGTGCCCACGTCGCGTGCCATCCGCGTGACCTGGTCGGCGAAGGACGACAGCTGGTCCACCATCGTGTTCACGGTGTTCTTCAACTGAAGCATCTCGCCGGAGACATCGACGGTGACCTTCTGCGACAGATCACCGTTGGCGACCGCCGTCGTCACCTGCGCGATGTTGCGGACCTGGCCCGTGAGGTTGCGGAAGGCCGTGTTGACCGAGTCCGTCAGGTCCTTCCACGTGCCGGCCGCACCCTGCACCTGTGCCTGGCCGCCGAGCTCACCCTCGACGCCGATCTCCCGCGCCACACGCGTCACTTCGGAACCGAAGGCGGACAGCTGGTCCACCATCGTGTTCACGGTGTTCTTCAGCTCGAGCATCTCGCCCGCGACATCGACGGTGACCTTCTGCGACAGATCACCGTTGGCGACCGCCGTCGTCACCTGCGCGATGTCCCGCACCTGCGTCGTCAGGTTCCGGAAGACCGTGTTCACCGAGTCGGTGAGGTCCTTCCACGTCCCCGCCGCGCCCGGCACGTTCGCCTGACCACCCAGCTGCCCCTCGGCACCGACCTCGTTGGCCACGCGCGTGACCTCGTCCGCGAACGTACGCAGCGTCTCGGTCATCTGGTTGATCGTCTCGGCGAGCTGGGCGACCTCGCCGCGCGCGCTGACCGTCACCTTCTGGGACAGATCGCCGCTCGCGACGGCCGTCGTGACCTGGGCGATCCCACGCACCTGGGCGGTGAGATTGCCGGCCATAAGATTCACCGAGTCGGTGAGGTCCTTCCACACTCCCGCCACACCAGGCACCTGCGCCTGGCCGCCGAGCTCGCCCTCCGTGCCCACCTCGCGCGCGACGCGGGTCACCTCGGAGGAGAACGACGAGAGCTGGTCCACCATCGTGTTGACGGTATTTTTCAGCTCAAGCATCTCGCCGGCGACATGAACAGTGACCTTCCGGGACAAGTCACCCTTTGCCACAGCCGTCGTCACGAGAGCAATGTCACGCACCTGTGCGGTCAGCCGGTACGCCATGGTGTTCACCGAATCCGTGAGGTCCTTCCACGAACCGGACATTCCGCGCACCCGGGCCTGACCACCCAGCTTGCCCTCGGTGCCCACCTCACTGGCCACCCGCGTGACCTCGTCGGTGAACGTCGACAGCTGGTCGACCAGGTTGTTGACCGTACGGCCGACCTTCAGGAACTCCCCGCGCAGCGGATGGCCGTTCCCCTCGTCCGCCGGCGCCCGCAGCTCCATGCGCTGCTCCAGGTCGCCGTCCGCGACCGCGGAGAGCACCCGTCCGACCTCGGACACCGGGCGTACGAGATCGTCGACCAGCGCGTTCGACGCGTCGATCGCCGCGGCCCAGGAGCCCTCGCTCGCGCCGCTCTCCAGGCGTTCCGTGAGCTTTCCCTCACGCCCCACCATGCGCCGCACGCGCGAGATCTCACCGGTCAGATGCAGATTGCGGTCGGCCACTTCATTGAAGACGGCGGCGATCTCGGACATGACGTCATCGCCGGAGACCGTGAGCCGCTTGCGGAAGTTGCCGTCCCGCATCGCCACCAGCGCCGCGAGCAGCCTGTTCAAGGCCGCCGCGTCCACCGATGTAGTTGCCCCATTGCGCGGTTTGCGCTGTTTACTCAGGGACTGTCCGTCTTTCGCGCGCGTCTTACTGCCCCGCGTCGCTGCGCCAGACTCCACTGTGTCCCTCCCGCAAGGGTCGACCGTACTGCTCGGGTTACCTCGGCTGTCTCCAAGAAGCCTGCCCAGTGTTTCACCATGGCTGAACCAGGCCATAACAGTTCGGCAGCTTCGCACACCGTCCGCACACCCTCCGGGCGGAAACACTGACGACCGGCATCAGCATGGACGGCGAAGGTAAGTAACCTGGCATTCGGCTGTCCAACCACTCCGGTCCTGCCCGGCCTGGGTGGTGGCACACGTAACAAGCGGGCATCGGAGGGGCGGCCGCACCATGGTGGGAGATCTGGGCGTCGATACTCGTACGAGGAGTTCTGTGATCACGGCGCGCGCGGCTGCGACTTTCGACCCCGTCGGGCGTTCCGTCGCGACGGCCCGCTCCTTCGTCCGCGACACCCTCCAGGGCTGGGGGTTCACGGACATCGTCGACGACGCGGTCGTCCTCACCAGCGAGCTGGTCACCAACGCCGTGGTGCACGCGGGGACCGCCGCCGACGTCCTCTGTCTACGCAGCGAGGACGCCGTACGCATCGAGGTCTCCGACCGCTATCCGGAGCGCGAGATCCCGCTTCAGCAGTCCGCGGCGAACATGGGCAGCCCCGACCGCGAGGGCGGCCGCGGCCTCCAGCTGTGCGCGGCGCTCGCCACCCGCTGGGGCGTCGACTACTCCCCCACGCACAAGCAGGTCTGGTTCCAACTCGACCTCCCGGACCGCCCGGTGGGCACCCGCACCGCGGGCCCCGCCCTCCCCTCCGAGCTCCTCCCGCTCACCGACGGCCGAGTCCGCGTCGCGGTCGTCCAGATCGACCGCATCGGCGCGATCTCCGCCTGGAACGAGGACGCGGAAGAACTTTTCGGATACGTCGCCGAGCAGGTCACCGGCAAGCCGCTCACCGACTTCGCCGCCTGGCCGCACACCCCGGGCACCAGCACCGGCATTGTGGAGGCCCTCCAACTCTCGCGCTGGGAAGGCAGTTACGGCATCCGCGGCTCCGACGGCCGCGTGACCCCGGTCTACGCCTCGCACCTGCGCGTACGCGACACCGACGGCGAACCCTCCACGGTCTGCCTGCTCGTCCGCGACGACGAGCGCGCGGTCCTGCAGACCCCGCTGCGCGGCCCCGCCCCCGAGCCGGGCACGCTCACCGAGCCGCACGCCGCGGACCCCTTCGAGGTCTTCATCGGCTCCCCCGCCCCGGACGACCTCGACGGCCTCCTCCAGCGCACGGTCGAGCGCGCCCGCGACATGCTCGACGGCGACGCCGCCTTCCTGCTCCTCGCCACGGACGACGAGACGGAACTGGAGGTGCGCGCCTCCACGGGCCTGCCCTCCGCCCGCCAGCGCTTCGCCCGCGTCCCCGTGGAGGCGGGCCCCGGCCGCTACGGCTCCGCCCGTATGCCGGCCGTACACGAAGACCTGACGGTCGTCCCCGGCGCCGTCCCGCTCCTCAGCGGCACCGGCATGCGCTCCGTCGTCACGGTCCCCCTGAAGGTCGAGGGCCGCCTCACGGGCTCCCTCGGGGTTGCCGCCGAGTCCCCCGACCGGTACTCGAACGAAGAGGCGCTGCGCCTCCAGTTCGCCGCCGACCGCATCGCCCTCGCCGTCGAGTCCGCACGCCTCGGCGAGCTCGAACGCCTGCGCCGCGGCTCGCTCTCCTTCCTCGTCGAGGCCTCCGACCTCCTCGCCGGCACCCTGGACCGCGACCAGACCCTGGCGCTCATGGCCCAGATGACGGTCCCGACGCTCGCCACCTGGTGCGCCGTCTACACGATCGCCGACCAGTCGTCCGAGCCCTATCTCTCGTACGTCCTCCATGAGGACGAGGAGCGCATCGACGGCCTGAAGGCGCTCCTCTCCAAGATCGCCCCTCCCGACCCGGTGCCGACGCCGGGCGCCCGCGTCTGGGCCGCCCCCTCGGAAGCGGCCCACCAGGCGGCCCTGCGCACCTCCATGCGCAGCCTCGGCCTCGGCGAGCCCCTCAGCCTGGGCTCGGGCATCGGCACGACGCTCTCCACGGCGTCGGCGGTCGGCGGCGAGACCGTGGTCCTCCCCCTGGTCGCCCGCAACCGCGTCATCGGCATGCTCACGCTGGGCAAGCCCTCCGACGAACACTTCCGCCAAGAGATCCTGGAATTGGCCGAAGATCTCTCCCGCCGAGCGGCCCTGGCCCTGGACAACGCGCGCCTGTACTCGGAGCGCATGGCCATCAGCCAGTCCCTCCAGCGCAGCCTGCTGCCGCCGGGGCTCCCCCAGGTGCCGGGCGTCGAGGTCGAGGTCATCTATCGCGCCGCGGGCGAGGGCAACGAGGTCGGCGGCGACTTCTACGACCTCTTCCCGATCCGTGACGGCGCGTACGGCTTCGCGATCGGCGACGTCTGCGGCACAGGACCGGAGGCGGCGGCCGTCACGGGCCTGGCCCGGCACGCCCTGCGCCTGCTCGCCCGCGAGGGCTTCGGCGGCCCGGCGGTCCTGGAACGCCTGAACGCCGCGATCCTCGACGAGGGAGCCCGCAGCCGCTTCCTGACGCTCCTGTACGGGGAGTTGTGGCCCCAGGAGGACGGCTCGGCGGTCCTCAAGGTCGTCTGCGCCGGCCATCCGCTCCCGCTCCGGCTGCGCCAGGACGGCACGGTCGAGCCGTACGCGGAACCGCAGCCGCTGCTCGGCGTCATGGACGACCTGGAGCTCTACGAACAGACGATGACGCTCGACCCCGGCGACGTCCTGCTCTGCGTGACGGACGGCGTCACCGAACGCCGCGAGGGCACGCGCATGCTCGGCGACGACGGCCTGGCGGACGTCCTCACGACCTGCACGGGCCTGACGGCGGGCGCCGTGGCAGCCCGCATCATGCGCGCGGTGGAACGCTTCGCGACGGACGCCCCGTCGGACGACATGGCGATCCTCGCAATGCGAGTGCCGGGCCTCCACAAGGAGTAAATCGGGCCCCGTTCCCCCTCGCCTCCCCGGAAACGAAAAAGGTCCCCGCCCAACTGGGCGGGGACCTCATCCACTTACTCTCTGAGCCCCCAAGCGGAATCGAACCGCTGACCTTCTCCTTACCATGGAGACGCTCTACCGACTGAGCTATAGGGGCCTGCTGCGCTTCGCGGTTTTCCGCTCTGCAACGGAATAGATCATACCTGAATCCGAGGGCCTCCCGAACCGCCCATTCGTCGCCCGTGACTGACGCGACTAGAAGGCCGGCTGGAGAAGCCCACCCAGCGCATTGCACGCGGAGACGACACGCTGCAGATCCCGCCGGGACATCGACGCGTCGACGGGCAGCGCCAGCGTCTCCTCCGCGGCCCGCTCCGTCTCCGGCAGCGCCACGTCGCGCCGGAACTGCGGCATCCGGTGCACCGGAATCTTCACGGGTACCCGGCAGTCAACTCCCTTCGCCCGTACGGCGCGTGCGAACGCGTCGCGGTCGGGCCGCCCGTTGCCGGGCACGCGCACGACGTACTGCTGATAGCTGTGCGCGGCACCACCGTCCGGGGTCACGACCCCGCTCAGCCGCCCATTGAGATAGGCGGCATGCGCCCGCCGCTGGGCGAGCCCGTCGTACGGCGCGTCCAACTCGCCCTGCTCAAGCATCAGAACGCCGTGACGCTGCCCGACGTCCCGCATCCGCCCCACATCGGCCTGGTTCCCGAAGCGGTGTACGACGATGACAGCGGCCGTACGCGCGGTGATGGCAGCGGTGACCGCGTCGGCATCGAGGCAGTACGTCGACTGCTCTATGTCGGCGAAGACGGGCATGGCACCGGCGTGCACCACCGCCTCGGCGACCTCGGCGTTCCCGTACGCCGGCACGATGACCTCGTCACCGTGCCCGATGCCTGCGGCTCGCAACATTCCAACTGTCCCCATACCTCGGGATGTTGGTCGCACAACGTGAACGGCAAGTGACGCAAAACAAAAAAGAGCTGGTCCCTGAACCGAAGTTCAGGGACCAGCTCTTCTAATAATAGTTCGGCGGCGTCCTACTCTCCCACAGGGTCCCCCCTGCAGTACCATCGGCGCTGTGAGGCTTAGCTTCCGGGTTCGGAATGTAACCGGGCGTTTCCCTCACGCTATGACCACCGAAACACTATGAAACTGTCAACCGCACCGTACGTGACCTTGTACGGGGTTGTTCGTGGTTTCAGAACCAACACAGTGGACGCGAGCAACTGAGGACAAGCCCTCGGCCTATTAGTACCAGTCACCTCCACCCGTTACCGGGCTTCCAGATCTGGCCTATCAACCCAGTCGTCTACTGGGAGCCTTAACCCCTCAA
>NZ_SRIC01000145.1 GCF_004684775.1 Streptomyces sp. MZ04
CCCACGATCTCCGGCAGGTGACGTAAGTGACGGACCGCCAACCCCCGCGGCGCAGGGTGCCGGGCCCCGCGAAGCCCTCGCGCCCCGCACGCCCCGGCGCCCCGCGCAGTCCGGGACGGGGCTCGCCGGGGGACCGCCCGGCCGCCCGCCGCCCGCGCCCGGCAGCGCCCAAGCCCCGCACCATCCGGCTCGGCAGCCCGCGGCCCCGTCTGCGGATGGTGAGCCTCGGCCTGACCCTGGTGATGCTGGCCTTCGTCGTACGCCTTCTCCAGGTGCAGGCGGTCGACGCCAGCGCGTACACCGCCAAGGCCGAGAAGAACCGCTACTTCAGCCATGTCCTGGCCGCCGAGCGCGGCGGCATCACCGACCGCAGCGGTGTCGAACTGGCCGCGAGCGTCGACGCGTACGACATCACGGCCGACCCCACGATGTTCACCGCGAAGGAGATGGGCATCAAGGACGCGCCCGAGCAGGCGGCCGCGCTCCTCGCCCCGATCCTCGACAAGGACACCGACGAACTCACCGAGCGGCTCGAGAAGCCGAACACGCGCTACGTCCTGCTCGCCCGCCGGCAGACCCCGCAGGCCTGGAAGCAGATCAAGGAGCTGCGCAGCACGCTCGCCGAGAAGGCCCGCGCCGACAAGACCACCAAGAACGTCCTCGCGGGCGTCTTCCAGGACCCCAGCAGCAAGCGCGTGTACCCGAACGACACCCTGGCCGCCGGGATACTGGGCTGGGTCAACGCCGACGGCAAGGGCGCGGGCGGCCTGGAGCAGCAGCTGAACAAGGACCTCGCGGGCAAGGACGGCAAGATCAGGTACGCCCAGTCCGGCGGCCGCCAGGTGCCGACGGCGGGCTCCACGGAGACGCCCGCCGTGCCCGGATCCGACGTCGAGCTCACCATCGACCGCGACATCCAGTGGGCCGCGCAGAACGCCATCTCCCAGCAGGTCGAGAAGTCTCAGGCGGACCGCGGCTATGTGATGGTCCAGGACAACCAGACCGGCGAGATCCTGGCGATGGCCAACTCCCCGGGCTTCGACCCGAACGACCTCTCGCAGGCCGACGGCGCGGCGATGGGCAACGCCGCGCTCCAGGACGCGTTCGAGCCGGGCTCCACCGCCAAGATCATGTCGATGGCGGCGGTCCTGGAGGAGAACGCGGCCACGCCCGGCACGCACGTGACGGTCCCCAACCGGCTGCACCGCGGCGACCGGCTCTTCCAGGACGACGTCGACCACCCGACCTGGCATCTGACGCTCAACGGCGTGCTCGCCAAGTCCTCCAACATCGGCACGATCCTGGCCACCGGCGAACTGGGCAAGACGCAGAAGGAGGCCAACGAGGTCCTCTACTCGTACTTGCGCAAGTTCGGCATCGGCGAGGAGACCGGACTCGGCTTCCCCGGCGAGACGTCCGGCATCCTCGCCCCGGCCGACAAGTGGTCCACCTCGCAGCAGTACACGATCCCGTTCGGCCAGGGCGTCTCGATCAACGCGATGCAGGCGGCCTCCGTCTACTCGACGATCGCCAACGACGGCGTACGCGTCGAGCCCACCCTGGTGCGCGGCACCAAGGGCCCCGACGGCCGCTTCACGCCCGCGCCCAAGCCCAAGAAGACCCGCGTGGTGAGCGAGAAGACCGCGAAGACGGTGGCGCAGATGCTGGAGTCCGTCGTCGACGACGAAGAGGGCACCGGCAACAAGGCCCGCATCCCCGGCTACCGGGTCGCGGGCAAGACCGGTACGGCCAACCGGGTCGACCCCGAGACCGGCCGCTACAAGGGCTACACCTCGTCGTTCGCCGGGTTCGCGCCCGCCGACAAGCCGCGCGTCACCGTCTACTGCGCGATCCAGAACGCCACCAAGGGCAGCTACTTCGGCGGCCAGATCTGCGGCCCCATCTACAAGGAAGTCATGCAGTTCGCCCTGAAGACCCTCCAGGTCCCGCCCACCGGCAAGGGCGCGGCCCGACTGCCCGTCACCTTCGAACCCTGAGCCGACCGAACCCTGAGCCCGACCGAACCCTGAGCCGACCGAACCCTGAGCCCGACCGAACCCTGAGCCCGACCGAACCCTGAGCCCGACCAGGACAAACCCGTGACAACGATCACCCCGACGCCGGGGAACCAGCCCCCGCCACACCGCCCGCTTCGCCCCGCAGGGGGTGCGCCCGGTACGCTCACCGCCGTGCCACACGCTGATCAGTCCCAAACCACCCAGAAGGGCGTTCCCGTGTCATATCCGGGACCGCCACGGCCGGTCCAGGTCGCCGCGACGCCGCTCGCCCGGATCGCCGATCAGCTGGGCGTCGCCGCCCCCGGCACGGGGGAGGTCAGCGGCATCACGCACGACTCCCGCGCGGTCCGCCCCGGCGACATCTACGCCGCCCTGCCCGGTGCCCGGCTGCATGGCGCCGACTTCGTCGCCCAGGCCGCCGACCTCGGCGCCGCCGCGATCCTCACCGACCCGACGGGCGCCGAACGCGCGGCCGCCACGGGCCTGCCGGCCCTGGTCGTCGCCGACCCGCGCGGCGCCATGGGCGAGCTCGCGGCCACGGTGTACGGACATCCGGGGCGCGACCTGCTCCAGATCGGCATCACGGGTACGTCCGGCAAGACCACGACGGCGTACCTCGTCGAGGGCGGTCTCAAGGGCGTGAAGTCGACCGGGCTCATCGGCACGGTCGAGATGCGCATCGGTGACGAGCGGATCAAGTCGGAGCGTACGACCCCTGAAGCCACCGACCTCCAGGCGCTGTTCGCGGTGATGCGCGAGCGCGGCGTCGAGGCGGTCGCCATGGAGGTTTCCTCGCACGCCCTCGTGCTCGGCCGGGTGGACGGCTGCGTCTTCGACGTCGCCGTCTTCAACAACCTCAGCCCGGAGCACATGGAGTTCCACTCCGACATGGAGGACTACTTCCAGGCCAAGGCGCAGCTCTTCACCAAGGAGCGCTCCCGGCTCGGCGTGGTCAACCTCGACGACGAGTACGGCCGCCGGCTCGTCGACGAGTCCGAGGTCCCGGTCGTCACCTTCTCCGCCGAGGGACACCCCGACGCCGACTGGCGCGCGGAGGACGTCGAGGTCACGCCGTTCGACTCCACGTTCGTCGCGATCGGCCCGCAGGGGGAGCGGATCACCGCGAAATCCCCGCTGGCAGGACCGTTCAACGTCGCCAACACCCTCGCCGCGATCGTCTCGCTCGCCGTCGCCGGCATCGACCCGCAGCAGGCCGCCGACGGCGTCGCCGCGGTGCCGGGCGTCCCCGGCCGCCTGGAGCGCATCGACGCGGGCCAGGACTACCTGGCGGTCGTCGACTACGCGCACAAGACGGACGCCGTCGAATCGGTCCTGCGCGCGCTGCGCAAGGTCACCGAGAACAAGCTGCACATCGTCCTCGGCTGCGGCGGCGACCGCGACAAGACCAAGCGGATGCCGATGGGCGCGGCCGCGGCCCGCCTCGCCGACACCGCCGTACTGACCTCCGACAACCCCCGCGGCGAGGACCCCCTCGCGATCCTCGCCACGATGCTCGCGGGCGCCGCCGACGTGCCGGCCCACGAGCGCGGCGAGGTCGCCGTCTTCGAGGACCGCGCCGCCGCCATCCGCGCGGCCGTCGCCCGGGCCGAACCGGGCGACACGGTGCTCGTCGCGGGCAAGGGCCACGAGCAGGGACAGGACATCGCCGGGGTGGTACGTCCCTTCGACGACCGCCAGGTGCTTCGCGAAGCTATCCAGCAAACCCAGGGATGAATTTGTGATCGCCCTCTCCCTCGCCGAGATCGCAGAAGTCGTCGGCGGGCAGACGCACGACATACCGGATCCGTCCGTCCAGGTCACCGGACCGGTCGTCAGGGACTCCCGTGAAGTGGAGCCCGGCAGCCTCTTCGTCGCCTTCGTCGGCGAGCGCGTCGACGGCCACGACTACGCGGCCGCGGTGGTCGAAGCGGGCGCGGCGGCCGTCCTCGCCTCGCGCCCCGTCGGCGTACCCGCCATCGTCGTCGACGACGTACAGACGGCGCTCGGCGCCCTCGCACGGCACGTCGTGGAGCGGCTCGGCGCGACCCTCGTGGCGCTGACCGGCTCCGTCGGCAAGACCAGCTCCAAGGACCTGCTCGCCCAGGTCCTTCGGAGCAAGGCGCCCACGGTCTGGACGCCGGGCTCGCTCAACAACGAGATCGGGCTTCCGCTGACCGCGCTGAGCGCCACCGACGAGACGAAGTTCCTCGTCCTGGAGATGGGCGCCCGCGGCATCGGCCACATCCGCTACCTCACGGGCCTCACCCCGCCGAAGATCGGCCTCGTCCTCAACGTCGGCACCGCCCACATCGGCGAGTTCGGCGGACGCGAGCAGATCGCAGAGGCGAAGGGTGAACTCGTCGAGAGCCTCCCCGCCGACGGCACCGCCGTCCTCAACGCCGACGACCCCCTCGTCCGCGCCATGGCTTCGCGCACGAAGGCGCGCGTCCTGCTCTTCGGAGAGGCCGCCGACGCCGACGTACGCGCCGAAAATGTCCGTCTCACGGAGAACGGACAGCCCGCCTTTACGCTGCACACACCCTCCGGGTGCAGCGACGTGACCTTGCGGCTGTACGGTGAGCACCACGTGTCGAACGCGCTTGCCGCGGCCGCCGTCGCCCATGAGCTGGGCATGTCCGCAGACGAGATCGCCCGCGCGCTCTCCGATGCTGGCACGCTGTCCCGCTGGCGGATGGAGGTCACCGAGCGCCCGGACGGCGTGACGGTCGTCAACGACGCCTACAACGCGAACCCCGAGTCCATGCGAGCCGCCCTGCGCGCGCTCGTGGCCATGGGCAAGGGACGTCGTACGTGGGCGGTGCTCGGTCACATGGCCGAGCTCGGTGACGAGGGGCTCGCCGAACACGACGCGGTCGGACGGCTCGCTGTCCGGCTGAACGTGAGCAAGCTCGTGGCAGTCGGGGGCAGGGAAGCGTCCTGGCTCCAACTGGGCGCATACAACGAGGGTTCGTGGGGTGAGGAGTCGGTGCACGTGTCCGACGCACAGGCGGCGATCGACCTGCTGCGCAGCGAGCTGCGCCCAGGAGACGTCGTGCTGGTGAAGGCGTCCAGATCGGTCGGCCTCGAGAAGGTCGCCGCGGCGCTGTTGGAGAACCACACCGAGGGCGAGGTCTCCGGCCGATGAGGCAGATCCTCTTCGCGGGTGTGATCGGGCTCTTCCTGACCCTGGTCGGAACCCCGCTCCTGATCAAGTTCCTGGCCCGCAAGGGCTATGGCCAGTTCATCCGGGACGACGGCCCGCGCGAGCACCACAGCAAGCGCGGTACGCCGACCATGGGTGGCATCGCCTTCATCCTGGCCACGCTCATCGCGTACTTCCTCACGAAGATCATCACGGGCTCGGAGATGACCCTCTCCGGCGTCCTGGTGCTCTTCCTGATGGCGGGCATGGGCCTCGTCGGCTTCCTCGACGACTACATCAAGATCGTCAAGCAGCGCTCGCTCGGCCTGCGCGCCAAGGCGAAGATGCTCGGCCAGCTGATCGTCGGCATCGGCTTCGCCGTGCTCGCGCTGAACTGGCCGGACAACCGCAACCAGACCCCGGCCTCCACCAAGCTGTCGTTCGTCACGGACTTCGGCTGGTCGATCGGCCCGGTGCTCTTCGTGGCCTGGGCGCTGTTCATGATCCTCGCGATGTCGAACGGCGTGAACCTCACCGACGGCCTCGACGGCCTCGCCACCGGCGCCTCCGTGATGGTCTTCGGCGCGTACACCTTCATCGGTGTCTGGCAGTACCAGGAGTCCTGCGCCAACGCGGTCACGCTGACCAATCCGCAGGCCTGTTTCGAGGTCAGAGACCCACTCGACCTCGCCGTGGTGGCCTCCGCGCTGATGGGTGCCTGCTTCGGCTTCCTGTGGTGGAACACCTCGCCCGCCAAGATCTTCATGGGCGACACCGGCTCGCTCGCCCTCGGCGGCGCGCTCGCCGGCCTCGCGATCTGCTCGCGCACCGAGCTCCTCATCGCGCTCCTCGGCGGCCTGTTCGTCCTGATCACCATGTCCGTCGTGATCCAGGTCGGCTCCTTCAAGATGACCGGCAAGCGGGTCTTCAAGATGGCGCCACTGCAGCACCACTTCGAACTCAAGGGGTGGTCCGAAGTCCTTGTGGTGGTCCGCTTCTGGATCATCCAGGGCATGTGCGTGATCGTCGGTCTCGGCCTCTTCTACGCAGGATGGGCAGCCAAGAAGTGACCAGCTGGCAGGGCAGGAACGTCACCGTCGCGGGGCTCGGCGTGAGCGGCGTCAGCGCCGCCCGCGCCCTGGCCGGCCTCGGCGCCTCGGTGACCGTCGTGGACGGCGGCTCATCGGAGAGCCACCACGAGCGCGCCGCCGCGCTCGAGGCCGAGGGCATCTCCGTACGCCTGGACGACGCCGTCACGCTGCCCGAGGGCACCGACCTGGTCGTCACCTCGCCCGGCTGGAAGCCGGACAGCCCGCTCTTCGCGGCCGCCGCCGCGGCGGGCGTCGACGTCGTCGGCGACGTCGAGATCGCCTGGCACCTGCGCGGCCCGGACGCCGCGCCCTGGCTCGGCATCACGGGCACCAACGGCAAGACCACGACCACGCAGATGCTCGCCTCGATCCTGACGGCGGCAGGCCTGCGCACCGCCGCGGTCGGCAACATCGGAACGCCGATCGTGGACGTGGTCCTCGAGGGCGACGACGCCTACGACGTACTGGCCGTCGAGCTCTCCAGCTACCAGCTGCACTGGGCGCCCTCGCTGCGCGCCCACTCCGCGACGGTCCTCAACCTCGCGCCCGACCACCTCGACTGGCACGGCTCCATGGAGGCGTACGCCGCCGACAAGGGCCGCATCTACGAGGGCAATCAGGTCGCCTGCGTCTACAACGTCGCCGACCCGGCCACCGAGGACCTGGTCCGCGAGGCCGACGTCGAAGAGGGCTGCCGCGCCGTCGGTTTCACGCTGAACGCGCCCGCGCCCTCGCAACTCGGCGTCGTGGACGGCATCCTGGTCGACCGTGCCTTCGTGCCGGACCGCCAGAAGCAGGCCCAGGAGCTCGCCGAGATCTCCGACGTCAAGCCGCCAGCGCCGCACAACATCGCCAACGCGCTGGCCGCGGCCGCTCTCGCGCGCGCCTACGGCGTTCCGGCGACGGCCGTTCGCGACGGTCTGCGCGCCTTCCGTCCGGACGCCCACCGCATCGAGCACGTCGCGGACGTGGCCGAAGTGGCGTACGTCGACGACTCCAAGGCCACCAACACCCACGCCGCCGAAGCCTCGTTGGCCGCGTACGCATCGATCGTCTGGATCGCGGGCGGGCTCGCCAAGGGCGCCACCTTCGACGAGCTGGTCACCAAGTCGGCCAAGCGACTTCGGGGGGTCGTCCTGATCGGCGCCGACCGCGCGCTGATCCGCGAAGCCCTCGCGCGACACGCGCCCGAGGTCCCGGTCGTCGACCTCGACCGGACCGACACTGGGGCGATGTCCGAGGCGGTACGGCAGGCGGCACGGCTCGCCGAGCCGGGGGACACCGTACTGATGGCTCCGGCCTGTGCGTCGATGGACATGTTCACCAACTACAACAAGCGTGGTGACGCGTTCGCGGACGCGGTCCGCGAACTCGGCGCGAGCGCCTGACGCGGACCCCTGTGGTCCGGGGCGCCCGGCACCCGGAGGAGGGCACGTGGCAGCGTCGTCGTGGCTGGGTGGGGGCACCGATGGCCGGCAGTAGCGGGCGCGCGCCCGCGCGGGTGGCCAGACGGCCCGCGCCGGTCCGTTCCACGGGCTCACCGCGCCCGCCGCGGGAGAGTCCCCTGCGGCGGTTCCACACCAGGGCCCGCAAGGCCTGGGACCGGCCGCTGACCGCCTACTACCTCATCCTCGGCAGCAGCCTGCTGCTCACCGTGCTCGGCCTGGTGATGGTCTACTCGGCCTCGATGATCCAGGCGCTGCAGCTCGACCTGCCCGCCTCCTACTTCTTCCGCAAGCAGTTCGTCGCGGCAGTCCTCGGCACGATCCTGCTGCTCGTCGCCATGCGGATGCCCGTCAAGCTGCACCGGGCGCTCGCCTACCCGATCCTCGCCGTGACCGTCTTCCTGATGGTGCTCGTGCAGGTCCCGGGGATAGGGCGCAGCGTCAACGGCAACCAGAACTGGATCTATCTGGGCGGCCCGTTCCAGCTGCAGCCCAGTGAGTTCGGCAAGCTCGCCCTCGTGCTGTGGGGCGCGGACCTCCTTGCCCGCAAACAGGACAAGCGGCTGCTCACGCAGTGGAAGCACATGCTGGTTCCGCTCGTCCCCGTCGCCTTCATGCTGCTCGGACTGATCATGCTGGGCGGCGACATGGGCACGGCGATCATCCTCACCGCGATCCTTTTCGGCCTGCTCTGGCTCGCGGGGGCGCCGACGCGGCTCTTCGCGGGGGTGCTCTCGGTCGCGGCGCTGATCGGTGTGATCCTCATCAAGACCAGCCCCAACCGGATGGCGAGGCTCGCCTGTATCGGCGCGACCGATCCGGGTCCCGGCGACCAGTGCTGGCAGGCCGTGCACGGGATCTATGCCCTGGCTTCGGGCGGATTCTTCGGTTCCGGTCTGGGCGCGAGTGTGGAAAAATGGGGTCAACTGCCGGAACCGCACACCGACTTCATCTTCGCCATCACGGGGGAGGAACTCGGCCTGGCGGGGACACTGTCGGTGCTCGCTCTGTTCGCGGCTCTAGGCTATGCGGGTATCCGCGTGGCCGGACGCACGGAGGACCCCTTCGTGAGGTATGCCGCGGGAGGCGTGACCACCTGGATCACGGCGCAGGCCGTGATCAATGTCGGTGCGGTGCTCGGTCTGCTGCCGATCGCCGGTGTCCCGCTCCCGCTGTTCTCCTACGGGGGTTCGGCCCTGCTGCCGACCATGTTCGCCATCGGGCTCCTCATCGCTTTCGCGCGATCGGACCCCGCGGCGAAGGCGGCCCTTGCCATGCGGCAACCTCGGGTGAGATGGAACACGATGAGACGGCGCGTCAAGGCGCGTTCGTCCGGAGAGCGGTGAATTTCGGTGCATGTCGTACTCGCCGGTGGGGGGACCGCCGGCCACATCGAGCCCGCGCTCGCCCTCGCGGACGCCCTGCGGAGGCAGGACCCGACCGTGGGCATCACGGCCCTGGGCACGGAGCGTGGACTCGAGACCCGACTCGTACCCGAGCGCGGTTACGAACTCGCGCTGATCCCCGCGGTACCGCTGCCGCGCAAGCCCACCCCTGAGCTGATCACCGTCCCGGGACGGCTGCGCGGCACGATCAAGGCGGCCGAGCAGATCCTGGAGCGGACGAAGGCGGACTGCGTGGTCGGCTTCGGCGGCTATGTCGCGCTGCCGGGGTACCTCGCGGCCAAGCGGACCGGGACGCCGATCGTCGTGCACGAGGCCAACGCCCGTCCCGGCCTCGCCAACAAGATCGGTTCGCGGTACGCCCACGGGGTGGCCGTCGCCACCCCCGACAGCAAGCTGCGCAACTCCCGCTACATCGGCATCCCGTTGCGGCACACGATCGCCACGCTCGACCGGGCCCGGGTCCGCCCGGAGGCGCGCGCCGCCTTCGGTCTCGACCCCAACCTGCCGACGCTGCTCGTCTCCGGCGGCTCGCAGGGCGCCCGGCGGCTCAACGAGGTCGTCCAGCAGATCGCTCCGGTCCTTCAGCGCGCGGGCATCCAGATCCTGCACGCGGTCGGCCCGAAGAACGAAATGCCGTACGTCGAGAACATGCCCGGTATGCCGCCCTACATCCCGGTACCGTACGTGGACCGGATGGACCTCGCGTACGCCGCTGCCGACATGATGCTCTGCCGCGCGGGCGCGATGACCGTCGCCGAACTCTCCGCCGTCGGGCTGCCGGCCGCGTACGTCCCGCTGCCCATCGGCAACGGCGAACAGCGGCTGAACGCCCAGCCGGTGGTCAAGGCGGGCGGTGGACTCCTCGTCGACGACGCCGAGCTGACGCCCGAGTGGGTCCAGGGCAACGTGCTCCCGGTGCTCGCCGATCCGCACCGGCTGTACGAGATGTCCCGCGCCGCCTCGGAGTTCGGCCGCAGGGACGCCGACGACCTCCTCGTCGGCATGGTGTACGAGGCGATCGCCTCACGCCATCACGCGTGAGCAGGTGCTAGAAGGCACCTAGAAGGCAGGGGACCGTGGCCGGACCGACCACCGCCGAACGGCAGAAGACTGCTGATGGTGGGTCCCGCCCGCCCCGCCCGCCGCGCTCCCGCGTGCGCCTGCCGCGGACGCGCACCCTCGTCCTCTCGCTGATCGCACTCGTGCTGATCGGCGCGGGGGTTGTCTGGGCGCTCTACGGCTCGCAGTGGCTGCGCGTGGAGCGCGTGACGACTTCGGGGACGCGGGTGCTCACGCCCGAGAAGGTGCGCGAGGCGGCCGCCGCCCCGGTCGGGGAACCGCTCATTTCGGTCGACACCGACGCCATCGAGGACCGGCTGCGGAAGAAACTTCCGCGTATCGACTCGGTCGAGGTCGTCCGTTCCTGGCCGCACGGAATCGGTCTGAAAGTGACCGAACGCAAGCCGGTGCTGCTTATCGAAAAGGGCGGAAAGTTCATCGAAGTGGACGCCAAGGGAGTGCGATTCGCCACGGTCCGGCACGCGCCGAAGGGCGTTCCGCTCCTGGAATTGATGCCGGATCAGGAGAGCGCCGCGGCGAGTCTGCGCCGTTTCGACGGCGACCGACTGCGGCGCGAGGCCGTACGCGTCGCGGGCGCCCTGCCTGCGGCGACGGCCCGCGATACGCGGGCCGTCAAGGTCCGTTCGTACGACTCCATCTCACTGGAGTTGAGGGGCGGGCGGACCGTGGACTGGGGCAGCGGCGAGAAGGGCCGCGCGAAGGCGAGCACACTCACCGCCCTGATGAAAGCCGCCCCCAAGGCACGGCACTTCGATGTGAGTGTTCCCACCGCCCCTGCGTCATCGGCGAGTTGACGCATATCGCCGCAGGCCAGCACCCTGGTTCGGCAGCGCTATGGCTGATCACATAGGGTGAAAAGAAAAACGGGAGGTTCGGCGTGTTCGTTGAACGTGCGCCACTTGTCGACTTAGTGTCCTGTTCGGAGAGTCCAAGGAACAGACACACTGGTAACCCTAAACTTCAGCGTTAGGGTTCGGGTCGGCGTTCGGACCGTCCCATTCGGCATCAGTCGTCGCGGCGCGAGACCGCGAGGCGGCGACACGTAACTCGAGGCGAGAGGCCTTCGACGTGGCAGCACCGCAGAACTACCTCGCAGTCATCAAAGTCATCGGTGTCGGCGGCGGTGGTGTCAATGCCATCAACCGGATGATCGAGGTCGGTCTCAAGGGCGTCGAGTTCATCGCCATCAACACCGACGCGCAAGCCCTGTTGATGAGCGACGCCGACGTCAAGCTCGACGTCGGCCGTGAACTCACCCGTGGACTCGGCGCCGGAGCGAACCCGGCAGTCGGCCGCAAGGCGGCCGAGGATCACCGTGAGGAGATCGAGGAGGTCCTCAAGGGGGCCGACATGGTCTTCGTCACCGCCGGCGAAGGCGGCGGCACCGGCACCGGCGGCGCACCTGTCGTCGCCAACATCGCACGCTCCCTGGGCGCCCTGACCATCGGCGTCGTCACCCGGCCGTTCACCTTCGAGGGCCGTCGTCGCGCCAACCAGGCCGAGGACGGCATCGCGGAGCTGCGCGAAGAGGTCGACACCCTCATCGTCATCCCCAACGACCGGCTCCTGTCCATCTCGGACCGCCAGGTCTCCGTCCTCGACGCCTTCAAGTCGGCGGACCAGGTCCTGCTCTCCGGTGTCCAGGGCATCACCGACCTGATCACCACCCCGGGTCTGATCAACCTCGACTTCGCCGACGTCAAGTCGGTCATGTCCGAGGCGGGTTCGGCCCTCATGGGCATCGGCTCGGCGCGCGGCGACGACCGCGCGGTGGCCGCCGCCGAGATGGCGATCTCCTCGCCGCTCCTCGAGGCGTCCATCGACGGAGCGCGGGGCGTCCTGCTCTCCATCTCCGGCGGCTCCGACCTCGGCCTCTTCGAGATCAACGAAGCGGCCCAACTGGTCAGCGAGGCCGCCCACCCGGAGGCCAACATCATCTTCGGCGCCGTCATCGACGACGCCCTGGGCGACGAGGTCAGGGTCACCGTCATCGCGGCGGGCTTCGACGGCGGTCAGCCGCCGTCCAAGCGGGACAACGTCCTCGGCTCGGCATCGGCCAAGCGTGACGAGCAGCCGGCCCCGGCCCCGGCGGCCCGCCCCGCCGAGTCCCGCCCGGCCTACGGCGGCCTCGGCAGCGTCACGCGCGACGAGCCGTCGACCCCGGAGCCCGTGGAGACGGCCCCGGCCAACGAGGCCCCGGCCGCGCCGGCCACCGCGCCGCACGTTCCGCCGGCCCGTCCGTACCAGGACAGCCAGGCCGAAGAGCTGGACGTGCCGGACTTCCTGAAGTGATAAGCCGGCACAGCACCGTGAGCGGCGCGCACTTCGCCTTCACCGACAGGTGGGGCGGGGTGAGCGCCGTTCCGTACGAGGAGCTCAACCTCGGCGGGGCGGTCGGCGACGACCCGCAGGCCGTACGCACCAACCGCGACCTGGCCGCCAAGTCCCTCGGGATCGACGCGGCCCGGGTCGTCTGGATGAACCAGGTGCACGGCCCGGATGTCGCCGTGGTCGACGGCCCCTGGGGCGCCGAAGCCGAGCTCCCCGCGGTCGACGCCGTGGTGACCGCACGCCGGGGCCTGGCCCTCGCGGTCCTCACCGCCGACTGCACACCCGTCCTGCTCGCCGACCCGGTCGCCAAGGTCGCGGCCGCGGCGCACGCCGGGCGGCCCGGGATGATCGCCGGGGTCGTCCCCGCAGCCGTCGAGGCGATGGTGCGGCTGGGCGCGGACCCGGCCCGCATCGTCGCCCGCACGGGGCCCGCCGTCTGCGGGCGCTGCTACGAAGTACCGGAGGCGATGCGTGCCGACGTCGCCGCCGTGGAGCCCGCGGCGTACGCCGAGACGAGCTGGGGCACGCCGGCGGTCGATGTGACCGCGGGGGTGCACGCCCAGCTGGAGCGGCTCGGGGTGCGCGACCGGGAGCAGTCGCCGGTGTGCACCCTGGAATCCGGTGACCACTTCTCGTACCGCCGCGACCGGACCACCGGTCGTCTCGCGGGCTATGTCTGGCTGGACTGATTGCACATGACGGACCGTAAGTCTCAACTCGCCGCAAATCTGGCGGAGGTCGAGGAGCGCATCGCAGCGGCGTGCGCGGCGGCCGGGCGCAAGCGGGAGGAGGTGACCCTGATCGTGGTCACCAAGACCTATCCCGCGAGCGATGTGCGGATCCTGTCGGAACTCGGTGTGCGCCACGTCGCCGAGAACCGCGACCAGGACGCGGCCCCCAAGGCCGCCGACTGCTCGGATCTGCCCCTTACTTGGCACTTTGTCGGTCAGCTGCAGACCAACAAGGTCCGTTCCGTGGCCAGTTATGCCGATGTGGTGCAGTCCGTGGACCGTCCCAAGCTCGTCACGGCCCTGTCGACGGCCGCGGTGGGCGCGGAGCGGGATCTGGGCTGTCTGATCCAGGTCGCGCTCGACGCCGAGGAGAACGGGCGGGGTGAGCGCGGGGGCGTAGGGCCTGGCGGAATCGAAGAGTTGGCCGGACTCGTGGCGGAAGCTCCCGGACTGCGGCTCGACGGTCTGATGACCGTCGCGCCGCTCACCGGACCGTACGCGGGACGGCAACAGGCGGCGTTCGAGCGGCTGATGGAATTCTCAACCCTTATGCGCGCGGCTCATCCTGCTGCGAACATGGTGTCGGCAGGGATGAGTGCGGACCTCGAACAGGCCGTTGCGGCCGGAGCGACACATGTGCGCGTCGGTACGGCGGTACTCGGAGTCCGACCCGGGCTCGGGTAACGTCGCCAAGAAGTCGGACCACAGCAGAAAATATGGTCATTCTCGCTGTTGGGCGGGGATACCTCGTGGATCTCGGGCAGTTGGTGACGACAGCCGATCCACCACAGAGCGGAGGACTCAGAGCATGGCCGGCGCGATGCGCAAGATGGCGGTCTACCTCGGCCTCGTGGAGGACGATGGGTACGACGGTCCGGGGTTCGACCCCGATGACGAGTTCGAACCCGAGCCGGAGCCCGAGCGGGACCGCCGGCGGCACGAGCCGCCACATCAGTCGCACCAGTCCCGCCAGGCGCATGTGTCTGATCGGGACGAATCGGTACGAGTGGTACAACCCCCCGCTCAGCGTGAGCCGGTCGCCCATTCCGCTTCGGTACCCGCCGAATCCGGACGTCCGGCACGTATCGCCCCCGTGGCATCCATCACACCTGAACGCCAGAGCCTGGAGAAGAACGCACCGGTGATCATGCCCAAGGTCGTGTCCGAGCGGGAGCCCTACCGCATCACCACGCTGCACCCGCGGACGTACAACGAGGCCCGTACCATCGGGGAACACTTCCGCGAAGGCACTCCGGTGATCATGAATCTGACCGAGATGGACGACACGGATGCGAAGCGACTTGTCGACTTTGCCGCCGGTCTGGTGTTCGGTCTGCATGGCAGCATTGAGCGAGTGACGCAGAAGGTGTTCCTGTTGTCGCCTGCTAACGTCGATGTAACGGCGGAGGACAAGGCTCGCATCGCAGAGGGCGGGTTCTTCAACCAGAGCTGAGATGTAGTAGTTGCTGTAGCCGCAGTACTGGAACGACGAAGCACGAGTAACAGGGGAGAGGGAACCGCGAACATGAGCGTGGTCTTGCAGGTGCTTTACATCGCGCTGATGTGTTTCCTCATCGTGCTGATCTTCCGGTTGGTCATGGACTACGTCTTCCAGTTCGCCCGCTCATGGCAACCCGGCAAGGCGATGGTGGTCGTTCTGGAGGCCACTTACACTGTCACTGATCCACCGCTCAAGCTTCTGCGGCGGTTCATTCCGCCGCTGCGTCTCGGGGGCGTGGCGCTCGACTTGTCCTTCTTCGTACTGATGATCATCGTCTACATCCTGATCACCGTCGTCAGGTCGGTGTCTGTGTGAACGATACGGTCTTGCCGAATGCCGACGATTACGTTGAGGTGAAGAGATGCCGTTGACCCCCGAGGACGTGCGGAACAAGCAGTTCACGACCGTCCGCCTCCGAGAAGGCTATGACGAGGACGAGGTCGATGCCTTCCTCGACGAGGTCGAAGCCGAACTGACCCGCTTGCTCCGCGAGAACGAGGACCTGCGCGCCAAACTGGCCGCCGCGACCCGTGCCGCTGCACAGAACCAGCAGCAGGGCGGGATGCGCAAGGGTCCCGACGGGCCGCAGGACCAGCGCGGTCCCGGCGCCCCGGTGCCCGCCGCAATATCGGGCCCGCAGCCGGTGCCGCCGCAGCAGCAGCACCCGCAGCACCAGCAGCAGATGGGCGGCCCGCCGCAGCTGCCCGGTGGCGCACCGCAGCTGCCCGCAGGCCCCAGTGGGCACGGCCCGCAGGGTGTTCCGCAGGGTCCCGGCCCGATGGGTCAGGGCGGTCCGATGGGTGGCCCGATGGGCGGTCCCATGGGCGGCCACGGCCCGCAGATGCCGCAGCCCGGTCAGGGCCCCGGCGGCGACAGCGCCGCTCGTGTGCTCTCCCTTGCCCAGCAGACCGCCGACCAGGCGATCGCGGAGGCCCGTTCCGAGGCCAACAAGATCGTCGGCGAGGCCCGTTCGCGTGCCGAGGGCCTCGAGCGTGACGCCCGTGCCAAGGCCGACGCCCTGGAGCGGGACGCGCAGGAGAAGCACCGCGTCGCGATGGGCTCCCTGGAGTCCGCCCGCGCCACGCTGGAGCGCAAGGTCGAGGACCTGCGCGGCTTCGAGCGCGAGTACCGCACGCGTCTGAAGTCCTACCTGGAGTCGCAGCTCCGTCAGCTGGAGACCCAGGCCGACGACTCGCTGGCTCCGCCGCGGACCCCGGCGACGGCCTCCCTTCCGCCGTCCCCGGCGCCCTCCATGGCTCCGGCCGGCGCGGGTGCCCCGTCCTACGGCGGCAACCAGTCGATGGGCGGCAACCAGCCCGCGGGCGGCCCGTCCTACGGCGGCCAGCAGCAGATGTCCCCGGCGATGACCCAGCCGATGGCGCCGGTGCGGCCGCAGGGTCCGCAGCCGATGCAGCAGGCTCCGTCGCCGATGCGTGGCTTCCTCATCGACGAGGACGACAACTGACGGGCACTTCCACGCCGTAGGCGTCGGCAGCGTTCAGGGCGGGGCCCCCAGATTCTCTGGGGGCCCCGCCCTTTTGCGTACGCGGTCGTAGTCGCCGGGGGTGAGTGCAGAAACGTTCATCTGTGCGTGGGTACGCAACGCCGAAGGCCCGGCCCCGCCAAGATCTTTGGCGGGGCCGGGCCTTCGGCGTCGTTCGGTTGGTTACGCCTTGCGGAGGCGGAACGTCAGGGACAGGGACTCGTCCGTGAACGTGTCGCCGTACGTGTCGTCCGCCTGACCCTGCCCGAAGTCCGTGGCGAGGACCTCGTCCGCGATCAGGTCGGCGTGGTCGGACAGGGCCGTGATCACTGCCGGGTCCGTGGAGGTCCAGCGCAGGGCGATCCGGTCCGCGACGTCCAGGCCGCTGTTCTTGCGGGCCTCCTGGATCAGGCGGATCGCGTCGCGGGCGAGTCCTGCCCGGCGCAGCTCCTCCGTGATCTCCAGGTCCAGAGCGACGGTGGCACCGGAGTCGGAGGCCACCGACCAGCCCTCGCGCGGGGTCTCCGTGATGATGACCTCATCCGGGGCCAGCGTCACCGTCTCGCCGTCGACCTCGACCGACGCCGTGCCCTCGCGCAGGGCCAGGGACAGCGCCGCCGCGTCGGCGTCGGCGACGGCCTTGGCGACCGCCTGGACGCCCTTGCCGAAGCGCTTGCCCAGAGCGCGGAAGTTGGCCTTCGCGGTCGTGTCGACCAGTGAGCCGCCGACTTCGGAGAGCGACGCCAGGGAGGAGACGTTGAGCTCCTCCGTGATCTGGGCGTGCAGCTCCGGGTTGAGCGACTCGAAGCCCGTGGCCGCGATCAGGGCGCGGGAGAGCGGCTGGCGGGTCTTGACGCCCGACTCCGCGCGCGTGGCACGGCCCAGCTCGACCAGGCGGCGCACCAGCACCATCTGCCTCGACAGGTCCGGGTCGATCGCCGACAGGTCGGCCTCGGGCCAGGACGTCAGGTGGACCGACTCCGGGGCGTCCGGGGTGACCGGCACCACCAGGTCCTGCCAGACGCGCTCCGTGATGAACGGCGTCAGGGGGGCCATGAGACGGGTGACCGTCTCCAGGACCTCGTGCAGGGTGCGCAGGGCCGCCTTGTCGCCCTGCCAGAAGCGGCGGCGGGAGCGGCGTACGTACCAGTTGGAGAGGTTGTCGACGAACGTGGACAGGAGCTTGCCCGCGCGCTGGGTGTCGTAGCCCTCCAGGGCCTGGGTGACCTGGTCGGTCAGCGCGTGCAGCTCGCTGAGCAGCCAGCGGTCCAGGAGGGGCCGCTCCGCGGGCGCCGGGTCGGCGTCGCTGGGGGCCCACTTCGACGTACGGGCGTACAGGGCCTGGAAGGCGACCGTGTTCCAGTACGTGAGGAGCGTCTTGCGGACGACCTCCTGGATGGTGCCGTGGCCCACGCGGCGGGCCGCCCACGGGGAGCCGCCGGCCGCCATGAACCAGCGCACGGCGTCGGCGCCGTGCTGGTCCATCAGCGGGATCGGCTGGAGGGTGTTGCCCAGGTGCTTGGACATCTTGCGGCCGTCCTCGGCGAGGATGTGGCCGAGGCAGACCACGTTCTCGTACGACGACTTGTCGAAGACGAGCGTGCCCACCGCCATGAGCGTGTAGAACCAGCCGCGGGTCTGGTCGATGGCCTCCGAGATGAACTGCGCCGGGTAGCGGCTCTCGAAGAGTTCCTTGTTCTTGTGCGGGTACCCCCACTGCGCGAACGGCATCGAACCCGAGTCGTACCAGGCGTCGATGACCTCCGGCACGCGCGTGGCCGTGCTTGCGCAGCCTTCCTGGGGGCAGTCGAAGGTGACCGCGTCGATGTACGGGCGGTGCGGGTCGAGCTCCGACTGGTCGGTGCCCGTCAGGTCGGAGAGCTCGGCGCGCGAGCCCACGCACGTCAAGTGGCCTTCCTCGCAGCGCCAGATGGGCAGCGGCGTGCCCCAGTAGCGGTTGCGGGACAGCGCCCAGTCGACGTTGTTGGTCAGCCAGTCGCCGAAGCGGCCGTGCTTGACCGAGTCGGGGAACCAGTTGGTCTTCTCGTTCTCCTGGAGGAGACGGTCCTTGATGGCCGTGGTGCGGATGTACCAGGACGGCTGCGCGTAGTAGAGGAGCGCCGTGTGGCAGCGCCAGCAGTGCGGATAGCTGTGCTCGTACGCGATGTGCTTGAAGAGCAGACCGCGGCTCTCGAGGTCCTCGGTCAGCTTTTCGTCGGCCTTCTTGAAGAAGACACCGCCTACGAGCGGGACGTCCTCTTCGAAGGTGCCGTCGGGACGGACCGGGTTCACGACCGGGAGGCCGTAGGAGCGGCAGACCTTGAGGTCGTCCTCACCGAAGGCGGGGGACTGGTGGACCAGACCGGTGCCGTCCTCGGTGGTCACGTAGTCGGCGTTGACCACGAAGTGGGCCGGGGCCGGGAACTCCACGAGCTCGAAGGGGCGTTGGTAGTTCCAACGCTCCATCTCGGCGCCCGTGAACGTCTGGCCGGTGGTCTCCCATCCCTCGCCGAGAGCCTTCTCGACGAGCGGCTCGGCGACCACGAGCTTCTCTTCGCCGTTCGTCGCGACGACGTACGTGACGTCGGGGTGCGCGGCGACGGCGGTGTTGGAGACGAGGGTCCACGGAGTGGTCGTCCACACCAGGAGGGCGGCTTCGCCCGCGAGGGGACCGGAGGTGAGCGGGAAGCGCACGAAGACGGACGGGTCGACGACCGTCTCGTAGCCCTGCGCCAGTTCGTGGTCGGAGAGGCCGGTGCCGCAGCGGGGGCACCAGGGGGCGACGCGGTGGTCCTGGACCAGGAGGTCCTTGTTGAAGATCTCCTTCAGGGACCACCAGACCGATTCGATGTACTCGGGGTTCATCGTGCGGTACGCGCCGTCGAGGTCGGTCCAGTACCCCATGCGGGTCGTGAGATCGGCGAAGGCGTCGGTGTGCCGGGTCACGGACTCGCGGCACTTGGCGTTGAACTCGGCGATGCCGTACGCCTCGATGTCCTTCTTGCCGTTGAACCCGAGCTCCTTCTCGACCGCGAGCTCGACCGGCAGGCCGTGGCAGTCCCAGCCGGCCTTGCGGGCGACGTGGTAGCCCCGCATGGTGCGGAAGCGCGGGAAGACGTCCTTGAAGACGCGGGCCTCGATGTGGTGGGCGCCCGGCATGCCGTTGGCGGTGGGCGGGCCCTCGTAGAACACCCACTCGGGGCGGCCCTCGGACTGCTCGAGGCTCTTGGCGAAGATCTTCTGCTCGTCCCAGAACTCGAGCACGGCGTGCTCGAGGGCGGGCAGGTCGACCTGGGCGGGCACCTGGCGGTACTGCGGCTGCGTGTTCAACGCGCTTCCTCCGGCGGACGATTCCGTTCCGTCGGAGGGACGAGAGCCGCTTGCAGCGCTCCCGCGGTACCACCCTCCTTGGCCTTCCGAATGCGCCGGGCGCACGGGAAAGCCCCCTCATTGGGGTCGCGATGCCGGGTCTACTGGCCTGTGCGGAGGCTTCGGCCTTCTTCCGGCGGCTCCGGGGTGATCTTCACGTCGCGCCTGCCCCCGGGCTCACACCGTCCCCGGGTCGCTCATGGCCGCGTACGCCGCTACTCGTCCCCATCCACGCTTCTCGCTCCGCCCAGTGTACGGGGCCGTGGCCGACCCGGCCGACCGGTTAATCGCGGCGTGCGGCCCGGAGGTGCCAGGAGGCCCTTCTAGGCGTGCTGGGGGACCTCGTCCTTGAGGGAGTCACGGATCATCTTCCGCAGCTCGGGGCCGTCCGTGTGTCCGTGGACGGACACGGCGTGCTCGCTGGCCGCGCGGACCACTTCTTCCTCTTCGCCGGAGATGGCGAGGGTGCAGTGGGTCTCGCTCGGGAGTTCGCGGCAGTCGGTGACTTTACGCATGGCGCACCTTCCTAGCTTCGTCCCAGTTTATGCCCGCATGGCGGACTGAGGGGGATTCGTGCCCGATGTGCGGGCGGTGCGGGCGGGGGCCGGCGG
>NZ_SRIC01000146.1 GCF_004684775.1 Streptomyces sp. MZ04
GGAGGAGGGAGAGGAGGAGCGGAGGGGGAGCGGGGGAAACGAGGAGGTCGATCATGCGGACCACTCCGGCCCTGAGAACCACTCCGGCCGCTCTGGGAACCCTTGCCGCCGCGCTCCTGACGGCGGGCGCGCTGTCCCTCGCGGGTGCGTCTCCGGCATCCGCCGCCGGGCCGCCCGCCCACAACCACGACGTGATCTGGGGGACGATCGTCTCGCCCGGCGACCTGAAGGTGCGCGACGCGCCGTCCACCGGCGCCAGGATCGTCGACCGTCTTTCGTCGGGCAGCCAGGACCGGGTCGAGTGCCAGACACGGGGTACGAGCGTCTTCGGCAATCCGCACTGGTACTGGCTCGGCGGGGCGCAGGGCTGGGCGAGTGCGGCGTACATCGACGTGGGCGGGCGGCATGTGCCGAGCTGTGCGGTGCCGCCACAGGATCCGTGCCCGCAGGCCAAGCCGTGCTGTGACCCGTGTCCGGCCGGCTGCAACCGCTACCACTGATGCCGCCGAGTTGCCTCTCGGCGGGTGTGGGTGTGCCCTGGTACTGGGACGAAAGAGTCTGGATCTGGAGGACCCGTCATGGCACATGCGGCACCGACCTCACCCACCTCACCCACCTCACCCACCTCACCCACTTCATCCGCACCGCGTCTGCTGGCCGGGTCCGGCACGACCTGGGCCGGGGGCTCGGCGGTGGTCATGGGCTTTCTGTACGGCATCGTGGTGGTCCAGCGGGACGCCGGTTCGGTCGCGGACGGCAACGCCTGGCTGGGCATCGTCACCGGTGTCGTCTTCGCCGCCCTCTTCATGGGCGTATACGCGATGGCGCCCCGCCTGCCGCGCGAACTGCGCGCGACGGCGTGGGCGACCTTCGCCGGCGTGACGTTCGGTTACCTGTACAGCCAGGGGACGCCGGGCCCGTCCGTCCTGCGCTCCACGATGATGGCGCTCGGCATCGCGGCGGCGGTGTTCGCGGCGATGTTCTACCGCTACTACACGCGCGAGACGGACTGAGCGGGGCCGGAGGTAAGAGCAAACCCTGCGGGGCTGGGAACGCCCCGCAGGGTTCCGCCCGACCGCCCCTACAGCACCCGACCGCCCCTACAGCACCGCCAGGTCCACCGCCCGAGCCATCGCCCGGTACCCCGCGTCATTCGGGTGCAGGTGGTCGCCGCTGTCGTACTCGGGGGCGATCCGCTCACCGTCCGCCGGATCGGCAAGCGCCTTGTCGAAGTCGACGTACGCGTCGTACTCCCCCGAACTCCGCACCCAGGCGTTGAACTCCTCACTCACCGCGGCCGCCCGCTCCCCATAGTGATCGGATCCCCCCAGCGGCAGCAGTGTCGCCCCCACCGCCTTGACCCCCTTCGCGTGCGCCGCGCGGATCAGCTCCCGGTGGCCCGCGATCAGCTCGGCCGCGCTGACCTTCGGCGCGGGCTTGTACGTAGGTGTGTCGCTCTCGCTGAAGCCGATGTCGTTGACGCCCGCCAGGACGATCACGGTGCCCACCCCCGGCAGGTCAAGGGCGTCCCGCCCGATGCGGGCGGTCCCCCGCTCGCCGTACCAGGCCGAGTCGTTGAGGACCAGATTGCCGCCGATGCCAGCGTTGAGGACGGGCCGCGGCGTGCCCTCATCGGCGAGGCGGTCGGCCAGCGCGTCGGACCAGCGCCGGTTGCGGTCGGTGGAGGAGGCGAAGCCGTCGGTGATGGAGTCGCCGAACAGGACGATGCCGTCCCCGCGCCGACGGGGCTTGTCGCTGCCCACATCCACCCCGGACAGGAAGTACCAGGACTCCGTCGACGCGTCGAACGCCGACGCCCCCGTGTCCCCGGTGTGCTCACCCTCCGCCCGGTAACTCGTCGCGAACGACTGCGCGTGGAAGGTGGCCGGACCTGTCGTCCGGGCCAGGTGGAGCGTGACGGTCACCGAGTCGAAGGGCTTCAGGCCCAACCCGGCCTTGTCGCTGGAGAGTTGGCTGTGCGCCGGGATCGACACCGACCGCCTCCCCTCGAAGGTGAGGCGCCGCACCGTGCCCGCCTCGACCGCGGCCCCCTTCTTCGTACGGGCGATGGTCGCGCCCGCGATGTGCAGCGGGGACGTGCCGTACGTGTTGGAGAGCCGGATGCGCGCTCTGTCGCCGCCCTCGGTGACGCGGACGACCTGCCGCAGGGTCTGGCCGGAGAAGCCGTCCTCCGACCAGTTCGGCTTGAAGCCGGTGCTCGCGCGCTGCGGGGACGCGGCCCACGCGGCGGTCCAGGCGGCCTCCTTGCGGGGTTCTTGGCGGTCGGAGGCCTGCGCGCCGGTGACGGCGAGGCCCGCGGTGAGGGCGAGGGCGGCGGTGGCGGCGACGGCGGACGTACGGGTACGCGAAAGCATGGAAATCTCCGGGGAGTTGAGGAAGAACGAAGGACAATCGATGTCCGAGGACCGGACTCCTCAAAGATCCGCCCACCGCACCCCCCGATCAACGGCGATCCATGAAACGATTACCTCGGTCAGGCTTATCGATGCAGGTCAGAAGCAATTCAGGCAGCGGTTCAGAAGTGATTCACCTGGGGGGAACGTGGAGCGGCAGGAGCTCGAAACCTTTCTCACGCTCGCCGAAGAGCTGCACTTCGGCCGCACCGCCGAGCGCCTCCTCCTCTCCCAGGCCCGCGTCAGCCAGACCGTGAAGCGCATCGAGCGCAAGATCGGCGCCCCGCTCTTCGAGCGCACCAGCCGCAGGGTGCGGATGTCTCCCCTCGGCCGTCAGCTGTACGACGATCTCGCGCCGCTGCACAACGAGATGGAGGCCGCGCTCGCCCGCGCCAAGGGCGTCGCGCGCGGCGTCGACGGCGAGCTGACCATCGGCTTCCTCGGCTCCGGCGCGGGCACGCTGACGAGCGCGATCCTGGAGACGTTCCGCGAGCGCCGCCCGCGCTGCGAGGTGCGCATGCGGGAGAGCCAGTTCGAGGACCCGCTGGGCCCGCTGCGTACCGGCGCGGTCGACGTCCTGTTCACCTGCCTGCCCGTGGAGGAGCCGGACCTGACCGTCGGCCCCGTCGTCATCAACGAACCCCGCGCGCTGGCCCTGCCGCTCGGCCACCGCCTCGCCGGGCGGACGAGCGTCTCCCTGGAGGAGCTCGCGGACGAGACCTTCTTCGGCGTGGTCAACGGCGCCCCCGCCTACTGGTGGGACTTCCACGTCCCGCCGCGCACGCCCAGCGGCCGCCCGATCCGCCGAGGCCGCTCCGTCGCGGGCTTCCAGGAGATGCTGACGCTGGTCGCCACGGGGCAGGGGATCTCGCCGGTGGTGGCGTCCGTGGAGAAGTACTACGCGCGGCCGGACATCACCTTCGTACCGCTGAACGACGTCCCCTCGGCGGACGTCGCACTGATCTGGCGCACAGCGGCACCAGGCTCCAATCCGCACATAGACACGTTCATCGAGGCAGTCAGCGACACGGTCACGGCGAACGGCGGCCCGGCCCCGTTTTAGCCGTAATCGCACCGAAGATTCCCTATGTGAACGCGGGCTCGAGCGCGTCAGGGAGTGACCACACCAAAGGACGTGTCCGGCTTCGTCACATAGGAGAAGAGGCGGGCCAACAGCTCCGGGTCGCCCTCCGTCATGACCCTGTCCAGCCCCTTCCCCGCGAGTACGTCCAGGAGTTGGAACTTGGTGAGAGTGAGCGTCAATCCGGCGGACGCGTGCGGGAACTCGCCGAACGGGGTGTCGCGGTGGGTGAGCGCGCCATTGTGCAGGGTCAGCCGGTGGCGGTGCTGTTCGTCGGTGAGGACGAGGTCGATCGTGAAGCTGTCGTCCCAGGCGCGCGGCCCGTCGATGGTGACCGCGATCGAGTCGATGAGCTGCTCGGTGGTGAGCGCCATCGCCATCTCGGGGTTGGTCATGTCGATCTGGGCGGACCCGGCGCCCTGGCGCAGTTCGAGGGCGGACGTCAGATAGAAGTTGCGCCAGGGACCGTTCTCGGCACCGCGCCCGAGCCGGTCGTAGACGCCCGCCAGGGTCTCGCGCGCGGCCGTGTTCCCGGCGTCGGCGAAGACGATGTGATTGAGCAGCGTGGCCGCGAACCGCAGATCACCGGCATCGACGTACGCCCGCGCCTTGGCGAGCGCCTCCTCCGCCCCGCCCGCCAACTCCACATACCGCCCGGCCAGTTCGGCCGGCGGGTGCTCCCAGAGGTGGGCGACGTTGCCGTCGAACCACCCCAGATAGCGCTGGTAGATCGCCTTCACGTTGTGGCTGACCGAGCCGTAGTAGCCGCGCGCGTGCCAGGCCCGCTCCAGGGCGGGCGGCAGCCGCATCTCCTCGGCGATCTCGGGACCCGTGAGGCCCTGGTTGATCATCCGCAGCGTCTGGTCGTGCAGGTAGGCGTACAGGTCGCGCTGCTCGGCGATGAACCGCACCACGTTCTGCCGGCCCCACGTCGGCCAGTGGTGCGAGGCGAAGGCGACGTCGTACGTCTCGTCGAAGAACCCGATGGCCTCGTCGAGATAGCGGGACCAGACGCGGGCGTCGCGCACGACCGCGCCGCGCAGGGTCAGGATGTTGTGCATGTTGTGCGTGGCGTTCTCGGCCAGGCACAGGGCGCGCTTGTCGGGGAAGGAGAAGTTCATCTCGGCCGGGGCCTCGGTGCCCGGCGTGAGCTGGAAGACGATGCGTACGCCGTCGACCACCTCCTCCTGCCCGGTGCGGGTGACGTCCACGGTGGGCGGTACGAGGGTGACGGTGCCGGTCGACATCGTCATGCCGAGGCCCGCGCTGATCTGCCCGTCGGGCGACTTCGGGAGCCGGTCGCCGTACATGAAGCTCGCGCGCCGCGTCATGGCCGGGCCCGCGTAGACGTTCTCGCTGACCGCGTGCTCCAGGAAGCCGCGGGGCGCCAGGATCGGTACGCCGTCGCCGCTGCCGCGCGGCAGGACGCCGCGCGAGCCGCCGAAGTGGTCGGCGTGCGAGTGCGTGTAGATGAGGCCGGTCACCCGACGGTCCCCACGGTGCTCGCGGTAGAGCGCGAGGGCGGCGGCCGCGCACTCGGCGGAGATCAGCGGGTCGATGACGATGACGCCGCGATCGCCCTCGACGAGGGTCATGTTCGACAGGTCGAGCCCGCGCACCTGATAGATGCCCTCGGTGACCTCGTACAGACCCTGCCGGGCGCAGAGCTGGGCCTGCCGCCACAGGCTGGGATGGGCGGTGTCGGGGCAGCGGCCCCGGAGGAACCGGTACGCGTCGTTGTCCCAGACGACCCGCCCGTCGTCGGCCCTGACCACGGCCGGTACGAGCGCGCCGAGGAAACCTCGGTCGGCGCTCTCGAAGTCGGTGGTGTCGTCGAAGGGGAGGTCGCTCGCGGGGTCGCCGGCGCCGGCGCTCATGGTGCGGAGTCGCCCGGGTTGCCCCAAGTGCCCCTGCCCTCAGACGGCTTCGGGTCGGCTGCTGCCGTGTCGTCGCGATCCGATCGATCCGATCGATCCGATCGATCCGTGCACAGCGCCCAGATGACGAAGAGGCCGATCGCAATCGAGATCAGCGCCCACAAGGGCTGGTACGGCAGCCACATGAACTGCACGAGCACGGAGACCGTGGCCAGCGCGACACCGCACGCCTTGCCCCAGGAGGTGCCCTTCAGGATCCCGTAACCGACGAGGACCACCAGGATGCCGAGGACGATGTGGATCCAGCCCCACGTGGTGAGGTTGAACTTGTAGACGTAGTCCCCGATGCGCTCGTACACGTCGTCCTTCGCGACGGCGGCGATGCCTACGAGGATGCCGAGGATGCCGTTCACGAGCATCAGGACACCGGCGAACATGGTGCCGCCGGATGCCCAGGCGTTCTCGGCGGCACCTTGGCGGGGCGCGCCGCCTCCGGATGGGGGATTGCTGGACGCGCTGCTCATGGCCGCCCCTCTTTCTGTCTGTATATCTGTATAGGTGTGTCCGAGCCTGGGCCGGTCGCGCCGGGACCGCGACCGGACCGGGCCCGTTCGAGTGACGGTCACGCTCACGATGACTGGCCCTTGGCGTCGCACTCGAACCAGGCGGTCTTGCCGCTGCCGTCCGCGTCCGCGAGGTAGCCGGAACGGTCGGTGACCGCCGCGACGATGAGCAATCCCCGCCCGGATTCGGCCAGTTCCCCGCCGTCGCCCTGCGTGGGCAGGCGCGGACACCGGTCGGACACCTCGACGCGGAGGCCCTGCGGGCGGCGCAGGATGAGGAGTTCGCAGTGGCGGTCGGGCACATGCCGTACGACGTTGGCGACGAGCTCGGTCAGTGCCAGCTCGGCGGCGTCCCTGATCTCTGTCATGCCCCAACTCCCCAGATAGGCCCGGAGGATGAACCGCAGATGCCGTGCGGAGTGCTCACCGAGAGTGAGGCTCATGCGGTACGTGCCGCGAATGGGCAGGGGTGGAGGGGGAGTTACGTGGTTCATGTCGCCAGCGTGGAGTTGCCCGATTACGCTGGGCTACGACATGAACCGCACGCCGCAGGGCGTTGGTTTTGGGGGTGCCCCTCGTATGGTCAACATCCGCGATCTGGACCCCAGCGCGTCCCCGCTGGACTACTACGGCTCGGAACTACGCCGCCTGCGCGAGGCCGCGGGCCTTAAGCAGGGCCAGTTGGGGAGCTGCATCTTCTGTACGGCGTCCTTGATCGGCCAGATCGAGACGGCGAAGAAGGTGCCGACGAGGGATTTCTCTGAGCGGGCGGATGCGGCGCTGGGGACGGATGGGGTGTTTTCGCGGTTGGTGGGGCTGGTGTTGAAGAGCCAGTTGCCGACTTGGTTCCAGGCGTACGCGGAGATGGAGGCGCGGGCTACGTATATCTCCACGTATCAGGCCCAGTTGGTGTACGGGCTTCTTCAGACCGAGGAGTACGCGCGAGCTGTGCTGGCTACTGGCATGCCGCGCAGGCTCGACGAGCTGGTCGCCGCGAGGATAGAGCGCCAGCGGATTCTGGAACGTGCACGACCACCGCTGGCGTTGGTGATTCTCGACGAGGCTGTGCTGCACCGCCCGATCGGTGGTTGGAAAGTCATGCGAAACCAACTGGGCCACCTGTTGGACTTCGCAGACCGACGCTGGGTGAGCATTCAGGTGCTGCCCTACTCCGCCGGTGAACACGCCAGCCTGGTCGGCTCGTTCAACTTGCTTCGGTTCGATGATGACCCCGAACTCGTCTACACGGAAGACATGATCTCTGGTCACATGACAGCCAACCCGGAAACTGTCCGCGAAGCCGCCCGACGTTACGCTAACTTGCAGGCCGCCGCCCTCTCGGCGGAGGACTCTGCGGGGCTGATCAACCGCGTGATGGAGGAACGTTATGGGGACCAGTCAGGACCTGACCAACGCGCGGTGGCGTAAGTCGACGTATAGCGGCAATACGGGCGGCGACTGCATCGAAATCGCGCCCCGTGAGGGAACGGTTGCCGTCCGCGACAGCAAGAACCCTGAAGGCCCCGCCTTCACCATCGCGGAAGGCACCTTCGCCAGCTTCGTGGAGGCGGCGGCCACGGGAGCTCTGGGCTAACGCCAAGCAAAACCCAGGCCCGGCAAAGGCATCAGGACGCCTCGGCCACGACCCGGGTAATCTCCGACGCCATCCTGCGGATGCCGGGTGAACGTGTCGGACAGGGGCGGGACTTGGCCGTCGTCGGTGCCAGGCAGAAGTGCAAGTAGTCGTCGCCCCGGTGCAGGGCCGTGCGGCCGGACTCCGTGCAGTACGCAGGATGCTCCCGCTCGTACGCCGTACACGGCAGCTTCTCCGCCCAGGCGTAACGGTCCGACGCCGGGGCGACCGTGCCGCCCGCGTCGGCGACGCGACCGCCCGAGGCCTTGGACCGCGCCTCGTAGATACCGTTCACGCGCCGCACGCGCTCCGGCGTGATCGGGTCGGGGCCCTGCAGCACCCACACCACTCGGGGCCCGTCCGCCCCCGCCGCCGCGTCGATCTGAGAGACCAGCGCCTTCGCGTCAGCGGCGTACCGGTCGAAGTACTTCTCGCGTTGTTTGTCGTACGTGATGCCGTCCATGCACGGCGTATAGCCCCACGCATTGCCCCAGAACTGGAGCACCACGACATCCGGCCGCTCCGCCCGCACAAGGGCGGCCGCCTTGTGCTTGTCCGGGACGAGGGAGTCCTTGCCCGTGCCGTCCAGGTAGTCGCAGAGGGTGGTGCCGGAGTAGGGCGCGCTGCGATAGCGGGCGCCCAGTTGGTCACGTAGGAGGCTTCCTAGGACGTTCTGGTTCTCCATGGCCAGGGAGTCCCCGAGGTACAGCACCTTCGGGGCTTTCGGAGCGGCCGGCTTCTTCGTTCCGGGCGTCCGGGACGGCGTCCGGGGCTGCTCAGCGGCACGCTGCCGGGTCGTCGACGAAGGGGCCTTGGGTACGGCATCGGCCGAGGAGTCCTCGGGGCCGGGGTCACCGCACGCCCCGAGGAGGAGCACGCCGGCAAGGACCCCACCGATCCACCGCTTGCGCATACGTCAACTCCTGCCCCAGCGACCGAAAGGGTCCCCCAGGCAAGCACAGTCACGGGCGCGTGAGAAGACACCCGGCAGCGTCCGCAGGATCCGCATTACCCCGGACGTAATCGACCCCCGCCCGGCGGCCCGGCAAGCTCAACTCATCGCCACACCACGCCGGTTGGCTACTCACTCGCAGGAGGCTGATTTCCATGACCGCACACGACACCGCCGCGTACGAGACCGCCGTCGCCCGCTACTTCGAGGCCTGGAACGCCGAGAGCGCCGAGGACATCGCCAAGGCCGTGGCCGCCGCCTGGACCGAGGACGGGAGTTACACCGACCCGCTGGCCGACGTCTCCGGGCACGCGGCCGTTGCTGCCGTCATCGCCGGGGCTCATGAGCAGTTCCCTGGCTTCGAGTTCCGGCAGACGGGTGCCGTCGACGGCCATCACCACATCGCGCGCTTCGGGTGGGAGCTGGTGTCGGTGGCGGACGGGTCCGCCCCTGTCGCCGGGTTCGACGTCATCGCGCTCGCCGACGACGGCCGCATCCGCACCGTGCATGGGTTCCTGGACCGTCTGCCCACGGCCTGAACCGGACCGCCCGCCCGTCCCTGGGATCCGGCTCGCGCCGGACGAGGCCGTGCTGGGCGGTGCGGTCCACCAGACCGGTGAGGCTGGACTTGGCGAGCCCGAGCATCGTGCCGAGCTCGCTCATCCCGAGCGGCTGCCTCAGAATACGGCAGGGCGGGAGGGTGAGATTCGTACTGCGAACTAGCGTGCCACGTACTGCGTGAGGATCGCCTGCACCTCGTAGATGTCGACGCCCTTCGTGAACGTCTTCTGGATCGGCTCGTGCGTCCCGGAGATCCAGATCTTCAGCTCGGCGTCGAGGTCGAAGTGCCCGGCCGTCTCCACGGCGAAGTGCGTGATGCTGCGGTACGGCACGGAGTGGTACTCGATCTTCTTGCCGGTTATCCCCTGCTTGTCGACGAGGACGAGCCGCCGGTCGGTGAAGAGCATGGTGTCGCGGATCAGCAGGTACGCGGCCTGCACCTGCTCGCCGTGCCCGAGCAACCGCGCGTAGTCCTGCTGCGCCTTGCCCGGATTGATGGTGTGCGCGTTCCCGAACAGTGCCATGAAGTTCCCCCATGTGGTTGGCCCCGCCGGATCAGGTTCAGCGGGATCATCCGACTGTAACTGGGCATCGTCCGCCAGAAGGCGGGCCCCGGAGAGGAGATCCTCGTGGACGTCCTCGACCTGGACGCCGTCACGAGGGTCCGCGCCCACGGCTCGCAGGGGGAGAGGGAGGCGTGAACCCCTGTCACGTCCCCGGTGTCACGTCCTTGCTCAGAAGTCGTACGGCTTGGTGGTGTTCCAGTTGGTGACCTCGGCGGTGTCCCAGGTGAACTCGGAGGGCGCGCCCTTCCCGTCGAAGGCCTCGCTGCTGTAGCCCGGACCGGTGTCGCCGGTCTGGTCGCGCAGGGCGAGGGACAGCGACGAGGAGGTGTTGGTCTTGTCGCCGTCGGTGAAGAGGGCGACGGCGGAGTACACCTTGCCGCCGGGCTTGATCGTGATCTTGGTGCCGCCGCCGGGGGCGTCCTTCGACGTGTGGGGCAGGACGTTCGTCGTGTCGCCGAGCATGACGGAGGGGTACGAGGTGACCCAGCAGGGCTTGGTGTCGGCGTTCACCGCGGCGATGAGGAGGTGCTCGCCCTGTTCGGCGGGGAAGCGGTGCAGGACGGAGTACGACATCTCGTCGCCCTTGCAGGGCTGGGCGTTGGTGTTGTTGCTCGTGTCGGCTCCCGAGCCCTGGGCGGAGTCGGCCTGCACGGTGCCACCGGAGGGCTTGGACGTCTCGTCCGTCCCGGACTCCTCGGAGCCCTTCGACGCGTCGACGGTGGCGTCGACGCTCTTGCCGGTGCCACGGTCGGCCTTGGCGCCGCTGTCACTGTCACTGTCACTGTCGCCGCTGCCGCAGGCGGTGAGGGACAGGGCGAGGGCGGCGGTGGCTGCGGCGAGGACGGTGGCGCGGATTCGGTTGGTACGCATGCTGAGGTTCCCCCGTGCGGTCGTGGTCTGGATCTCCGCGGTGTTCCCGCGGTGGAACCACTGTGGCCTCGCCCGCTGCCGTTCCACTCACGCCGGACTGACGTCCCACTAACGTTCCGCTGCGGGTCGCGGCGATCCAACGGGTCCTCGCCCTCATCGGTGGTGCGTGAACTACCTTTGGCCCATGTCCAAGGCCGAGGAGTGGCCCGCCCGCAGTCTGCTGGGGATGCTGTCACCGGCGGCGCGGCAGGAACTGCTCGGCCTGGGTACCGAAGTCCGGTTCGAAGCGGGGGACGTCCTGCTGCGCGAGGGCATGGACGACCGGCACGTACTGCTGTTGTTGTCAGGCTTCGTCAAAGTCACCGCAAGCGTCGAGAACGGTGAGACCTCGCTCCTCGCCGTCAGGGCCGCCGGAGACACGGTCGGCGAGATGGCGGCCATGAGCGGCGGCCCCCGCTCGGCCACCGTCACCGCCTGCGGTCCGGTGACCGCCCGGGTGTTCCAGACCGGCGCATTCCGGGAGCTGCAGCTGCGCCGCCCCGAAGTTTCCCTCACGCTGACCGGCATCGTCGCCGACCGGCTGCGCTGGGCGAACCGGCGGCGCCTCGACTTCCGCGGCTATCCGGCAAAGGTGCGCCTTGCCCGGCTGCTGGTGGAGTTCGCCGCGTCCTACGGAACCTCCCGCAGCGGGGGAGTCGTCATCGGCTGCCGGCTGACGCAGCCGGAGCTGGCCACGCTGGTCGGCGCCGCCGAGACGACCATCCACAAGGTGCTGCGCGAACTGCGCGACGAGGGTCTGTTGGAGACCGGCTACCGGTCCACCGTCATTCGGGACCTGCCGAGTCTGCGGCAACTCGGGGATCTGTCGGGTGAATTGCCGTAGCCCGGCCACCGCCGGTGTCACAGCAGCGCCGGCTGCAATGTCACGCTCAGGCCCGCGCTCACGCCCATGACTGCCGTGCACACCACGGCCGCCGTCAGCCAGCGGTACTTGCGTACGGCGACATGGGCGAGAAACCGCACGGTGTGCGACAACTCCCGGCGATCCGCGGCCTCGTCAGGGCGCGCGCCCTCGGCGGTGGGCAGGATGTCGGGGCCCGAGGCCAGATGCACGAAGCTGTAGCGGTTGGCGTCCGTGCCCCGGAGAAGCCGCGGGCTCAACGCCGCCGCCAGGCTCACCGCGCCGCCGATCAGGCCGCAGACGAAGAGCACGAGAAGCGTCCCCGCCACCGCCGCGGCCACACCGCCCTGTTCCCAGATCCGCACCGCTCGGCCGCTCCACGATCCCGCCGTGACGGCAAGACCCGCCTGCGCCGCCGACAGGATCCCGGCCTTGGCGTCCGCGTGCTGATGGGTCGTCTGCAGTGCGGTGAACATGTACTGGGCGGGGCGGTTGCCGGTGATGACCTGCCCGGTCGGTGCCATGGACGTTCCTCCGGTCGGTGAAGGTGTGCTCCATCCAGTAGGACGCGAACTCCCTTACAGAACCAGTCACTTCTGTGGTTTCCGCAATCCGTATTTCCACAGGGTTCACTGCGGGGCGCGGGTGTACGAATGTGTGTAACCCGAGAGGTGTCATGGCAAGGAACGGTCAGGATGGGCGGGGCGGCATGGGAGAGTTCGGGCGCAGACTGCTGCTGGCGGTCGACGCGGAGGGTTACGGCCGCGCCGATGTGCTGACGCAGCGCGAGTTCCAGGAGGCCATCGCGCGGCTGTCGGGCGAGGCGGCCGACGCCGCGGGGCTCGACCGTGCGCGCTGGATGACGCAGGAGGGCGGGGACTCGCTGTTCGCGGTCCTGCCCGCGGACGCGGACGCCGCCGAGCCCGTCCTGGTCGACGCGTTCATGCGCGGCCTGGACGCCGGGCTGCGGGCCTTCAACCACAACCGTGTGCGGGAGGCATGGCTCCGGCTGCGGGCGGCCGTGCACTTCGGACCGGCCTCGCTGGGCGCCAACGGATTCGTCGGCTCGGCTCCGGTGGAGATCGGACGCATCCTCGACTCCCGGGCCCTGCGCTCCGCCCTGGCGGAGGCTTCGGACGCCTGCCTGGCCGTCGGGCTCTCGGCGGTCGTCTTCGACGACGTCGTACGGGGAGAGGCGTACACCAGCCTGCGCGAGGACGAGTTCCGGCAGGTGCGGGTGGAGGAGAAGGAGTACCGGGGGGAGGCCTGGATCTGGGTTCCGGGTGGCGGGGGTGTCTTACGGCAGGCGACCGCGCCGGCCGCCGAAACCGCTGATCCCGACGTCCGCGTCAAGCTCATCGCCGACCAAGTAGCGGGCTACGCCGCCGGTGTCCGCACCGACCAGGCCGGCGGCAGCATCGAAAGCACCGCCGAGATCGGCCGCGTAGAGGCCGGTGGAACCGTCGTCGGCGTGGACATCCGCACCTCCGGAGGCGAGAAGTGACCGCCGACCGGGCAGCCCGGACGGGCGGCCGCGCCTTCGATGACGTGGTCCGGGCCCGCACGGAGGCGGACTTCGTCGAGCGCCGGTGGCTGTACGACGAGATCGAGCGGGCCCTGGAGTCGGAACGGGGCCAGTACGTCCTGGTGACGGGTGAGCCGGGAGCGGGCAAGACCAGCCTCCTCGCCGGTATGGCGCGGGCCCGCCCCGACCGGCTGCGCTACTTCTTCCGCCGGGACAGCCGCACCGCGCTCACCGGCGGGGACGTGCAGTCCTTCCTGCTGTCCATCGGGCATCAGCTCGCCCGCGTGCATCCGAAGCTCTTCGAGCCGGAGCGCCTCGCGGTGGTGGTCCAGCAGCACATCGACTCCGTCGAGGCCGACGGCCGCGTGGTCGGGATCAGGATCGAGGACCTGAAGGTGTCCCCGTTCCACCGCACCGCCACCCTGGAGGTGGAACAGCGGATCGGAGACGTCGCCGGCACGGCCGTCGGCGTCGAGATCGGCACGGCTCATCTGGAGCCCCGGCTCCTCGACCCCGACAACCTCGCGCACCTCGCACTGATCGGGCCCGCACAGGTCCTCGCCGAGCTGGACCCCGACGCCAGGATCGTCATCCTGCTCGACGCGCTCGACGAGATCGCCGACGACGACACGACAGAGCCCCGGAAGGGGCTGCTGCGCTGGCTGGCCCGTTCTCCCGAACTGCCCGCCAACGTACGAGTCGTCATGACGTCGCGGCCGCACTCCGGGCTCCGCCTTTTCCGCTCGGCCCGCGAGGAGCGGCTCACGGAAGTCGTCATCGACGCCGGATCGCCCCAGGTCGTGGGGGACCTCCATGCGTACGCGGACCGCGTTCTGGAGACGGACGCCGTCCTTGCCGCTGAGCGGACCAGAGGCAACCTCCCCGGCAGTACGAAGCGGTACGCCGTGCGCAGGGCCGCCGGGAATTTCCTGTATCTGGCCACGTACGCACGGGCGTTGAACGACGCCGCCGCCGGGCGGGAAGAGGAGTTGGTCGACCGGCTGCTTGTCTTCAACGGCGTACCGGGTCGGCTGACCGGCCTCTACGGTTTCTTCGTGGAGCTGGTCCGCGAGGAGCTCACGCCCCGGCCGAGAGGGAGAGCGGGCGAGCCGGCCGGTTGGGAAGGCGTCGGGCTGCCGATCATCGGTGTGCTGACCGTGGCGCGCGAGGCGCTGACTGAGGGGCAGCTCGCCGCCCTGTCCGGTACGCCCGTACGGGAGGCGCCCGCCCAGCAGGTCCTCGGAAGTCTGCGCTGGCTGCTCGACCGCCGAAGCGACCGGATCGCCTTCTTCCACACCTCGATCAGTGAATTCCTCGTAGGACAGGAAGCCCGCGAGAAGCACCCGGAGTGCTGGGTCGACGAGACCCGGTGGCATGAACAGATCGCACGGCACTATCGCGGCACCGCGCCGAACTGGGCGGACGTGGAGTGGGGGCGGGTGGATCGCTATGGGCTCGCCCACCTCGTCGCCCACGTACTGAACGCGGGTCCGCGCGTCTCCGCCGAGGCCGTCGACCTCGTCTGCCCCGGTCTGCGGCGGGCCGTGCGGACCGAGTTCGGGGCTGAGGCCAGGTTTCTGGAGCTGGTGGACGGAATCGCCCACCACGTAGCGGACAGCGTGGACAACGCGGACAGCGGTTCCGTCGGCACCGGGTTGTCCGTCCTGACGTATCTCGGTGTCGTACGTCATCAGGCCGCGCAGTCCAGCAACGCGCTGCCGCCACGCGTGATCGGCCTGCTCGCGCGGACAGGACGCCTCAAGGAGGCGCTCGAGCACGCGGCCGGGATCGCGCCGTCGCTGTGGCAGTTCACGGCCTTCGCGGAGATCCTGCGGTACGCGCGTCCCGGACCCGACGACCCCTCGCCCGACGAACTGCTCGACCTGCTTGTCGAGTGCGCGCTGACGATCCCGCTGAGCGGCACCGGCGACCGCCGCGACTTCGACGCGCGGACCGGGATCGGGGTGGCCGCACGGCTGCTCGCGCCGCACGACCTCGAACGCGCCCTGCGGCTGTGGCGGTACGGACAGGAGATGTCGCCGTCGGCGTCCGGCAGCGCGCCGACGCCGGACGCCGTGTACCGCGCCGCCGCGTTCGCCGCCGCCGAGCAGGGCGCCGAGCAGGGCGCCGGGCAGGGCGCCGGGCAGGACATGGACAGGGCCCGCACTCTCATCGGCCGCATCGGCGGTGAGCGCTGGGCTGACTATCTGGACCTCGCTGAGCGCGCCGGCCACCCCGCGACGGCTCTCAAGCTGCTGCGCGCGGCCGAGGCGTCGTTGCAGGGCGTGGGCGCGGCGAACCGCGTCCTGGCCCTGGCGAGACTGGCCGCGGTGTGGTGGACCCACGATCAGGACACCGGCCGGTGGTTCCTGGCCGAGGTGCGCGCGCAGGTCTTCGAAGCCGGAGAGGAGGACTGGTATCGGTTCGCCGGTCAACTGGTCGAGGCCGCAGGGGTGTTGGGGGAGGTGGACCGGTCCACCGCACGCTTTCTGCTCGCGCGTCTGGACACGTTCGAGGTCAACGGCCATGTGAGCCGCGCCGTCCTCGACGGTGCCGGGCTGTGGACCCGTTGGGGGTACCCCGAGCGGGCGCACGCTCTCGTCGACCGGTACCGCGCGTGGGCCACCGGCGACTGGGTGCAGATCGACGTCATGAGAGCCCTCGGGCAGTCGGACCCTGCGGAGGAACTGCGGGTCGTCGAGCGCGTGCATGCCGCCATCCCGGCGCCGCCCGCCGACCCACGGGCGTACGGATGGCGCAGCCGCGAGCGCGACGACGACCTGGCCGGCGTGGCACGGCGCATGGCCGGGCACGATCTGGGCCGGGCGGCGCAGATGGCACGGGAGATGGCCCGGACCGCCTGGTACGACGACTGGCCATGGCGTGGCGACGCCATGGAAGAGACCGCGAGCCCGGAGCAGCGGGAGGTCTTCGGACGCGACCGGTACTCGGTCCTCGCGGGCATCGCCCACCTCCACGTCGCCCGTGGCGAGACCGGCCTGGCCGCCGCGCTCCTGGAGGAGATGCTGCGCAGCGGGGAGCGGCCCGTACCGCTCGGCGGGGGCGGCGGTGACGGTGCGACCTTCGTGAGTACATCGCCCGAGTCGCTCGAGCCGGCTCCCCGGCACGACCTGGAGCGGGTGAACATCCACGGCTTCACGGCCCTGTTCAACCTGAGCCATGACTGGGCCGCTCGCGCGCGAGCGCACTTCTACCGCGATCCGGCCGACGTCGTACGCGCCGTCGAGATCGGCTCGTACAGCAGCACGGCCAGAGCGGTACGCCGCCTCGCGGTGCGGCTCGCACAGCGGGACCTCTCCCGGGCGGGCGCCCTCGTCCACGCGATCGCCGACCCCGGAGAGCGGGCCATCGGCTTCGCCGACCTGCACCGGGCCGCGCACGGTCCCGGCAGCGCGTCCCACCACGGGCCCGAGGCGGAGGCGTTCTCCAAGGAGATCGATCGCGCGCTCAGCGAACTGCCGCGCTACCGGTGGACCGTTCCCGGCGGGGAGGACGCGGACAAGAAGGCATGGGCGTACGCGCGTCCCGACCACCGTGTCCGCTTCGAGCTCGCGGTGCGCGCCCTGGGATGCCGGGAGTCGGACATGCTGGCCGTCGAGGAGCTGTCGTACCTGTCCATCGCCCATCAGCACTCCCTGCGCGCGTGGGCCTCCGAGGTGTATGCCGTCGACGTGATCGACGGGCGGCGCCCTCATCAGATCTTCGGCGATTTCCATCTCCAGAACCTCAGACCCGCGCGAGAACTGAACCAGACCGACGAGATGGCCAAGAGCGCGGCGGCCGCGGCCGCGCACCACGAGCACCGGGTGGCCCGCGAGGTGCCGGGGCACGGCTTCCGCCCGGCGACCGTGCGCATCGACGATCCGATCTACGCCGCCGCGATCGACCTCGTGACGCCCGCTCCCGGAGCGCCCCTCAGCCCGGCGTTCGCACGGCGGCTGCGGGGGATGCTGGACTCCGGGCCGCTGCCCGCGGCGGCCGAACTGCTCGCGTTCGGTGCGGAAGCCAGGCCGGAGAACCGGCAGGAACTGGGTGAGCTGGCCGCCGAGGTCGTCGCGAAGGCCGGGGACGGTTCCGCGATCGGCCTGGACGCGCTCGCCGCCCTGGTGGCCTCGCCCGTCATCGGTGAACTGGTCGATCCCGTCGGCCTGTTGCGTGAGGCCGAACGCTGCGAGTTCGCCTGGCCGGGCGAGACATGGATCCCCCGCGATGCCACCGCCCGTCTGTTCCCCGCCCTGCTTGAGCGCGCCCCGGCGGTCGCGCTGCGCAAGTTCTACGAAGTCACCTCGACGAACTGGTCCTTCGCCATGGCGCTGCTCGAACATGTGCCGGACGCCCTGCTCGACGCATGGGGCGCCGACGCGGGCGCGACCCTCGGCGCGGCCATCGCCCGCGGGCTCGCCTGCACCTCGCCCCAGGGCACGGCACCCGAAGTCGTGGACGGTGTACGGCTCGCGCGACTCGCCGCCACCGGCCTCGCGGACGGGAGGCGGACGTCATGAAGGATCTCGTCGACCTGCCGCAGCCCGTCGACGTGCCGCACCCCGTCGACCCCGCGGTGCGGCAGGCGCATACGGACGTCATCGGCCTGTTCCGCGAGAGCCGGGCCGACGGTCCCGCCGAACTGGAAGCCGTGTGCCGCGCGGCCCGGGACCGGCTAGCGGCGCTCCCGCCCCTCGACGCGCAGGATCCGCGCACCTGGAGCTCGTACGCACTGCTCACGAAGGACGTACAGACACTCATCGGCTACCTGCGCGAGGCCGGCGTCCCGAGCAGCGAGCCCGACCACTTCCGCGCGTTGCTGATCCGGGTCCTCTGCTACCTCTACGAAGCCGACGGCGCGGCGCCCGGCGTCCTCCTGGCGGAGCTCGTCCACCGCGACTGGGAAGCACGCATCGGAGAGTCGCACCACGACACACTCAGGGCCTTGGAACGACTGGCCGCGTGCCTGTTCGCGAGGGGCGACGCGGAGAAGGCCCGGCCCCTCTTCGAGAGGGTGCTGCTCCTGCGGTCGAGGGCCTTCGGCGACGACGATCCCACCACCCTCCTGGCGGCCTGCAACCTGGGCGCGTGCATGACCCAACTGGGCGACGACCGTGCGGCGTTCCGGCTGAACGACGACACCGTACGCAGATGTGAGCGACGCCTCGGCAAGGACGACGAGACGACGATCCTGGCCGGCGGCAACCTCGCGAGCAGCCTGTCCCGGCTCGGGCAACTCCGGAAGGCGCTGGCCCGCTACCGCGACATCCACCAGCGGCGCCGACGGACATCGGGCGAGAACTCCCTGCTGACGCTGGGCGCCGAGGCCAACGTCGCCAACACCCTCGACAGACTCGGCGACCACGACGCGGCACGCGCCATCAACGCGGCCCTGCTGCCGAAATTCGAGAGCGCGGCCGGAAAGGACCACTCGGCCACCAAGCGCACGCGCGGCCGTCTGGAGGCGAACCTGAGGGCGCTGGGGCGGGACGAGGAGGCCGACGAGGTCAACGGGGGTATCCCGAACTTCTGACCCCTCCGGTGCTCGCCCGCCCGCCCACACCGCCGCCCGTCAGGCGGGAAGCCGCTCGAGCAGCGCAGGGAAGTCCGTGCCGGGCGGCAGCGTTCCGAAGGCGAGGCCCTGGTCACCGGCGAGGCGTGAGGCGCAGAACGCGTCCGCGACGGCGGCCGGTGCGTGGCGTACGAGGAGTGAGCCCTGGAGGACCAGCGCGGCCCGCTCGATGACGCGGCGGGCGCGCAGAGGGGCGTCCTCGGTCAGGACCAGCTGGTCGCTGAGCTCGCGCCAAGCGGTGTCCAGTCGGCGATCAGCCCCGGCGGCGGCCTCGATCTCCGTACGGAAGGCCTCGAGGGACTCGGGTTCGCGCGCCAACGCCCGCAGCATGTCGAGGGCGTTGACGTTGCCCGAGCCCTCCCAGATGCCGTTGAGCGGGGCCTCGCGGTAGAGGCGCGGCATGCCTGATGCCTCGTCATATCCATTGCCGCCGAGGCATTCCAGGGTTTCGGCGACGAAGGCGGGCTGCCGCTTGCACACCCAGTACTTGGAGACGGCGGTGGCAAGGCGCAGGAACGCGCGCTCTCCGGTGTCCCCGCGCTGGGCCCGGTCGGCGGCACCGGCGAGGCGCAGGCCGAGCGTGGTGGCGGCTTCCGACTCCAGGCCGAGGTCGGCGAGCACATTGCGCATCAGCGGCTGGTCGATGAGCTTGGCGCCGAACACCGAGCGGTGCCGGGTGTGGTGGGCGGCCTGCGCCAGGGCCTCGCGGATGTGTCCCGCGGAGCCGAGCACGCAGTCCAGGCGCGTCATCGTCACCATGTCGATGATGGTGCGTACGCCCTTGCCCTCGTCGCCGACGAGCCACGCCACCGTGTCGTCGAACTCGGGTTCGCTGGAGGCGTTGGAGCGGTTGCCGAGCTTGTCCTTGAGCCGCTGGATGCGAAAGGTGTTGCGGCTGCCGTCGGGCAGGACGCGCGGGACCAGGAAGCAGGAAAGCCCGCCGGGTGCCTGCGCGAGGACGAGGAACAGGTCGTTCATCGGCGCGCTGGTGAACCACTTGTGTCCGCGCAACCGCCAGGTGCCGTCGGCCTGTTCGACGGCGGCTGTGGTGTTGGCGCGGACGTCGGTGCCGCCCTGCTTCTCCGTCATGCCCATCCCGGCGAGCAGCCCGCGCTTGTCGGCGGGGGTGCGCAGACCGGGGTCGTAGACCTTGCTGGTGAGCAGGGGCTCGTACGTCTTCGCGAGGTCGGGAGCGCGCCGCAGAGCGGGGACGACGGCGTACGTCATGGAGACCGGGCACATGTGGCCCTGCTCCATCATGGTCGCCACCATGAAGGTCGCGGCGCGTGCCACATGCGCGCCGGGACGCTCGTCGGCCCAGGCGGCACCGGCGGCGCCCGCGCCGACCGTGGCCTCCATCAGCGAGTGGTACGCGGGATGGAAGTCGACCTCGTCCATCCGGTTGCCGTAACGGTCATGCGTACGCAGCTCGGGCTCGTGGCGGTTGGCCTGGTCCGCCCAGGTGCGCGCCTCCTCGCTCCCGACGAGGCGCCCGAAGCGGTGCAGCTCGTCGAGGTGCCACTCGGCGCCTTCCCTGCGGACGCCCTCGAGAAGCACCGGGTCGTCGGCGGCGTCGTGACCGGTCAACGGGGGTGCCTGGTTGGTGACTTCGTGGGTCACGGCGGTGGGGTGACTGGTCGCGGGCATGGGAACTCCTCCAGGG
>NZ_SRIC01000147.1 GCF_004684775.1 Streptomyces sp. MZ04
GCCCACCCCCGCGCCCTCCCCCAGACTGTCCGTGGTCCCGGTCGTGACGGGAAGAGCCCAATCGGCGTGGGAAATCTCGGCCGCACCGGACGGTGTGAAGAGACCGGCCCGGGTGTCGCCGGCGATGTGGATCCGGCCGGGAGTCGGGGCCAGCGGGACGAGGATGTGGCGCAGTGCCGCGTGGTACCTCGGCGCCGCCGCACCTGCTTGGCGTCGGAGGTCGATCCGGTCGCCGAACACCGAGAGCGAGGCGGTGAGCTCGCCGACTGTTCCGGGGCCGTCCGGGTCGAGGAGGAGGACCACGGTCCGGGGCATGTCGCAGACGGACCGGGCGGCTTCGGCGCCTGCCCCGGTATCGGGTCCGGTGTCGGTTCCGGCGCTGCTGCCCGGATCGAGGTCGAGAGTCAGCGTCACCCGGGTGTTGTGGGACACCGCCAGCTGACCGGGCGTGAACTGCGCCGCACCGTCGACGTCGATCACACCACCGACGACGCGCAATCCGGCCCACGCATGGGGCGGCGCCGTCGGCGCAAGCCGCTGCGCCGCGATCCATACGGTGCCGGCAGGGATGTCCCCCGTCAGCTGGTCGGCATCAGGGCGTTGCCCTACGGGCCAGGGCAGCGCCAGCAGAACCGGACCTGCGGCGCCCAGACGGACGAGAAACCACCGCTCCACCGGAAGGAACAGGTCGAACCAGACTCGACGGCCGGCACCGTCCAGGAACGGACCGAAACTCTTGTCGGGCCGGAGCGCTACCGCCCAGTCAGGCGCCGATCGGTTGTCTCCCGGGAGCGGCGAGCCGCGCCGCACCAGGCGTACGGCGCCCTCAGGTGCGGCTTCCGTGGCGAGATGACGTCCGACCAGATAGTCCAACTCGTCCCGCAACAGACCGTCCATCGCAGGCAGCGTGCCGGTCTCACGCAGCCGCCCTGCCCCACCCGCGCCGTCAAGCAAAGCGCGCCGCAGATCCGTCAGTTCCGCGAGGGTGGTCCCGTCGCCCGGCCGAAGATCTCCGGTCTCAAGGATGAGCATCTCGAGCAGGTCGGTGCGTCGCATCGGATGTCCTACGGGTGTTCAGGCCCAGGCTGTTGTCGTCGGCACGGCCGCACAGCGGCACCGCGTTCCCGCAATCTCGGAGGTGACGGTCCGGACAACGGCCTCTTGGAAACCCTCATTTCCATGGTGCGTCGCGTCCCTCTTGCTGTCCAACGCGCCACTGCCTCGATACTGGCCTCAGGTGGTTCGCAAATTCCGAGCACAAGGCGACTTCACTGCTCATCTCACCAGGAGGTACCCATGAAGATGCTGATCAACGTGGCGGAGACAGTCGTCGCGGACGCGTTGCGGGGTATGGCCGCCGCACATCCGGAGCTGACGGTCGATGTGGAGAACCGGGTGATCGTGCGCAGCGACGCTCCCGTCGAGGGGAAGGTCGCCCTCGTGTCCGGCGGGGGGTCCGGGCACGAGCCGCTGCACGGCGGGTTCGTGGGGCCGGGGATGCTGTCGGCCGCGTGTCCCGGTGAGGTGTTCACCTCGCCCGTGCCGGATCAGATGGTGCGCGCCGCCGCGGCCGTGGACAGCGGCGCGGGGGTGCTGTTCATCGTGAAGAACTACACGGGGGACGTCCTCAATTTCGACATGGCGGCCGAGCTCGCCGAGGACGAGGGCATCCAGGTCGCCAAGGTGCTCGTCAATGACGACGTGGCCGTCACGGACAGCCTGTACACGGCGGGGCGGCGCGGTACGGGCGCGACGCTGTACGTGGAGAAGATCGCCGGTGCCGCGGCCGACGAGGGGATGCCGCTCGAGCGGGTCGAGGCGATCGCCCGGCAGGTCAACGAGAACTCCCGGAGCTTCGGGGTCGCCTTGAGTGCTTGTTCGACGCCCGCCAAGGGGAGTCCCACCTTCGATCTGCCGCCCGGCGAGCTGGAGTTGGGGGTCGGGATCCATGGTGAGCCGGGGCGTGAGCGGCGCCCGATGATGACGTCGCGCGAGATCGCCGACTTCTCGGTGGACGCCGTACTCGAGGATCTTCGTCCGCGTAATCCCGTGCTCGTGCTCGTGAACGGGATGGGGGCCACTCCGCTGCTCGAGTTGTACGGGTTCAACGCCGAGGTGCAGCGGGTCCTTGCCGAGCGGGATGTCGTGGTGGCGCACACCCTGGTCGGCAACTACGTGACCTCGCTGGACATGGCCGGGGCGTCCGTGACCCTGTGCCAGGTCGACCAGGAGCTGCTGCGACTGTGGAACGCGCCGGTGCGCACCGCCGGGTTGCGCTGGGGTGTCTGACCCCGGTGATCACCTCGTACGTCACGTAGCCACGCGTACGTCCCGTAGTCAATCGTTCTACCGCGCAAGGAGATTCCGTGCTCGACGCCGCATTCTTCCGCCGCTGGCTCGTCTCGGCCGCCGCTCTCGTCGACCGGGAGGCGGAGCGGCTCACCGAGCTGGACTCGCCGATCGGTGACGCCGACCACGGCAGCAATATGCAACGGGGGTTCGCCGCTGTGGCGGCCGTCCTGGAGAAGGAGGAGCCCGACACGCCGGGGGCCGTGCTCATGCTGGCCGGGCGGCAGCTGATCGCGACCGTGGGCGGCGCGTCGGGGCCGCTGTACGGCACGCTGCTTCGGCGTACCGGCAAGGCGCTCGGCGACACCGCCGAGGTCAGTGAGCAGCAGTTCGCCGACGCGTTCCGTACGGGCGTCGACACCGTCGCCGCGCTCGGCGGCGCGGCGCCCGGCGACAAGACGATGATGGACGCCCTGGTCCCGGCGGTCGACGCGCTCGGGGAGTCCTTCGACGCGGCGCGCGCCGCCGCCAACGAGGGCGCGCTCGCCACCACGCCGCTGCAGGCGCGCAAGGGCCGGGCGAGCTATCTGGGCGAGCGCAGCATCGGGCATCAGGATCCCGGAGCGACGTCGTCGGCGCTGCTGTTCGACGCGCTCGCCGAGACCGCCGGCGGCGAGGGGGGCCCGCGATGAGTGACGACAAGCTGGTCGGCATCGTCCTCGTCTCGCACAGCGGGCCCGTCGCCGACGCGGTCGCCGAGCTGGCCGCCGGGCTCGCCGGCGGGGGCACGACCGCGCCCGTGGCGGGTGCGGGCGGTACCGAGGACGGCGGCCTGGGCACGAGCGCGGAGCTGATCTCCGCGGCCGCCGCGCGGGTCGACCGCGGCGCGGGGGTCGCGATCCTCACCGACCTGGGCAGCGCGGTCCTCACCGTGAAGGCGCTGCTGGCCGAGGGCGATGAACTCCCGGACGGCGCCCGCCTGGTGGACGCCCCGTTCGTGGAGGGCGCGGTCGCGGCCGTGGTGACCGCGTCGGCGGGCGCCGACCTCGCCGCCGTGGAGGCGGCGGCGGCAGAGGCGTACGCGTACCGCAAGGTGTGAGCCGTCAGTTCTGGCGGAGGAACTGCCGGGCCAGCGCGTCGCCACGGGCGACCGCGGCCGGGTGGTTCTCGATGGGGGACGCGCCGCGCCCCTTGAAGACGATGTAGGTGACGTCGGCGCTCGCGCCGCCGGACTTCGGGTCGGCACGGAGGCCGAGCGCCTTGGCCGCGGCGTAGGACGCCTCGCCGATCAGGTCGGTGGGGCCGGTGTCGCCGACCACCGCGTACAGGACCTTGCCCCGGTGGATCACGGCGGCGACGGAGCCCCCGTCGACGCCGTGCGCCGCGTGGTTCCAGCGGCGGCTCGCGCCCGGCACGACGACGTACGGCAGGCGCTCGGCGTCCAGCTGGCGGCCGTCGGACTGCTGGAAGGCGGTGCCGTGGAGGAAGAGGGGGTCGGTGCGGCGGTTGCAGGCCTTGCCTGGCCGTCCGTCGCAGTCGACGTCCATGTCGGCCTTCCAGAACACGGCGTCGCGTGTGCCGCAGACGGGGATGTTCGCCGGTGCGCCGTCGTCGCTGCGGTACTTGCCGCGGGAGATCTGGCGGCACGATCCGGCCTTGGCGAGCAGGGCGGCGGCGGTGGGGGAGCCTTCGCGTGCCAAGCTCTCGCGCGGCGCGTCCACTTGCGGTGAACTCTCCCTGACAGCAGGCAACTTGGGGTTCGGTTCGCCCTGTTCCTGTGCCGTCGCGGGCAGCGACGCGGGGGCCAGCAGAGCGGCTCCGGCGGCGACGGCGAGCGCCGCAGTTCTGGTACGCACGAGAAAAGACCTTCCCTGGGTGGACACGGAAGTCCCAATCTGTCCCGGCTCGTACGTCCCGGCCACCGCTCAGGGTCCGGACGGTGCACGCGGGCCTCTTGATGTGCTCCCGCCAGCTGTGTCAAATAGGTCCGGACCAATGCCGCCCCAGTGGAAGGCACACGCATGCGACGGACCCCCCACCTGTCCGCACTCCTCGCCGTCACCGCCGTCTGCGCCCTCGGCTCCTGCGCCTGGCAGGACGATCAGAGCGCCGCGAAGGACGCCACGCCCCCTGCCGCCCCGCGCGGCGTCACCGTCCAGGCGGGCAGCGCCACCACCGCCCACGTCATGTGGAACCGGCCCACCGGCGGCACCGAGGTCACCGGCTACGACGTGTACCGCGGCGCCACCAGGGTCGAGCGCGTGCCGGGTGGCAAGCACATGGTGGATGTCACGGGCCTGAAGCCGTCCACGACGTACACCTTCACCGTCAGGGCGCGCGACGCCGAGGGGAACGTCGGCCCGGCGAGCAGGAAGCTGTCCGTGACGACGCCCGGCGCGGCCGCCGCGGACCACGAGCCGCCGTCCCGTCCCGGCACACCGCGCGGCGCGGCCGAGGGGAGCAGGGCGGTGACCCTGTCCTGGGGCGCGTCCTCGGACAACCAGGGGGTCGCCTCGTACGAGATCTACCAGGGCACATCGAAGATCCACAGCGTGGAGCGCGGCGAGCGGGACACGCTGATCACCGGCCTGCGTCCGGGCACCACGTACAGCTTCACCGTCAAGGCGCGCGACGCGGCGGACAACTTCTCGCCCGCGAGCCGCGCCGTCCGTCTCACCACCGCGCCGGGGCGGGACGACGGGCGGGGCACGGCGCCGACGGACTTCCGCGCGACGACACACCGCGCGACGACACACCGCGCCGACGGGGCGTACTACATCGATCTGTCGTGGACGCCGCCCCGCACCGGCGGCGCCGTGTCGGAGTATCAGATCCACCTCGACGGCAAGGCCGCCACCTCGCTGGTCTTCGGCGGCACGGCCCCCGAGAAGAAGGCCACGCACAGCTTCTACGTGGGCAAGGAGCCGGGCGAACGCCACCGGGTGAAGCTCAGGGCCAGGCTTCCCGACGGGACATGGGGCGGCTGGTCCGCCGAGCGGATGGCCACCACCGGCCGGCCGTCGTGACGTCGGGTCAGCTGCGGCCGTACGAAGGATTCCGTCACCTGCCCGGTGGCCGTCCGCATGCGGTCCCGGCCGACGGCACGTTGGCTCGTCGTCAGGTAGCACGGGCGCTTCCCTACCTCCGGCGGCGCATGGGACGTACCGCCTCCCGTGCCACCGGAGGGCAGACTCATGCGTACTACTCAGATACTCGTCCGCTCCGGCCTGACCGTCGCCGCCGCTGTGCTTCCGCTGGCGCTGACCGCTCCGGCGTCCGCGGGACCGGGGCTCACCGTGACCGCCACCGGCACAACGGTCCGGGCCACCACGGCAGCCTGCCCCAACGGCGGCACGGCCTCGCTGATGAGCCCATCCGCGGCCAGCTTCGCCGCGGGGCGGCAGACGCCGCTGATCAACGGCAGCGCTTCCTGGACGAACGTCACCACCGGCGTCCATACGGTGCTCGTGCAGTGCCAGGACGGGTCGACGGTCGGTCCCGCGACGGTCACGGTCGGCACCACGCCGACCATCTCGTCGACGGCGACGGCGCCCGCGCTCGGCGTCCGGGGCGGCCTCGGCGGCGGCAGCGAGGATTACGGCACGCTGACCCTCGTCGGGGGCGGGGCCCTCGTGGCCGCGGCCGCGGTCGGCGGCGGCGCCTGGTATCTGCGCCGCCGCGGAGCAGCACGCCGGCCCTGAACCGGGCCGTGGCCGAAAGGCGGCTGCCGCAGGACCGACTCGCGTCGGTCCTGCGGCAGCCGTCTTCTGCCCGCTGTCACGCCCCCGGCGCGCCCAGCTCCTCGAGCGTCTGCTCCAGCCACTGGGTCCAGAACGTCTCCAGATCGATCCCGGCCCTCAGGACCACATGCCGCAGCCGGTCCTCCACCGCGTCCTTCCCCGGCGGGAAGTCCCGCTTCTCGATCTCCTCGTACTCGGCCAACTGCCGCCGGTGCAGGGTGAGATGGCGTCGCAGGTCGGCCTCGATGCCGTCCATGCCGACGACCGCCGCCGCCCGCAGCCGCAGCAGGAGGGTGTCCCGCAGCGGCTTGGGGTCCTGGCTCGCCGCGGTCCAGCGGGCCAGCTCGGCGCGGCCCGCAGGCAGCACCTCGTACTCCTTCTTCTGCCCGCGCGTCGCCTGCTCCCGCGGCAGCGCGCGGATGGCGCCGTCCCGCTCCAGTTTCCCGAGCTCGCGGTAGATCTGCTGGTGCGTGGCCGACCAGAAGTAGCCGATCGACTTGTCGAACCTGCGGGTCAGCTCGAGCCCGGACGAGGGCTTCTCGAGCAGGGCGGTGAGGATCGCGTGCGGGAGTGACATGGCGGCCATCCTAGGTACGGCGTCCGGAGCGGTGCGGCCGCGTCACAGGGCGGCGGCCAGCTCCGTCCCCTGCTTGATGGCGCGCTTGGCGTCCAGCTCGGCGGCCACGTCCGCGCCCCCGATGAGGTGCGCGTCGACGCCGGCGGCGACGAGCTCCTCGTACAGGTCGCGGCGCGGGTCCTGGCCGGAGCAGAGGACGACCGTGTCGACGGGGATGACCGTGGACGTGCCGTCGACCGTGATGTGCAGGCCCGCGTCGTCGATGAGGTCGTAGGCGGCTCCCGCGACCATCGTGACGCCGCGGTGGCGCAGCTCCGTGCGGTGGATCCAGCCCGTGGTCTTGCCGAGGCCCTGGCCGACCTTGGACGTCTTGCGCTGCAGCAGGTGGACGCTGCGCGGCGGGGTGGGCCGCTCGGGCTTCGTCAGGCCGCCGCGGTCCTTGTAGTCCATGTCGACGCCCCACTGACGGAAGTACGTCGCCGGGTCCAGGCTGGCCTTCTCGCCACCGTCGGTCAGGAACTCGGCGACGTCGAAGCCGATGCCGCCCGCGCCGATGATCGCGACCCGCTCCCCCACGTGCACGTTGTCGCGCAGCACGTCGAGGTAGCCGACCACGCTGGGGTGGCCGATGCCGGGGATCTCGGGTGTGCGGGGGCTGACTCCGGTGGCGACGACCACTTCGTCGTACGCCGCGTCGGCGAGGTCCTGAGCCGTGGCGCGGGTGTTCAACTTGACGTCCACGCCGTGCAGTTCGAGCTGGGTGCGGAAGTAGCGCAGCGTCTCGTCGAACTCCTCCTTGCCGGGGACCTTGCGGGCCACGTTGAGCTGTCCGCCGATCTCGGAGGCAGCGTCGAAGAGCGTGACGTCGTGGCCGCGCTCGGCCGCCGAGACGGCGAAGGCGAGTCCGGCCGGGCCCGCGCCGACGACGGCGACGCGCTTCTTGGTGCGGGTCGGCGAGAGGACGAGCTCGGTCTCGTGGCAGGCACGCGGGTTCACCAGGCAGGAGGTGATCTGCAGGTTGAAGGTGTGGTCGAGGCAGGCCTGGTTGCAGCCGATGCAGGTGTTGATGGCCTCGGACTTCTCGGCCCGCGCCTTGGCGACGAAGTCGGGGTCGGCGAGCAGCGGGCGGGCCAGGGAGACCATGTCGGAGGCGCCGTCGGCCAGCAACTGCTCGGCGATCTCGGGGGTGTTGATGCGGTTGGTGGTGACGAGCGGGACGGAGACCTCGCCCATGACCTTCTTGGTGACGAAGGTGTACGCGCCGCGCGGCACCGACGTCGCGATGGTCGGGATGCGCGCCTCGTGCCAGCCGATACCGGTGTTGATGATGGTGGCGCCCGCGGCCTCGATCTCCTTGGCGAGGTGGACGACCTCTTCGAGGGTCGAGCCGCCGGGGATCAGGTCCAGCATGGAGAGGCGGTAGATGATGATGAAGTCCGCGCCGACGCGCTCGCGGACGCGGCGGACGATCTCGACGGGGAAGCGGATGCGGTTCTCGTAGGAGCCGCCCCAGCGGTCGGTGCGCTGGTTGGTGGGGGCCGCGATGAACTCGTTGATCAAGTAGCCCTCGGAGCCCATGACTTCGACGCCGTCGTAGCCCGCCGACTTGGCCAGCTCGGCGGCGCGCACGAAGTCCTCGATGGTCTGCTCGACCTCGTCGTCCTCCAGAGCGCGCGGCACGAAGGGGCTGATCGGCGCCTTGATCGCGCTCGGCGCGACGAGGCCCTCGTGGTAGGCGTACCGCCCGAAGTGCAGGATCTGCATCGCGATCTTGCCGCCGGCGGCGTGCACGGCCGCGGTGACCTCCGCGTGCTCCCGGGCCTCCGCCTCGGTGGTCAGCTTGGCGCCGCCGTCCCAGGGGCGGCCGAGCTCGTTCGGGGCGATGCCGCCCGTGACGATGAGGCCGACGCCGCCGCGCGCACGGGTCGCGTAGAACTCCGCCATCCGCTCGAAGCCGTTCGGGGCCTCCTCGAGGCCCACGTGCATCGAGCCCATCAGGACCCGGTTGGGCAAGGTGGTGAAGCCCAGGTCGAGCGGTTTCAGCAGGTTCGGGTAGCGGCTCATGCGGGGCCTCCGTACGCGGTGTGTCGTCAGCACAGTTCTAGAGGACGCCCGACCGTTGTGCAACTAGTTGCATAAAGGCGTGACGGGGACCACGTCCGAATCCCGCCAGCCACGCGCGCCCGCACCCCGCAGACTTGTCCTGTCACCACAGAGCAGGGAGCATCCGATGACCATCGCCAAGGCCGTCTACACGACCGTCGACAGCCCGCTGGGCGAGCTGCTGCTGGTCGGCGAGGCGTCGGCCACCGCGCAGGGCGGCACCGCGCTGGCCTCGCTGTCCATGCCGCAGCAGAAGGGCGGCGCCGTCGTCCAGGACGGCTGGGTGCGCGACGACGCGGCCTTCGCCGAGATCGCCGCGCAGCTGCGCTCGTACTTCGAGGGGAGCCTGACGCGTTTCGACATCGAGTACGTGAGCGGGGTCGGCACCGAGTTCCAGCAGCGGGTCTGGCACGCCCTCGACGCCCTTCCGTACGGCACGACCACCACGTACGGGAAGCTCGCCGAACGGATGGGCCTCTCGCGCGCCGCCGTCCGCGCGCTCGGCACGGCCATCGGGCGCAACCCGCTGCTCGTCGTGCGCCCCTGCCACCGGGTGATCGGCGCCGACGGCTCGCTGACCGGCTACGCGGGGGGTCTGGAGCGCAAGCAGCGGCTCCTGGACCTGGAGTCCGCGTCCGCGTAAAGGCCCTTCAGCTCAGCGTCCACCCCGGTGGCCGAGGCGCACCGACAGGTCGTCCGCCCCCTTGGCGGCGAGCCCGGCGAGTTCGCGCTCGCGGTCCTCGCTCCAGCGGATCATCGGTACGGAGATGGAGAGCGCCGCGACGACCCGTCCGGCGCTGTCACGGACCGGGGCGGCCACGCAGCTCACGTCCGGGTTGGACTCGCGGTGTTCGGCCGCGATGCCGCGCTCGCGGATCTCGGCGAGCGCGGCGAGCAGCGCTTCCGGCTCCGTGATGCTGTTCGGGGTCATCGCCGTCAGCTCGCGGCCCGCCACGCGCGCCTCGAGCTCGGCCGGGGGCAGCGAGGCGAGCAGCATCTTGCCGACCGATGTGCAGTGGGCGGGGAGCTTGCGGCCCGCGGCGGAGACCATGCGGACCGCGTGCGTGGAGTCCACCTTGGCGATGTAGATGACGTCGGTCTCCTCGAGGACCGCCACGTGCACCGTCTCGTCGCAGGTCTCGGCGACCTCGCGCGCCACCTGCTGCCCTTCGGCGGCCAGGTCGAGCTGTTCCGCGTACCGGCTGCCCAGCTGATAGGCGCGTACGCCGAGGCGGTAGCGGCCCGTCTGGTCCGGGATCTGGACAAGGTAGGAGCGGGCCGCAAGGGTGGTGAGCAGTTCGTGCACGGTGGTGCGGGGCAACTGGAGCCTGCGGGTCACCTCGGGGGCGGACAGGGTCCCGTCGCCCTCCAGGAACAGCTCGAGTATGTCCAGCGCCCTGGTCACCGCCGGTACCAGTCGTCCCATGGTCGGCCTCCCACCCCGTGCGTCCGAAGTCGCGTGTTAAGTCGCGTGTGAAGTTGCGTCCGAAACTTCGGTCAACGATCGATATGACGAACACAGGCTAGCCACAGCCACGTTCGGCGCGCAATGGCCTGGCGTCCCCCGAGGCCCAAGACCTTTTCGTACGACCCATTGACACCCCACCGCATGCCTGAATACCGTCACGCCAACATTTCGAACGTGTGACGAAATACCGAACAACCAAGGGGCAACTGCCTTGCGTATTACGGGAATCAGCACGCACGTGGTGGGGACGCCCTGGCGCAATCTCACCTACGTCCAGGTCCACACCGACGAAGGGCTCACCGGAGTCGGCGAGACCCGCATGCTCGGTCGCACCGACGCCCTGCGCGGCTATCTCCAGGAGGCGGCGGCCAACCACATCGTGGGGTCCGACCCGTTCGCCCTCGAGGATCTCGTGCGGCGCATGAAGTACGGCGACTACGGCCGGGCCGGCGAGATCGTGATGTCGGGCATCGCCTGTGTGGAGATGGCCTGTTGGGACATCAAGGGCAAGGCCCTCGGTGTGCCGGTCTGGCAGCTGCTCGGCGGCAAGGTCACCGACAAGGTCAAGGCGTACGCGAACGGCTGGTACACCACCGAGCGCACCCCGGAGGCGTACCACAAGGCCGCGAGCGCGGTGGTCGAGCGGGGCTACCGCGCGCTGAAGATCGACCCGTTCGGCACCGGGCACTTCGAGCTGGACCAGGCGGGCACGTCGTACGCGGTGTCGCTGATCGAGGCGGTGCGGGACGCGATCGGTCCCGACGCCGAGCTGATGCTGGAGATGCACGGGCGGTTCAGCCCGTCCACGGCGGTGCGCCTTGCCAAGGAACTCGCGCCGTTCCGGCCCGCCTGGCTGGAGGAGCCGGTGCCGCCGGAGAACCTGAAGGCCCTGGAGAAGGTGGCCGCCAAGGTGGACATGCCGATCGCCACCGGTGAGCGGATCCACGACCGGATCGAGTTCCGCGAGCTGTTCGAGTCGCAGGCCGCCGACATCATCCAGCCGGACGTGGGCCATATCGGCGGCATCCTGGAGACCCGCAAGCTGGCGGCGACCGCCGAGACGCACTACACGCTGATCGCCCCGCACAATGTCGGCGGCTCGGTACTGACGGCCGCCTCCCTCCAACTCGCCGCCTGCACCCCGAACTTCAAGATTCTGGAGCACTTCAACGACTTCGCGGACGCGGAGATCAAGAAGGTGGTGCGCGGGGCGCCCCAGGTGGATCCCGAGACGGGCTGCTTCGAGGTGTCCCACGCCCCCGGCCTCGGCGTCGAGCTCGACACCGACGCGGCGGCCGAATTCCCGCAGCAGCAGGCCCGGTTCGACCTGTGGGCCGAGGGCTGGGAGAAGCGGGACCCCAAGGCGGCCGGGATGCCCAAGGGGGCGGGGAAGTGAGCTCCGGCTCCTCGCGCGCCATCGTCGTCGACGAGCCGGGCTCGCACCGGCTCGAGGTGGGGGCGACGCCCGAGCCCGGCCCCGGTGAGGTCCTGGTGCGGGTGGCCGCCGCCGGGATCTGCATGAGCGACCGGGAGGTCTACGACGGGCATCGGGACGCCGCGTACGTGCGTTACCCCGTGACCCCGGGCCACGAGTGGTCCGGCGCCGTCGAGGCCGCGGGCCCGGGTGTCGACCCGGCGCTCGTGGGGCGGAAGGTCGTCGCCGAGGGCTTCCGGGCCTGCGGGACGTGCGAGCGGTGCCGGTGCGGCGAGACGAGCCTGTGCACCGGCGGCTACGCGGAGACGGGATTCACCGAGCCCGGCGCCTTCGCCGACCATGTGGCCGTCCCCGCCCGGCTGCTGCACCTCCTGCGCGACGACGCGGATCTGCGGGCCGCCGCCCTGCTCGAACCCGCCGCGGTGATCGCGGGCGCGGTGCGGGCGGGGCGGCCGTCGCCCGGTGAGCGGATCGCGGTGGTCGGCGCGGGCACCCTCGGGCTGCTCGCGGTGCAGCTGCTCGCCGCCTCGTCGCCCGCGGAGCTGACCGTGATCGACCCGCGGTCCGAACGCGGGGCGCAGGCGCTGGAGTTCGGCGCGAGCGAGAGCCTGACACCCGCAGCGGCGGAGGGCCGCCACGGCCGCTATGACCTGGTGGTGGAGACCGCGGGCGCGCCGACCACGGCGGCCTCGTCCTGTCTGCTCGCGCGCCGGGGCGGCCGGGTGGTGCTCACCGGCATGTTCACGCCTGGCGCCACCGGCATCGATCCGGTGCACCTGTCGCTGAGCCAGCTGGAGGTGCGCAGCGTCTTCGGCGCGCCCTCCGCCGCCTGGTCGGAGGCGGTGCGGGCGTTCGGGCTCGGGCTGCTCGACCCGGCGCCGCTGATCACCCACGAGTTCCCGCTGGAGCGCTTCGGCGAGGCCGTGGCGCTGGTCGGCGGCGGTGACCCGAAGACCGGGAAGGTGCTGCTGCGCCCCTGAGCCGTACGGAAACCGCGCGACGCGTCCCGACCGCCCCCCGTACCGCCGCACACCCAGCGACCCGACCGACGTACGAAATATCGAACACTGCACAGGGGAGTCCCGTGACCAGCCCGTCAGCACCCCGTCGCCCCGGCGCCGGCGCCCTCGCCCGTATCGGACACACCGCGCCCGCACTCGACCCCGCCGACGCCTCGCCGCACGCCTTCCCCGACGGCGGCACCTGGCGCACGGAGATCCCCTCCGTGGAGGGACCTGAGGCGCTCGCCGTCGTCCTGAAGGAGAGCGCGCGGCTCGATGTGCCGATCCACCGGATCAGCCAGGGCAGCGGCGTCTGGATGCTCACCGACGACGAGATCACCGAGATGGTGGAGGCCTGCGCCGAACGGGACATCGAGCTCTGCCTGTTCACCGGGCCGCGCGGCACCTGGGACACCGGGGCGGCGACCCGCACCGACTCGGGCGGCGCGGGACTTCGCTCGCGCGGCCACGACGCGCTCGCCGGATGCGTCGAAGACGCCGTGCGCGCCACGGAGTCGGGGGTGCGCTGCCTGCTCGTCGCCGACGAGGGCGTGCTGTGGACCCTGCACCGGCTGCGCGCCGCCGGGGTGCTGCCCGCCGACACCACGTTCAAAGTGTCGGCCCTCATCGGCCCGGTCAACCCGGCCTCGTACGCGGTCTTCGAGCGGCTCGGCGCCGACTCGCTCAACATCCCGTCCGACCTCACGCTCGGCCACCTCACGGAGATCCGCCGGGTCAGCCGCGCCCCGATGGACCTGTATGTCGAGGCGCCCGACGACCTCGGCGGCTATGTGCGGATGTACGAGGCGGCGGAGCTGATCCGGCGCGGCGCCCCGCTCTACCTCAAGTTCGGCCTGAGCAGGTCGCCCGGCATCTACCCCTACGGCGCCCAGCTGCGCGACCACACCCTGGCCACCGCCCGCGAGCGCGTCCGGCGCGGCCGCCTCGTCCTCGATCTGCTCGCCCGGCACGGCGCGGACGGCGGAATGTCGCCGCTCGGCGCACGCCTGCCCGGAGAGCTCCAGCGCTTCCCCGTCCCGGAAGGGGACTGACCCATGCCCACCCGCATGTCCAGAGAAGTACGTCTGCCCAGGAAAGTACGTCCATCGAGAAAGGTACGTCTCACGGCCGCCCTGGCCACCGTCGTCCTGCTCGGCACGCTCACCGCCTGCGGCCAGGAGGCCAGGGGCGGCAGCCGCTACGAGCCCGACGACGGCAAGGGCGGCACCGTCGGACTCGCGATGCCCACCAAGGCCTCCGAGCGGTGGATCGCCGACGGCAAGAACATGGCCGAGCAGTTCCAGAAGGCCGGGTACGAGACCGACCTGCAGTACGGCGACGACAAGGTGGAGAACCAGGTCGCCCAGCTCGAGAACATGATCACCAAGGGGCACCGGCTCCTGGTGGTCGCGGCGATCGACGGCTCGGCGCTCACCGACGTACTGGCCCAGGCGCACGACGCGGGCATCCCCGTGATCTCGTACGACCGCCTCATCATGGGCACGAAGAACGTCGACTACTACGCGTCGTTCGACAACGAGCGGGTCGGCGAGCTGCAAGGCCAGTACATCCTGGACCAGTTGAAGCTCGAGGAGCCGGACAAGAAGTCCGGCGACAGGTTCACCGTCGAGCTGTTCGCGGGCTCGCCCGACGACAACAACACCAAGTACTTCTGGAACGGCGCCATGAAGGTGCTCCAGCCGTACTTCGACAGCGGTCAGCTCGTCGTGGGCAGCAAGCAGACGAAGATGAGCCAGGCCACCACGCTGCGCTGGGACGGCGGCACCGCGCAGAAGCGCATGGACGACCTGATCAGCAAGAATTACGGCGACCGGCAGGTCGACGCGGTTCTCTCGCCGTACGACGGGATCTCGATCGGCATCATCTCGGCGCTGAAGAGCGCCGGTTACGGCAGCGAGGACCAGCCGCTGCCCGTCGTCACCGGGCAGGACGCGGAGCTGGCGTCGGTGAAGTCGATCATCGCGGGCGATCAGACGCAGACCGTCTTCAAGGACACCCGCAAGCTCGCCAAGCAGGCCGTGCAGATGGGCGACGCGGTCCTCACCGGCAAGAAGCCCGAGGTCAACAACACCAAGGACTACAACAACGGCAAGAAGACCGTGCCGTCGTATCTGCTCAAGCCGGTGTCGATCGACAGGAAGAACACGCAACTCCTCGTGGTCGAGGGCTACTTCACGGCAAGGCAGCTGTCATGAGCGGGGTGGCGGCGGCCGGGAACGGGCCGGTCCTGCGGATGGCGGGCATCACCAAGACCTTCCCGGGAGTGAAGGCCCTCTCCGAGGTGGAGCTGACGGTACGGCCCGGCGAGATCCACGCGGTCTGCGGGGAGAACGGCGCGGGCAAGTCGACGCTGATGAAGGTCCTCAGCGGGGTCCATCCGCACGGCTCCTACGACGGCGAGATCCACTTTGACGGCGCCCCTGTGGCCTTCCGGGACATCCGGGCCGGCGAGCGGCACGGCATCGTGATCATCCATCAGGAGCTGGCGCTCGTCCCCTACTTGTCGATCGCGGAGAACATCTTCCTCGGCAACGAGCAGACCTCCGCGCGCGGCGTCATCGACTGGAACGACACCCTGCGGCGGGCCGGCCGCCTGCTGAAGCGGGTGGGCCTGAGGGAGAACCCGCAGACCGCCGTCGCCGACATCGGCGTGGGCAAGCAGCAGTTGGTGGAGATCGCCAAGGCCCTGTCGAAGGAGGTGAAACTGCTCATCCTGGACGAGCCGACGGCCGCGCTCAACGACGAGGACAGCGCGGGGCTGCTCAATCTGATCCTGGAACTGCGCGAGCAGGGCATCGCCAGCATCGTCATCTCCCACAAGCTCAACGAGATCCGCGCCATCGCCGACTCGGTGACCATCCTGCGCGACGGCAGGACCATCGAGACGCTGACGGTCCGTGAATCCCCGAACGCCGCCCCGGAGTTGTCCGAGGACCGCATCATCCGGGGCATGGTCGGCCGCGATCTCGACCACCGCTTCCCCGAGCGCACCACCTACGAGGGCACGGACGCGGGAGAGCTCGCGCTCGCCGTCGAGGGCTGGACGGTCCGGCACCCCATCGACCACCAGCGCAAGGTCGTCGACGACGCCTCGCTGACCGTGCGGCGCGGCGAGATCGTCGGCATCGCGGGACTGATGGGCGCGGGCCGCACCGAGCTCGCGATGTCCCTCTTCGGGCGCTCCTACGGCCTGTACGAGGGCGGGACGGTCGCGGTCAACGGGCGTGCGGTGCGCACCCGGACGGTGCCGGACGCGATCGCGGCCGGTATCGCGTACGTCACCGAGGACCGCAAGCGCTACGGCCTCAACCTCATCGACAACATCAACCGCAACATCTCTCTCGCCTCGCTGCCGGGCATGCGGCGCCGCGGAGTCGTCGACGAACACCATGAACGGTCCGTCGCCGAGCGTTACCGCACCTCGATGAACATCAAGGCGCCGACCGTGCAGGAACAGGTGGGACGGCTCTCCGGCGGCAATCAGCAGAAGGTCGTCCTCAGCAAGTGGATCCACGCCGACCCCGAGGTGCTGATCCTCGACGAGCCGACGCGCGGCATCGACGTCGGCGCCAAGTACGAGATCTACACGGTCATCGCCCGGCTCGCGGCGCAGGGCAAGGCGGTGCTCTTCATCTCCTCCGAACTGCCGGAGCTGCTCGGGATGTGCGACCGGATCTACACGATGGCCGAGGGCCGGCTGACCGGTGAGGTCGCCCGCGCCGACGCCACCCAGGAAGTACTGATGCGCCAGATGACCATGACCAGAAGCTGAGGCCCCGCCATGACCACCACGACCACTCCCCCGCGGGACCCGTCCCCCGCGCCGACCGACCAGCGGTCGGCGGGAACGCTGCTCGTGCAGAGCATGCGGACCAACATGCGCCAGTACGGCATGCTGATCGCGCTCGCTTTCATCGTCGTCCTGTTCCAGATATGGACCGACGGCACGCTGCTGCTTCCGAACAACGTCTCCAACCTGATCCAGCAGAACGGCTACATCCTCATCCTGGCCATGGGCATGATGATCGTCATCATCGCGGGCCATATCGACCTGTCCGTCGGCTCGTTGGTGGCCTTCGTCGGCGCCATGGCGGCGGTGATGATGGTCAAGCACGACATGCCGTGGGTGCTCGCGCTCGTCCTCTCGCTCCTGATCGGCGCGGTCGCCGGGGCGTGGCAGGGCTTCTTCATCGCGTACGTCGGGATCCCGTCGTTCATCGTGACGCTGGCCGGGATGCTGCTCTTCCGGGGGCTCACGCAGATCGTCCTCGAGGGCCAGTCGCTCTCCCCGTTCCCGGGCGGATTCCAGGACCTGGCCAAGGGCTTCATCCCGGAGATGGGCCCGTACACGCAGTACCACAACCCGACCCTCGTCATCGGCCTCGCCACCGTCGTCTTCCTGCTGCTTCGTGAATGGCGGGACCGCAGGCGGCAGTTGGCGTACGAGCTTGAGGTGCTGCCGACCGGCCTCTGGGTGACCAAGTGCGTGGCGATCACTGCCGCGGTCGTCGCGTTCACGCTCACCCTGGCCAGCTTCCACGGCGTACCCGTCGTGATGCTCGTGATGTGCGCGCTGCTCATCGGCCTCGGCTATGTCATGCGCAACGCGGTCGTCGGGCGGCATGTGTACGCGCTCGGCGGCAACAAGGCGGCCGCGAAGCTGTCCGGCGTCAAGGACAAGCGCGTCACCTTCCTGGTCTTCGTCAACATGGGCGTGCTGGCGGCCCTCGCGGGCTGTGTGTACGCGGCACGGCTGAACGCGGGTACCCCGCAGGCCGGTCTGAACTTCGAGCTGGAGGCGATCGCGGCCTCGTTCATCGGCGGCGCGTCGATGAGCGGCGGCGTCGGCACGGTGATGGGTGCCGTGATCGGCGGTCTGGTCCTCGGCGTCCTCAACAACGGCATGTCGCTGGTCGGCATCGGCACGGATTACCAGCAGGTCATCAAGGGTCTTGTGCTGCTGGCTGCGGTCGGGTTCGACGTATGGAACAAGCGGAAGGTCGGGCGCTAGCACCCTCCTCCCTCGTCAACTTCCCTCATTGGAGCCGCACATGGAAACCAGCAGACGCACCATTCTCGCCGCGGCGGCCGCCGCGGGACTCACCGTGGCAGCGACCGGCACCTCACACGCGGCCGCACACGGCAGGACACCCGCCAAGGAGCTCTTCGGAAAGCTCGCCGACGGCACCAAGGTGTACCGCTGGACGCTGGCGAACGGCGGTACCCGCCTGAAAGTTCTCTCGTACGGCGGGATCGTCCAGTCCCTCGAACTCCCCGACCGGCACGGCCGGTACACCAACGTCTCCCTCGGCTTCGACAACCTGGACGACTACCTCACCGCCACCACCTTCTTCGGCGCACTCATCGGCCGCTACGGCAACCGCATCGCCAAGGGCCGCTTCACCCTGGACGGCAAGACCCACCAACTCTCCGTCAACGACGGCGAGAACAGCCTGCACGGCGGGGCCAAGGGCTTCGACAAGCGGGTGTGGGACGTCGAGCCGTTCGCGAACTCCTCCGACGTCGGCCTGCACCTGCACTACACAAGCACCGACGGGGAGATGGGCTACCCCGGAACGCTTCGGGTGACCGTGACGTACACCCTCACCGCGCACGGCGACTGGCGGATCGACTACACGGCGACCACGGACAAGGCCACCGTGGTGAACCTGACGAACCACACGTACTACAACCTCGCGGGCGAGGGCAGCGGCGGCATCTACGGCCACGAACTGGCCCTGGCCGCCGCCCGGTTCACGCCCCCCGAGGCCGGCCTCATCCCGACCGGCGAGCCGGCGAAGGTGGCGGGCACGCCCTTCGACTTCCGGCGCGCGAAGACGGTCGGCCGGGACATCCGCGCCGGGCACGAGCAGCTGGTGACCGCCAAGGGCTTCGACCACAACTGGGTCCTGGACAAGGGCATCACGGACCGCCCCGAGCCCTGCGCGACGCTGCGGGACCCGGAGTCGGGCCGCACCCTGGAGATCGCCACCACCGAGCCGGGTGTGCAGTTCTACTCCGGGAACTTCCTGGACGGCACCCTCACCGGGCCTTCGGGGCGTACCTACCGGCAGGGCGACGGTCTCTGCCTGGAGACCCAGCACTTCCCCGACTCCCCCAACCAGCCGTCGTTCCCCTCGACGGTCCTTCGCCCCGGCGAGACCTACCGGTCGAGCACGGCGCACACCTTCTCGGCGCGCTGAGCGGCGTCGCGGCCTCGAGAGGACACCTCATGCGCCCCAGATTCCTGATCCCCCTCCTTGCCCTGCTGGTCGGCCTGCTGGCCACCCCCGACGCCGCCTCCGCGCAAACGGATCCGGCGCCCGCCCGGCCCAAGTACGCGGGATACCTCTTCAGTTACTTCACCGGTGAGGGCACCGCGGACGGCGAACAGATCCGCATGGCCCTCAGCCTCGGCAACGACCCCACCCACTATCGGGAGCTGAACGGCGGCCATCCCGTGCTCACTTCGCAGCTCGGCACCAAGGGGCTGCGCGACCCGTTCATCATCCGCTCCCCGGAGGGCGACAAGTTCTTCCAGATCGCCACCGACCTGCGGATGTACGGCGGCAGTGGCGGCAGTTGGGACCAGGTGCAGCGCACCGGCAGCAAGTCGATCATGGTGTGGGAGTCCACTGACCTGGTCCACTGGACCGACCAGCGCCTGGTCAAGGTCGCCCCGGACACGGCGGGCAACACCTGGGCGCCGGAGGCGTATTACGACGACGAGCTCGACGCGTACGTCGTCTTCTGGGCGTCCAAGGTCTACGCCGCCGACGACCCGGACCACACCGGATCGACGTACAACAAGATGCTGTATGCGACGACGCAGGACTTCCGTACCTTCAGCGAGCCCAAGGTGTGGAACGACCCCGGCTATTCGGTGATCGACTCCACGGTGATCCGGCAAGGCGGCGACTACTACCGCTTCACCAAGGACGAGCGGGACCCGGCGTCCGGCACCCCCTGCTCGAAGTTCATCACCGCGGAGAAGTCGACGTCCCTCACGGACACGTCGTACGACTTCGTGGCCGACTGCATCGGGAAGGGGACGGTCGAACGGGGCGAGGGGCCCGCGGTGTTCAAGTCCAACACCAGGGACAAGTGGTACCTGCTCATCGACGAGTTCGGCGGGCGCGGCTATGTCCTCTTCGAGACGGCCGACCTCGCATCGGGCAAGTGGACCGAGACAAAGAACACCGGCCTCCCGGCGGGCGCCCGGCACGGTACGGTCCTGCCGGTGACGCAGGCCGAGTACGACCGGCTGCTGGGCACCGCCCAAGAGCCGTCGGAATCGCCTTAGTAGTGCTTCGTTAGGTTCTGGCTCGGGTGAGGGGGCGGCCGCAGGTGGTGCAGGTGCCGGTCCAGCACCGCAGCTGGTCTTGCAGCGCGTCGAGGACTTGGTAGAGGGTCAGGCCGGTGTGCGGGCTTTTGGGTCGAGCCGCCGGAGGGTGAGGAAGGCTTGGGCGGCGGTGACGAGGGTGACGTGGTGGTGCCAGCCGCGCCAGGTGCGGCCC
>NZ_SRIC01000148.1 GCF_004684775.1 Streptomyces sp. MZ04
CGAGGCAAACACCTCACCAACGAACCCCGCCAAGTCACGGCGAAGCCCCTCCACTTCACCCGGCCTCATACCGACACCATGCCCCTGAACAGGCAAGATCGGCACACCTAACGAAGCACTACTAGGGTCTGCCCTGTGGATCTTGACCGCCCAGCGGTCACACTCCGATGAAGCTCACGGTTTCCGTCATGTCCGCCCGCCCGGTACGCAGCCGTGGCGCGCCTTCCTTCTCGAATCCCACGGAGACACCGCAGAACAGCACGAGCCCGTCATCGGCTCCGACTACCTGACTGACGGTCTTGCGATACATCGTCCACATCACCTGGGGGCAGCTGTGCACCCCTTCCGCCCTCAGCAACAGCATGACCGTCTGCAGGTACATCCCCGCGTCCCCCCACTGCCCTGGCCCCATGGTCCGGTCGAGGTAGCAGAACAGTACGACCGGCGCCCCGAACGCCTCCGAGTTCAAGGCGGCGATCTTCCGGGGCCTGTCGGGGTCGTCGCGCTCGATTCCCAGCGCTTTGTACCGTTGGGCGGCCGCGGCGGAGAAGCGGTCCAGATACGGCGAGGTCAGTTCGGCCGGGTACATCGGATACTCCCGCTCATCGCCCGGGTCTCCCGCGAGTGCCCTGGCCGTCGCGCGCTTCTTCAGTTCGGTCAGTGGCTCGCCGGTCACGACATACACGTGCCACGGCTGGAGGTTCCCACTCGACGGAGTCCGCGTCGCCGCAGCAAGCACTCGTTCGAGTAACTCTTTGGATACCGGCTCATCGCTGAACGCCCGCACAGCCCTGCGACTGTCCACGGCCTCATACACATCCACGTCTTCTCGTCCTGTCACTCGACCGCAACCATCCCTCCACCGTATTCAGCGGTCAGCGCCGAGCATCGCCAGGACACCGCCTAGGTCGATTCCGTCGTCGCGATTCCCGTGACACCGTTCGCCGGTGACGGTTCCGTGGACCAGGACGCCTATCGCGCCCTGGTTCGACGCCTCACCGACTGCGGCGTGCGCACGCTCACGCCGAACGGCAACACGGGCGAGTTCTACGCCCTGGACCCCGAAGAGCGGCGTCTGGTCACCGAGTTGACCCTGGAGGAGACGGGCGGGAGCGACGCCGCCGTCCTGGTCGGCGTCGGCCATGACCTGCCGACCGCGGTCGCCGCCGCCCGGCACGCGCGGGATGCCGGGGCACACATGGTGATGGTCCATCAGCCGGTGCATCCGTACGTGTCCCAGGACGGCTGGGTCGACTACCACCGTGCCGTCGCGGACGCCGTGCCCGAGCTCGGCGTCGTCCCGTACATCCGCAATGCCCGGCTGACCGGTCAACGTCTCGCGGATCTGGGTGAGTTGTGCCCCAATGTGATCGGCGCGAAGTACGCGACGCCGGACGCCGCCGCCTTCGCCGCGTTCGCGCGGGACGCGGGGCTCGAGCGCTTCGTATGGGTGGCGGGGCTCGCCGAGCTGTACGCCCCCGCGTACTGGGCCGTCGGCGCCACCGGCTTCACCTCGGGTCTGGTCAATGTCGCGCCCGAGCTGTCGCTGCGGACACGGCGGGCGCCTCTCCGATCACGGCGATCTCCCGGTGTCCGAGCCCGGAGAGGTGCTCCACGCACTGTGCGCCGGCCGCCACGAAGTCCAGATCGACGCAGGTCAGGCCCGTCGGGTCGACCGGGAGACCGATGAGAACGGCGGGGCGGTCGGTCTCGCGGATCAACGGCAGCCGCTCGTCGTGCAGTTCCACGTCCATCAGGATCATGGCGTCCGCGAGCGCGCTGCCCTCGATGCGGCGGACGGCCCCGGGGCCCTCCTCGCCGGTCAGGAGCAGCACGTCGTATCCGTGGGTGCGCGCGGTGGTGGCGACGGCGACGGCGATCTCCATCATCACCGGTACGTACATGCCGGTGCGCAGCGGCACCATCAGCGCGATGATGTCGGACCTGCTGCTGGCCAGGGCGCGGGCGCCGGCGTTCGGGTGGTAGCCGAGCTCGCGGATGGACTGTTCGACGCGGTCCTCGGTGGGGGCGGATATGGACCGCTTGCCGCTGAGTACGTAGCTCACCGTGCTGGCCGAGACTCCGGCATGCCGGGCGACCTCGGCGAGGGTGACCATGCGGCTCTCCAGGGCAGGTCGTGAGGCGGTGACGAAGCGCTTCGACGTAGGGCCACTGCGACCCTAGAGGGACACCGATGTACTGTCCACAGAGACGTCGAAGCGCTTCAACTGACGTGTTCTCGTACGGAGTTGCCCCGGAAGACGAAGTCACTCACCAGGAAGGAACGCGGCACCAGTGCGCCCCATCGACCCGGAGGAAGCCGCCTCAGTGATGCGCGCGGGCGGCCTGAACCCCATCCCTCCCTACCCCGGCTCCAACAGTCCTTGGCCGTCCCGCTGCATCGCGCACGGGCACGAGGTCGCGCCGAAGTACAGCCGGGTGAAGGGCGCCGTAGCCGCCGGGAAGACGACCGCCTGCCAGCAGTGCGCCGCCACGGAGCGCGGCAGACGACGCCGCGCCGGGCTGATGGCAGCGGCCGAAGCGGACATGCGTGCGGCCGGTCTCGAACCGCGGGAGCCCTACCCCGGAACCTCGAAACCCTGGCGCTGCACGTGCACGCGGTGCGGCCAGGAGGTCGAGACCTACCACGCCAACGTCAAGGCCGGGCGGGACGGCTGTGTCAGCTGCGCCCGCAAGCGTGCCGGGGCGAACCGGAGGGCCCACGCGGAGGAGTCGGCCGTCGCCGCGATGAGGCTGGCCGGGTGGGAACCGCAGGAACCGTACCCGGCATCCGACAAGCCCTGGCGCTGCCGCTGCAAGGGATGCGGCCGGATCGGCCATCCCCTCCACTCCAACGCCAGGACGAGCATGGGCTACGGCTGCAAGTCATGCGCGATCAAGGCCATGCACAGGCGGAGGAACACGCGGGACGCCGCCGCCGTCCTCGCCGACATACGGGCGGCCGGAATCGAACCGGCCGGACCCCCACCCGACCTCCCCGAGACCCCGTGGCTCTGTCACTGCACCACGTGCGGCCATGCCGTCGACATCGCCCCGGCCGACGCCCACCCCGGCAACGGGTGCCCCCGCTGCGCCGCCGACAACACCGACCGCGAGCGGCGGCAGCGCGCCACCGATGCCGCCGCCACGGTGCGCGCGGCCGGTTTCGAACCGGCCGACGCCTACCCCGACGACGAAACCGCCCGGTGGGCGTGCGAGTGCACCACCTGCGGCCAGTTGGTCCGGATCACCGTCCGCCTGGCCAGGAAGGGCCAGGGCTGCCCGGAGTGCAACCGGCGGTCCGGGATCGAGAAACGGCGGGGCCGCCACCGGCTCACCGACGAGGAGGCGACGAGCCGGGCCACCGCGGCGGGCTACGACCCGGAGGAGGCATATCCCGGGGCGAACAACCGGCACTGGAGGGTCCGCCACCGGGCGTGCGGAAATGTCGTGGTCAAGACCCTCGCCAACATCAGCACCCCGGTGAATGCCGGATGTCCCGCGTGCGCGAAGAACCGGCCGACCGACCCCGACCGGGCCGAAGAGGCGTTCAGCGCCTACGGGTTCACGCCCAACGCGCCGTGGGTCGGAAGCGTCGACCGGGGCTGGCCGTCCACCTGCGACGAGTGCGGGGCCGACTGCTCCCCGTCGCTGACCAACCTACGGCGCGGGCAGGGCGGATGCTCCGCGTGCACCAAGTACGGACTCGACCCCGGCGGCCCCGCCCGGCTCTACGTCATCGAGCACGACGGGCACGGCGCGACCAAGATCGGCATCACCGGCTCGGACGCGACCGGCGAACGCACCCACGACCGGGTCGCCTGGTTCCAGGCGCGGGGATGGAGACTCCACACCGCTCACGCCTTCGCCACCGGCACCCAGGCGCGGGCCGTGGAACGTGCCGTACTGCTCCGCTTCCGGCTGGCGGGACACAAACGGTTCCTGGGCCCGCACCAATGCTCATCCGGCTGGACCGAAACCTTCGACCGCGAGGAGGTGAGCGTTCAGGACCTGGCCGGGAGCGCCCAGGACGAGCGCGAACAACTCGAGGGAATCATGCCTGGTCACCGGGGTCGCGGTGGGTTCAACGGGGGGTTCGGTTGGCGGGTGGGGACAGGGCAATGACAGGATGAGCCGCATGACCATCAAGGCTTATTTCGACATCAGCATCAACGACAAGGCCGAGGGCCGGATCACGTTCAACCTGTTCGACGACGTCGCGCCGAAGACCGCGGAGAACTTCCGCGCGCTCGCCACCGGCGAAAAGGGCTTCGGCTACGCCGGCTCGAGCTTCCACCGCGTCATCCCGGGGTTCATGCTCCAGGGCGGCGACTTCACCCGTGGCGACGGCACGGGCGGCAAGAGCATCTACGGCGAGAAGTTCGCCGACGAGAACTTCCAGCTCAAGCACACCAAGCCGGGCCTCCTCTCGATGGCCAACGCGGGCCCGAACACCAACGGCTCGCAGTTCTTCATCACCACGGTCGTCACCGGCTGGCTGGACGGCAAGCACGTCGTGTTCGGTGAGGTCGCCGACGACGACGAGAGCATGGCCCTCGTCCAGAAGATCGAGGCCCTCGGCTCGCAGTCCGGCGCCACCAAGGCCAAGATCACCATCTCGGCCTCCGGCGCCCTCTAAGCACCTGGCATGAGCCCCCGCCTCACGGGCGAATTCGAGGCGGGGGCTCATCCATGCCCGCTTTCACCTGATTGGCCCACTTTGCCCGGGTGGGGTGTGACGTAGCGCAGGCCGCCCTGGAGGTGGGCGCGGAAGTCCGGGTCCGCGTAGGCCTCGTCGGCGTGTCCCAGCGCCGTGTAGAACATCGGGCCTCCGCCGCGTTCATGGCACCACACCAAGGGGTGGTCGGCCCCCATCCCGCCGCCTTCGTACGAGGTTTCGTCGGCGGACGCCAGGACGCGCACCGCGCCGCGCGGCGAGGCCCGGAAGTCGTACCACTCATCGGTGAACTCCCAGGTGGCGGGGAGGTGTTCGGTGGCGGGGTGCGCGTGGTCCTCGACGGTCAGACGGCCGGGCTTGTAGGCGGGGTGGCGGGCGAAGCGGGCGCCGAGGAGTTCGCCGTAGTACGGCCAGTCGTACTCGGTGCAGGCGGCGGCGTGCACGCCCATGAAGCCGCCGCCCGCCGAACGGTGAGCGCGCAGGGCCACGCGTCCGGCAGGGGTGAGGACGTCGCCGCTGGTGGAGAGGAAGACGATCGCGGCGTAGCCGGAGAGGTCCCGCTCGAAGGCCGCCGGATCCTCGGTCGCATCGGCCCGGCAGCCGATCCCGGCGGCCAGCTCGGACACGGCGGCGACCGCCGCGGGGATCGAGGCGTGCCGGTAGGCGGTCGTGCGGCTGTAGATCAGCAGGCGGGGGCTCATGGGCCTTGATGGTAGGAGCCGCTGCGGGAGGATCGGTGGGTGACGGCGGCCGGGAGGCGGCGGTTCCGAATGCCGGTCGCTGGATCCGGCGGGGACATTCCGCAACGCGTTCGTAGGGATGTCTTCGTGCGGAATGTCTTCCTACGAAATGTCTTCGTACGGAATGTTCTGGGCAGGTGACCGCGGGGGCGGGCCCTGCAAGCCGGTCTGGCAGGGAGGCGGGGCGGGTGGTCAGGCCAGGCCCGCCGCGATCCCTCGGACCAGGTCCGCTCCCGAGTGGTGGCCGACGGCAAGGAGCGGCGCGAGCGGCAGCGGCTCGCGTGCCGCCAACCCCCGGATGGCGTCCGCGACTTGGGGGATGCATTCGCCGCGTACCGCGTGCCGCAGGAGCGCCGCCGAGACCAGGGGTGTCCGCTCCTCGGCTCCCGCCACCGCGGCAGCGAGGGCACCGACCGGGCGGCCGGTGGCGTGCCGGGCGAGGAGGGCGCCGCACAGGACGTCGTCACCGGAGGGGGTCAGGCCCGGCCCCCTGCCGATGAGGGCACGTCCCGCCGCGACGATCCGGCCGGTGTCGTCGTCGCGGCGCAGGGCTTCGCACAGTTCCGCCAGGTACGAGGCCTGGCCGCCGACCCGCCCGGCCCGTTCCTCGGCATCCTCGGCGTGGCCACCGACACCGACACGATGCCGCACACCGTGCCGCCCGGCGCACACGGCGGGAACCTCGACATCCGGCACCTGGTGACCGGCAGCGCACTCTATCTGCCCGTGCAGACCGAGGGCGCGGGCTTCCACACCGGCGATCCGCACTACGCGCAGGGCAACGGCGAGGTCGCGCTCACCGCGTTCGAGGCGCCGCTGCGGGCCACGGTCCGCCTCACGGTCGTCAAGAGCGCGGCCACGGACCTGGTGGCACGCCCCTTCGGCGAGACCGGCACGCACTGGATCCCCGTCGGCCTGCACGAGGACCTCGACGAGGCGATGCGGGACGCGGTCCGCGCCGCCCTGGACTTCCTCACCGGGCGGTTCGGGATGGAGCGGCACGCCGCGTACGCGTATCTCAGCGCCGCCGCCGACTTCGAGATCTCCCAGGTCGTGGACCAGGTCAAGGGCGTGCACTGCCTGATCCGCAAATCCGACTTCGAAACCTGAGCGGGGAACGGCACCCATGGCTGATCTGATCCTGCTCGACGCCCGCGTCGAGGACGCGGCGCACCCCTGCGACATCGTCGTCACCGACGGCCGCATCACCGAACTCGGCGACGCGCCCACGGGCCTGACGGCCGTTCAGGAGATCGACTGCGCGGGCCGCGTCGTCATCCCCGCCTTCGTCGAGCCTCATTTCCACCTGGACAAGGCGCTCCTGGACGGGGTGCGCCCCAACCCCGACGGGACGCTCGCCGGGGCGATCTCCGTGACCGGCGCGCTCAAGGCGGACTTCACGCGTGACGACGTACGCGAAAGAGCGTGCCGCGTCATCGAGTCGGCGCTCCTCAACGGCACCACCGTCATTCGCGCACACCCCGACGTCGACCCGATCGCCGGTCTGCTCGGCGTCGAAGTGCTCCTGGAACTGCGCGCGGAGTACGCCCACGCGCTCGACTTCCAGATCGTGGCGTTCCCCCAGGAAGGCGTCCTGCGCTCGCCCGGCACCGAGAAGCTGCTGCGGGCCGCGCTGGCCGCCGGTGCCGATGTCGTCGGCGGCTGCACGTACAACGAGGCCACGCTCGACGACTGCCGCGCCCAGGTCGAGCCGGTCCTCGATCTGGCGGTCGAACACGGCGTACCGGCCGATCTGCACGCCGACTTCGGCGACGACGCGTCCGACGCCCGCTACGCCCTGGCCGAGTTCATCGCCGCGCAGACCGCGCGGCGCGGGCTCGGCGGCCGGGTCGCGCTCGGCCACATGACCTCCCTCGCCGGACGCCCGCCCGCCGAACGCACCCGCGCCATGGCGGCGCTGGCCGGCGCGGGCGTGGCCGTCGTACCGCTGCCCGCCACCGATCTGCACCTGAGCGGGAGGCGTGACACCTCCGCTGTCCGCCGGGGCGTCGTCCCGGTGCGTGAGCTGTGGGACGCGGGCGTGCTCACCGCCTGCTCCTCGAACAACATCCGCAACGCCTTCACGCCGTACGGCACCGCGGACCAGCTCGACACCGCGCTGCTGCTCGCCCAGACCGGGCACCTCGCGGGCGCCGGGGATCTCGGGCGGGTGCTGCGGATGGTGACCCACGAGGCGGCGCGCGTCGTGGGGATCGCGGACGACTACGGCACCGCACCGCACCGCACCGCACCCGCACGGCTTTGCGCACCCTCCCCTCCCCCTCCCATCCAAGGAGCCCTCATGCGCGAACGCCTCCCCCATGAAATCGTCGCCTCCGTACTCGCCGGACTCACGGCGTTCATCGGCGGCAACGCCCTCCATCTGCCGCCCTGGGCGATCTTCATCAGCTGGGCGGGGACATTCCTGCTCGGCGGCCCCAGCCTCGCCAACGCCAAACGGCTGTGGCTCGCGATGCCCGCGGGTTCGACCTTCGCGCTGATCATCGTGCTCATCGAGGAGCACGCGGCGACCGCGCTCGGCGAGAGCCAGTTCGCCCGCAACTGCATGCAGGCGCTGGTGATCCTCGTCATCAACAGCGCGCTGATGTACGCGGGCAGGCTCAAGGCGCTGTCCCTGATCCCCGGCATGTTCTTCGGCTTCGCGAGCTACTTCGCCACGTTCTTCGGCGGCTTCGGCTACGACGCGGGCAACCCGTGGTCGGCGTGGGTCTGTGTCGTGGCGATGAACGCACTCGGCCCGGTCTTCGCCTGTCTGTCGATGAAGCTGACCTTCCCGGTGAAGGAGGCGACGGCACCGGCAGCCGCCGCTGTACGCATCAATCACCCCTCCAGCCCCACCGGTTGAGCAAGCCCCGGCCCACGTCCGTATGTACGGGAGACAGCACTTCCCTCATCCGGAGCATCCGGAGCACCCGGAGGCGACCTCCATGGCAGACGCGGGCACCGTCACCGCCCTCTTCCGCTCGTCCACGGCGCACAGCCCCTCGTACTCCACGCTGAGCCGGGCGGCGGAGGGCGGGCGGCCGCTCATCGACTTCTGCATCCCGTGCAATCCGTACTTCCCCACGCCCGAGATGTTCGACGAGCTCGGCGGACGGCTGCGGGACATCCTCACCTACTACCCGAGCAGCGCGGAGACCGTGACCGCCGAGCTGAGCGCGGTGCTCGGGCTCAATCCGCAGACCGTCGCGATGGGCAACGGATCCACCGAACTCATCACCTGGATCGACCACTTGCTGGTCCGTGACGCGCTGGCCGTGCCCGTGCCGACGTTCGGCCGGTGGACCGATCAGCCGATGGAGACCGGCAAGCGGGTCGACATGTTCCCGCTGCCGCAGGCCGCCGGATTCGCCCTCGATCCGGCGGCCTTCGTCGACTTCGTACGGGCCCGCGGCTCCCGCACGGCCGTCATCTGCAACCCCAACAACCCGGACGGCGGCCTGCTGCCGCGCCACTCGGTGCTCGCGCTGCTCGACGCGCTGCAGGACCTCGACCTGGTGATCGTGGACGAGTCGTTCCTGGAGTTCGCCGACGCCGAGCCGCAGCCGACCGTGGTCGACGAGGCGGTGCTGCGCCCCAATGTGATCGTGCTGCGCAGCCTCGGCAAGAACTTCGGACTGCACGGCGTGCGCTTCGGCTATCTCGTCGCCAACCCGGGCCTGGCCGGCAAGGTGCGCGCCGCGCTGCCGAAGTGGAACCTCAACTCCTTCGCGGAGACCGTGGTGTTCATGCTGAAGCAGCACCGCCACGCCTACGACCTGAGCCTGCGTCAGGTGCGCCGCGACCGCCAGGAGATGATCTGGCACCTGGCCCGCCTGCCCGGCCTCGTCACCTATCCCTCGCAGGGCAATTTCGTGTACGCCAGGCTGCCCGACGGCGTCGACGGGGCGGAGCTGCGGGACCGGCTCCTGGAGGAGCACGGCATCCTGATCCGCGAGTGCGGCAACAAGATCGGCAGTTCCAGTCGCTTCCTGCGCCTGGTGGTCCGCCCGTCGACCGATGTGCAGCGGCTGCTCGGCGCCCTCGAGCAGACGCTGCCCTCCGGGGCGACAGGCGGGCTGCCGGTGCCTTACACCTCCGGGACCGCCGCCGTGGACCGCCTGGTGATGCGGGCCTGAGCCGGCGGTGCGCGAACCCGCCCACCGGGGCCTATTTCTTGCGCAACAGCGCGCAGACGAAGTTCTCCTCCACGGTCCGCATCCGCTCAAGCAGCTCCGGCTTGTTCTTCTTGTTGACCTGGGTGGTGAGGGAGACGGTCAGCGACCGCTTGCCGTCCGGGGTGGCCGCGATCAGCTGCGTGTAGCCGGGGAAGTTGCCCGTGTGGCCGTACACCACGCCGCAGCGGGTGGTGTACCGGAAGATGGCGAGACCGGCGCCGTTCTTGCCGGGACCCGCGGGTTCGGATGCGCCGTCCACCCAGGTCCGCTGCTGACGGCGGGTCCGGTCGGAGATCAGCTTTCCGCCGGCGTAGCCGCGGATGAAGGCCGTCATGTCCTTCGGCGTCGAGATGATGCCGCCCGATGCCCACACGCCCGACGCACTCAGTACCTCGCTGACGTCCTCGGGCGGGTCGGGTGGTGTGACGTCGTAGCCGTGCATGTAGGGCTCGGGCATCCGGTAGCCCTGCGGCAGGCTGGTGCGACGCAGACCCAGCGGGCGGTACACGAGCTGGGCGAGCAGATCTTCGTAGCGGCAGTCTGTCACCGCCTCCGCCATCAGTGCCACGGCGATGTTGTCGGAGTTGGAGTAGGCGTACCGGGCCCCCGGACGGAACGCCGACGGCTCGTCGGCCACGAAGTCGAGGAGGCGGCGGGAGTCAAAGCGGCGGCGCGGGTCCTCGGTCACCAGGGCCAGGAACTCCGGGTCATCGGAGAAGTCCGGCAGTCCGCTGGTGTGGTTCAGGAGCTGCCGCAGCGTCACCCGATGCCATGCGCGCGGCAGCCGGGGAAGCACCTTGCCGATGGTGTCGTTCAGACGCAGCTTCCCGCGGTCGACGAGTTGGAGGGCGACCGCGCCGGTGTACGCCTTGGCCGTACTGGCGATGCGCATGTGGTCGGTGACCTCGATCGGACGGTCGGTGCCGGTGTCGGCGACGCCGGCCCGGTAGACCTCGGTGCGGGACCCGCGCTTGAGGACGGCCATCGCTCCGGGCGGTCCGCCGGGCGCGGTGGTCAGCTCCTGCAACTGCCGTCGCAGCGAGCGGTGGCCGTCGGCGGGGACATCCGCGGCCCGGGCCGGGGCCTGCACGAGCCCGGCCGTGCAGGCAGCGGCCAGCAGGGCGACAAGGGGGAGGCGGACCTGCGGGGAGCTGGGAACTCTCACGGAAGGACTCCTGAAGCGTGAGCGCGGTGGGACGTCCAGCCTCACCCGCAGGTCGGGAACCCGCGCGCGGCTCTGCTCCAACCAGCCGAGACCGGCCCTTGTCGAGACCGGCCCGTGCCGGTGCCAGTGCCGGTGCCGGTGCCGGTGCCGGTGCCGGTGCCGGTGCCGGTGCCGGTGCCGGTGCCGGTGCCGGTGCCGGTGCCTGGTGATCGAGCGGGGGGCCAGTTTGACCTTGACACGGTGACAAGGCCTTCACTGCTTGCCGAGGAGGTGGTCTCGATGACGATCACAAGACAGGACCCGGATGCGACACGAGCGCTCCAGGGGCTGGAGGACGACCGTTCGTCCGTGCGGCTGCGGGCCGCTCTGGCGGTCGGCACGACGCCCGACCCGCGCTTCGTCGACAAGCTCATCGAGCGATGCGCGATCGAGCCCGAGTTCTTCGTCCGCGACATGCTGACCTGGGCGCTCACCCGCCACCCGGTGTCCATGACGCTTCCCTTGCTGCTCCGCGAAGTCCGCTCGGGGCAGTCCCAGGCACGGAGCCAGGCACTGCATACGCTGTCCAAGATCGGGGACCGGCAGGCGTGGCCGGCGATCACACGGGCGCTGTTGTCCGACGCCGACGACGAGGTGGCGCGGAGCGCCTGGCGGGCCGCGGTCGTGCTCGTACCGGAAGGAGAGAAGTCCGCGTTGGCCGCGGTCCTTGCGACGCAGCTCGGGCGCGGTGGGCGGGAGACGCAGCTGAGTCTCAGCCGGGCGCTGGTCGCGCTCGGTGCGGTGATCGGGCAGGCTCTGCGGGCCGCGACGGCGGCCGCTGACCCGCACATGCGCGCGCACGCGCTCGCCACCCGACGGCTGCTGCGCGACCCGGACGCCGGATTCGAGTCCGCGATCGAGGAGGCGAAGCGCGTCGTGGCCCTCGGCGGGTCCGGCCAGGAGGAGGGACGATAGGACGTGTTGATCGGTGAGGTGGCGCGACGGTCCGGGGTCAGTGCCCGCATGCTCCGGCATTACGAGTCGCTCGGTCTGGTGCGGCCTTCGGGTCGTACGGGCTCCGGATACCGGGAGTACTCCGGCGAGGACATCCGGCGGATCTTCCGCATCGAGAGCCTGCGGTCGCTGGGGCTTTCGCTGCGTGAGATCGGGCGCGCGCTCGACGATCCCGGCCGCACGCCCTCGGCGCTCGTCGACGACCTCATCCGTCAGACACGCGAACGCATCGCGGCGGAGACCGAGCTGCTCACGCGGCTGCGCCGGATCGATGCCGCGGACCCCGCAGGATGGGAGGACGTCCTCCAGGTCGTCGCGCTCCTTCAGGCACTGGGGTCGAACAGCGCCGCCGCGCGCCAGCGAGCGGCCCTCTCCTCGGTCGACGAGGTTCCGGTGCCGGTGGAGGCCCTGGTCGAGGCGGCACTGAGCGAGACGGAGCCGAACGTCGCCGGAGCCCTTCGATGGGCCCTCGCACGATCGGGCGACGGCGGCCCTGCGCTCCTCGCGGAGGGCCTCGGCTCACCGGCGGCCGAGGTGCGGGAACGTGCCGTTCAAGCCCTCGCCGAGCTGCCCGGCGATGAGGCCGCCGCGCGGCTGCGGGATGCCCTGGCGAACCCCGACGACGTGGTCCGCGGGTATGCGGCTCTGGCACTCGGGACACGTGGTGTGGCCGAAGCGGTCCCGACGCTCATCGACATGATCGTGGAGGGACGGAACGACACCGACGCCGCCGATGCGCTGAGCGTGCTGGCGAGCGACTCCGCGGCGGCGGACCAGATCGCGGCCGGGCTCGTCGACCGCCTCGCCCACGACACCACCGGAGCGCCCGCACGCGGACGGCTGACGCAGGCGCTGGCGGGCATCCCGGGGACGACGGCGTCACGTGCGCTCGTGGAGCTGTCGCATGACGGGGACCGTGCCGTCGCGCTGACTGCGACGTACCTTCTTCGACTGCGCGACACACGGTGACGGTCCTCTCCTGACCACGGCCACCGCGTCGCCCCGCGCGGGAACCTCAGCTCCGCCCCGCCGAGCCGAGCACTCCCCCGCACGCCGCGACGTACGCGCCCACCAGCGGACGCCGGTCGTCCGCGCGCCAGGCCAGGGCGAAACGGCTCGGAGTGATACCGCGGACCGGGCGGGTGACGACGCCGCCCAGCGTGATCAGGGGCGCGTTGCCGGTGGCGACCAGGCAGACGCCGCGGCCGTCCACCAGTGCCTCGTACGTCTCGTCGGTGCTGGCGATCTCGGCGCCGATCCGGGGCGGTTGGCCATCGCGGGCGTCCACGGCGAGCCAGTAGTCGCGCAGCGCTCCCGCGCTCTCGGGCAGTGCGAGGAACGGTTCGTCCAGGAGGTCGGCGAAGTCGATCTCGTCACGGGCCGCGAGGCGGTGGTCCTCCGGCAGGGCGATGTGGCGTGGTTCCTCGGCGACCACGAGCCATGCGTAGCGCTCCATGTCGGGCAGGGGCAGCCAGATGAACGCGACGTCCGCGTCGCCGTCGGCGAGGCCCGCGCTCGCGTCCTCCCAACTCACCTGCCGCAGGCGGATGGTGGCCGCCGGATGCGCCTCGGTGAAGCGGGACCGCACGGCCGGGAGCAGACCCCCGCGCCCCGGCCGCGTACTCATGCCCACCACCAGCGTGGCCCGCTCCCGCGTCTTCGCACGCTCGACCGCCGCCATGCCCGACTCCCAGACGTCCAGGACCTGTTGGGCGTGCGGAAGGAGCGCGGAGCCGACCGCCGTGAGCCGCACGCCCTGACGGTCCCGCACGAACAGGTCGGCGCCCAACTGCCGTTCCAGCATGCGTATCTGCTTGCTCAGCGCGGGCTGCGAGACGAAGAGCCGCTCGGCGGCCCGCGTGAAGTGCAACTCCTGTGCCACCGCGGCGAAGTACCGGAGATTCCTGCTGTGTACGTCCATGACCATCAGCTATCACGAGAGGTCTTGGACGTGCCACTCGCCCCGGCGGCAGCATGATCTGCGTAACCGGGAAAGCAACGAAGTTCGGGCTATCTACAGGGAGTTCGCAATGACGACGAAGGTATGGCTCGTGACGGGTGCGAACAGCGGCTTCGGCCGGGCGATCACCGAGGCGGCCGTCGCCGCCGGCGGCGTCGTCGTGGCGACCGCCCGCAATGTGGCGTCCCTGGACGACCTGGTCGCCGCCCACCCCGACCAGGTCGAGGCGCTCACCCTCGACGTGACCGACACGGCGGGCATCGAGGCCGCCGTGCGGGACATCACCGACCGCCACGGCCGGATCGACGTCCTGGTCAACAACGCGGGCCGCAGCCATGTCGGCGCCCTGGAGGAGGACTCGGACGCCGAACTGCGGGCCCTGTTCGACGTGCACGTCTTCGGCCCCGCGGCGCTGGCCCGCGCCGTCCTTCCGCACATGCGGGCGCGCCGCTCCGGGGCGATCGTGCAGATGAGCAGCATGGGCGGGCAGATGTCGTTCGCCGGGTTCTCGGCGTACAGCGGCACCAAGTTCGCCCTGGAGGGGATCTCCGAGGCGCTGGCGCAGGAAGTGGGGCCGCTCGGCATCAAGGTCCTGATCGTGGAGCCCGGCCCGTTCCGCACCAGCCTGTTCGGCAACACCAGCGCCGGTGCCGTCGAGATACCGGACTACGCCGAGACGGCGGGCGCCACCCGCAAGATGGTCGCGGGCGGCGACGGTGACCAGCCGGGCGACCCGGCGAAGGCCGCCGCCGCGATCATCAGCGCGCTCGATGCCGACGAGACCCCGCTGCGGCTTCCGCTGGGCGACGACGCGGTGGACGCGGTCGTCGGACATCTCGACGCGGTCCGCGCGGAGATCGCCGCGTGGGAGCCGGTGACGCGGGCGACCGCCTTCGACGCCTGAGTCATTCAAGCCCGCTCACCCGCAGCGTGATGTTCAGCCGCCCCGTCAGACCGAGCTCCGGCGGGGCGGTTCCCGCGTACACGCGCGGCACACCGTGATAGGCGAGCCGCGCGGGCCCGCCGAAGACGACCAGGTCGCCACTGCGCAGTTCGATGTCCGTGTACGGCTTCGTCCGCGTTTCCGTGTTGCCGAAGCGGAAGAGGCAAGAGTCGCCGAGGCTCAGCGAGACGACCGGCGCGTGTGACTTCTCGTCGGAGTCCCGGTGCATGCCCATCCGGGCGTCGGCGTCGTAGAAGTTGATGAGCGCGATGTCGTACGCCTCATCGCCATCCAAAGCACCGTCCACGTTCCCGTACGCGGCTGCCACGGCCGCCCGCCCCATCGAGGCGACCCAAGACGGCATCGGCTTCACCGGAGTGCCGTCACCGTCCACCGCGGTGCGCGCGTACCCGTACGGAAACCAGTGCCAGCCAAGACCCACCTGACGGGCCGTCATCATGCCGCCGCCCGGCGTCTTCACCGTCCTGAGACCGGCCGGCGGCCGTGCCCACTCCCGGCACGACGCGACGAGGTTCCGCTGTTCGCCGGGCGTCAGCCAGTCCGGCACGTGCACGGCCCCGGGCGCGATCTCCGACCGCGTCCGGGGAAACAACTCACCGCTCATCGCGACGAGTTCGCCTTCATGTCCCTCTTCACGGAGCGCAGGACCACGAACTTCGGGTCGCTGGCGACGACTTGGGAGTTGCCGAAGAGCTTGCGCAGCTTCACGTGGTAGCCGAGATGGCGGTTGCCGACGACCCACAGTTCACCGCCGGGGCGCAGCGCGGCGCGCGCGCCGCTGAACATCCGCCAGGCGGTCGCGCCGGTGGTCGCCTGGTGGCTGTGGAAGGGCGGGTTGTTCAGGACGAGGTCCACGCTCCCTGCGGGCACGGCCGCCAGCGCGTCGCCCGCCACGAACTCCGCCTCGGCGGACTCTGCCGCGTTCGCCCGGAAGGTAGCCTCGGCCGATGCGACGGCTTGGTAGGACTCGTCGATGAAGGTGACCGTGGCCTGCGGGTCGGCGACGGCGGCGGCCGTGCCGAGCACGCCGTTGCCGCAGCCCAGGTCCACGATGTGCGCGCCGTCCTTGCCGGTCGGCAGATGGCGCAGGAAGAAGCGGGTGCCGATGTCGAGGCGTTCGGCGCAGAAGACGCCCGCGTGATTGACCACGGTCAGTCCCGTGCCCGCTCCGGAGTCACCGTCGAGCACATAACTGCGCGGCCAGGGGCTGGAGTCGGCGCCGGTCCGCTGCTCCGGCGTACAGAAGACGAGCCGCGCCTTCTGCCGGGCGAGGGAGGTCCGCGTGGGGCCGATGATCCGCTCGAACAGCTCCAGGGTGGAGGTGTGGATCTCGGTCACCATGCCCGTGCCGACGACGACCGTGCCCGCGTGCAGGGCGGGGGCGAGCCGGTGCAACTGGTCTTCAAGAAGCGCGAGGCTCTTCGGCACGCGGACCAGGAGGACGTCGACGCGGTCCGGCGGGGTGTCCCGGGTCGTCGAGAGCCGCACCGCGTCCGGCGCGATGCCGGCGCGCGCCACGTTGGCCCGCGTGGCCTCGTACGCGAGGAACGAGTCGGTGATCAGCGTGGGCGTGTGTCCCCGCCCGGCGAGCGCGGTGGTCAGCGCGCCCCAGCGGTCGCCGACGACGGCCACCGTGCCGGAGAGGCCGACGGGCCCGGCCGCCTCCTCCGTCTCGCCGGCGAGATGCCGCAGCAGGTAGGCGTCGGCCGCGGACCAGGCCCGCAGCTGGTCGCGAGGGTCCTCGGGAAAACGTGTGAGGTCGTACGCGCCCCATGACGTGGTCAGCCGGTTCATCGTGCCTTCAGGCTAACGGAGTGGCGAGCGGACGATCTTCGGCAGGGATGCGGCGGTCCCGCCCAGCGGGTGATCGATGGCCGCTTCGAGCTGGTGCAGCGCCTCGGCGGCGGGGGTACGGGCCCGGTGTCACGGGCCCACGACCGAGGCGCCGATCGGCTTCGGCGTGCCGTAAGCCCCCCTCCCGACGGCGAGGCCACGCGCGCGGGAGCGGGCGGCACGACCGGCGGTGACCGTCCGCCCGTACGGAACGTCATCGTTTCCGATGCGTACGGCGCCGCGTACCTGACGGCCGATGCGCACAGAAGAGTCCCGGAGACCCATCCGCGCAACGACGACCGAGCCGGCGGAGCCCGGACAGCGTGCCCGCCGGACAGCGGCGCCCATAGTGCGCGCACGGCGCGTGCTCCTTACCGTCTAGTCGTGGAGCACGTTCCGCCGATCGAGGATGACGGAGCGTGACCGGCCGGGCCTCGGTCGGGTCGTCTCCGCGTATCCGATCCGGAGGAGCCGTCATGCCGGAGCTGTTCATCGGCGGTAAGTGGACCGCCGCCGTGGACGGGCAGGTTCGGGAGATCCGCTGCCCCGCCGACAACACCCACATCGCGGCCGTCGACGAGGCCGGGCCGAAGGACGCCGCCGCGGCGATCGCCGCGGCGCGCGAGGCCTTCGACTCAGGACCGTGGCCGCACACCCCGGCCGCCGAACGCGGCCGACTGCTGCTGCGCGTCGCCGGCCTGCTCGAACGAGACAAGGACGCCCTCGCCCGCGCCGAATCCCTGGACACCGGGAAGCGGCTCGTGGAGAGCGAGTACGACATGGACGACATCGCCAACTGCTTCCGCTACTTCGGCAACCTGACGGCGGCGGGCGGCACCGACCGGATCGTCGACGCTGGTAATCCGGAGGTGGACAGCCGGGTGGTGCACGAGCCGGTCGGGGTGTGCGCCCTGATCACCCCGTGGAACTACCCGCTGCTGCAGACCGCCTGGAAGGTCGCCCCGGCCATCGGCGCGGGCAACACCTTCGTCCTCAAGCCCAGCGAACTGACCCCGCACACCGCCATCATCCTGATGCGGCTGCTCGCCGAGGCCGGTCTTCCGGACGGGGCCGCCAACCTGATCCTCGGCGCCGGCCCCACCGCGGGCGCGCCGCTCAGCGAGGACCCGCGGGTCGACCTGGTGTCGTTCACCGGCGGGCTCCTCACCGGCCGCCGCATCATGGCCGCCGCGGCGCCCACGGTGAAGAAGGTCGCCCTGGAGCTGGGCGGCAAGAACCCGAACATCGTCTTCGCCGACGCCGACTTCGAGGCGGCGGTCGACTACGCCCTGATGGCGGTCTTCCTGCACTCGGGGCAGGTCTGCTCGGCCGGGGCGCGCCTGCTGGTCCAGGACGAACTGCACGACGCGTTCGTCGACGAGGTGGTCGCACGCGCCCGCCGGATCCCGCTCGGCGGTCCCTTCGACGACAACGCCCGCACGGGCCCGCTGATCTCCGCCGCGCACCGCGACAAGGTCGAGGCGTACGTGGCGGCCGGCATCGCCGAGGGCGCGGTGCTGCGCTGCGGCGGCGCCCGCCCCGACGACCCGGCGCTGCGGGACGGCTACTACTACCTGCCGACCGTTCTGGACGAGTGCACCCCCGGCATGTCCGTGGTCGCCGACGAGTCCTTCGGCCCGGTGCTCACCGTCGAGCGGTTCCGGGACGAGGAGGAGGCGCTGGCGCTCGCCAACGACACCGTCTACGGCCTCGCGGGAGCCGTCTGGTCGCAGGACACCGGCAAGGCCCAGCGCGTGGCGTCCCGGCTGCGCGCCGGAACCGTATGGATCAACGACTTCCATCCGTACGTGCCGCAGGCGGAATGGGGCGGCATGAAGCAGTCCGGCTTCGGCCGCGAACTGGGACCAGCGGGGCTCGCCGAGTACCAGGAGGCCAAGCACATCTGGCGCAATCTCGCAGCGACCCCGCAGAGGTGGTTCGAATGAGTACGGCACCCGGACCGGCCCCTGGTCCCGCCGTCCCGGAGAAGCCCCAGGGCGAGCACGACGACGACGCGCTCGGCGAGCTCGGCTACAAGCCGGAACTCAAGCGGACCCTGGGCAACTTCCACACCTTCGCGGCCGGCATCAGCTACATCTCGATCCTCACCGGCACCTTCCAGCTCTTCTACTTCGGCGTCAGCTTCGGCGGTCCCGCCTACTGGTGGTCGTGGCCGATGGTCTTCGTCGGACAGCTGATGGTGGCCCTGTGCTTCTGCGAGCTCGCCGCCCGCTTTCCGGTCGCCGGTTCGATCTACAACTGGGCCAAGACGATGGGCGGCCCGCACGTGGGCTGGCTCGGCGGCTGGATGATGATGACGGCCACGATGGTGACGCTCTCGGCCGTGGCGCTCGCCTACCAGATCACGCTGCCGCAGATCGACAGCTGGTTCCAGTTCGTCGGTGACGGCACCGGCGAGAACGACGCGGCCGCCAACGCCGTGCTCCTCGGCACCGTGCTCATCCTCTTCTCCACCGTGGTCAACGCCTTCGGCGTGCAGCTCATGGCCCGGATCAACTCCGCAGGCGTCTTCATCGAGCTGATCGCCGCCGTCGCCCTGATCGTCTTCCTGGCGGCGCACATCACCCGCGGCCCCAGCAGCGTCCTGACCGAGACGTACGGACTCGGCAGCGGCCAGAACCTCGGGTACTTCGGCGCGTTCCTGACCGCGTCCCTGGCGTCGGCGTACGTGATGTACGGCTTCGACACGGCGTCGTCGCTCGGCGAGGAGTCGCACAACCCGGCCCGCAACGCGCCGCGCGCCATCCTGCGGGCGCTCGTCGCGTCCTTCATCATCGGCGGACTGATCCTGCTCTTCGCCCTGATGGCGGTTCCGGACCTGCACGCCGAGGAACTGGCGTCGGGCGGGCTGCAGTACGTGGTCCTGGAGACGCTCGGTTCGACCATCGGCGAGATCTTCCTGTGGTGCGTGGTCGTCGCCATCACCGTCTGCGTACTGGCCGTGCAGGCCGCCGGCATCCGGCTGATGTTCGCCATGGCGCGGGACAACAACCTGCCCGCGGGCTCGGCGCTCGCCCGGGTCAGCCCGCGGTTCCAGACGCCCGTGGTGCCCGCCGTGCTCATCGGTGTGGTGGGTGTCGTCATCCTGGTGATCAACATCAACCAGCCGCAGATCTTCTCGGTGATCACCAGCATCGCGATCATCATGATCTACGTGGCCTATCTGCTGGTCACCGTGCCGATGCTGCTCAAGCGCCTGCGGGGTCAATGGACGCCCGCCGAGGGGAAGTTCTCGCTCGGCCGGTGGGGGTTGCCGATCAACATCGTCGCCGTACTGTGGGGCGCCGCCATGTCGATCAACCTCGCCTGGCCGCGCGCCGAGGTGTACAACGCGACGGGCCCGCAGCACTGGTACCTGCGCTGGGGCGCCTTCCTCTTCATCGGCATCGTCGCGCTCGGCGGCTTCGCCTACTACTGGTTCGTGCAGCGGCACAAGACGGGCGTACTCGAGGAGCACCGCGTCCAGTCCGCCACCCCCACAC
>NZ_SRIC01000014.1 GCF_004684775.1 Streptomyces sp. MZ04
TTCATGAGCGTCTCGTGGGCTCGGAGATGTGTATAAGAGCCAGCTCCTCGGGCGGGCTCGTGCTCGACGAGACGACCCTGGTCGTGCCGCTGCGGGCCGGGAACAGCACGCTGGGACTCGTCACGTTCCTGCGCGGCGGCGGCTCGGCCACCTTCGACAGCGGCGAAGTGGCACTGGCCGACGAGTTGGTCGCCCGTACGGCCGTGTCCATCGACAACGCCCGCCGCTTCACCCGTGAGCGCACCGCATCCCTGGCCCTCCAGCGCCAGTTGCTGCCGCAGCACGTGCCGGAGCAGTCGGCGGTCGACCTGGCCTACCGCTATCTGCCCACGGACGACGTGACAGGGGTCGGCGGCGACTGGTTCGACGTCATCCCGCTGTCCGGCACCCGGGTCGGACTCGTCGTCGGAGACGTGGTCGGCCACGGTCTGCAGGCCGCCGCCACCATGGGACGGCTGCGTACGACCGTACGCGCGTTCGCCCAGATGGACTTGGATCCCGTCGAGCTGCTTTCACGGCTCGACGATCTGGTGGCGCAGTCGGCGGAGGAGCAGCGGGCCGAGCTGGGGACACCCGACGGTACGTACGCCGATGTGACCACCGGGGCGACCTGCCTCTACGCGGTCTACGACCCGGTGTCGCGGCGCTGTGTCATGGCCAGGGCCGGGCATCTGCCGCCGGCGGTCGTCGACCCGGACGGCCGGGTGTCCTTCCCGGAACTGCCGGCAGGACCGCCGCTGGGCCTCGGCGGCCTGCCGTTCGAGTCGATGGAGATCGAGCTGCCGGTGGGCAGCCTGCTCGCACTCTTCACCGACGGCCTGGTCGAGGCCCGCGACCGCGACATCGATCACGGACTCGACACCCTGGGCCTGGTACTCAGCGACCGGCACGCGTCACTCGAGGAACTGTGCGACCGGGCCGTGGCGGAACTCCTGCCGGACGGCTCGACGGCCGACGACACCGCCCTGCTGCTCGTCCGCACCCGCGAACTCGACACGTCGCAGGTCATCGAATGGGAGCTGTCCGCGGAACCGGTCGCCGCGGGCCGCGCCCGGGACCTGGCCACCCAGCAGCTGCACGACTGGGGCCTCGAGGAGCTGTCGTTCGCGACCGAGCTCGTCGTCAGCGAGCTGGTGACGAACGCGGTCAGGTACGCCGAGGGACCGATCCAAGTACGCCTCATCCGTGACCGCACCCTCCTGTGCGAGGTCGCGGACAGGGGCCACACCTCACCGCACCTGCGCCACAGCGGCGATGAGGACGAGGGCGGGCGCGGCCTGTTCATCGTCGCGCAGCTCGTCCAGAGGTGGGGAACGCGCTACACCCCCTCCGGCAAGACCATCTGGACCGAACAGGCCTTCCCTACTCGCTGATCCTCACTCGCTCGTCCTCCGCTCGCAGTGCGGCGATCAGCCATTCGAACGCCGGTATGTGCGAGAGGACCGGCGGACGCCCATTGAGCACGGCGAGCAGCTGCCAGTACCGCTCCACCCAGGCGTCGACCTGCTCGGCGGTCGGGTCGGTGGGCAGGTGTTTCGGTACGGTGCGCATCGCTTGGGCGATGTGGGCGCCGGGCGCGTCGGGTTCGACACCGTGGAAGGTCTCGCTGACAAAGTCGTCGATGATCCGCTGCCGCTCGTCGGCGGACATCCGGGCCAGCTCGTGCATGAGTCTCATCTCCTTCGTCGTACTGCCATGCCGAGCGACCCGATCCAGCACCGCGCGCCGTACCTGCAGGGTGCGGATCTCCGCACCGGATGGTGCGCACGGAAAGCCCGGTGCGCCGGGCCAGTTCGCCGATGGTCAGCATCTGGGTGTCGTCGCTCACGAGGTCAACTCTCATCCCTCCAGCGGATGGAGAGTCAAGCGCCCGCTCCAGGTGGTTCATCCGAGCCACCCATCGGCACCCTGGTGCTCGCGGGGCGCGTGATGACCCGGCGTACCACCTTGGCGAGCATGGCCGGACGGAACAGGAGCGAGGGTGGGGCCGTCATGTTCAGCACGCGTACGAACCGTGCCCACACGCCCGGGTCGTGCACGGCGAGCGCGAAGACATGCCGGTTGTACCAGTGCGCGAAGCGTGCGGCCGGCGGTTGTCCGGCGGGTGCCCACATGAGGTCCGAGCTGGTGGCCATGGTCCAGGGGACCTGGATGACACGGGCCGCGGCGCGCTGGTAGGCGCGGCTGAGGCCGTCGAGTCCGGACGCCTCGGCCCGGCGGCGGCGCAGCAGGCGGCCGAGCAGCTCCGCTTCGAGCGCGGCGACCGTGAGGCCTTGTCCGTACACCGGGTTGAAGACGCAGAGCGCGTCGCCGACCGCGATCAGACGCTCGGGCCAGCGGGTGTTCTTGTGGTGCAGGCGCCACTCGTTGCCGGGGTTGGTGTAGCGGTGGATCTCTCCTTGCCGGGTGCCGCGCTTGATCTGTTCGGCGAGGCGGGGGTTGCCGAGGCTGTGGGCAAAGTCGAGGTAGCCCTCGTCGTCGGTGGGCGGCACGTGCTGGTCGACGCCGAGCAGGGAGCACATCCAGCGATGGTGCTCCACGGCCAGGACCACTCCGCCGCGCGGAACGCCGGGTGCGAAGGCCATCTGGTACGCGATGTCGAAGTCCTGCGGGTCGTGCGCGGGGCGTTCGTAGAGCGCGGAGGTGTAGGTGAACTTCGCTTTGATGACGGTCTTGGCGGACACCGGGAGCCGCGCGTCGGTGAGCCACCGGTCGAGGGACGTGGAGCGGCCCGAGGCGTCAACGACGAGGTCCGCGGTGACTTCCGTGGACTCGTCGGCGCCGTCGGTGCGGTATCGGACCCGGTCCAGGCGGCCGGGGGCGACGCCCGTCACCGTCTCGCAGCGGGTCGCCGGGAGCAGTCGCACCGACGGGAGGGCCAACACCCTTTGCCGTAGGCGCCGTTCGAGCTCGTCGCGGGTAAAGCTCTGGATGGGTACGCCGACCGGGTCGGTGGGCGCATAGCCGGTCGGCAGCAGGAAGCTGATCCGCTCGCCGTAGTCGAGGACGGGCGCGCCCAGTTCCGCGAGCTCGGCCCGCAGCCCCGGGAAGAGGTCCTCCAGTACGTCGCCGCCCCGGGCGAGCAGTGCGTGCGCGTGGAAGCCCTGCGGGACATGGGGGTGCACGCCCGTGTCCGGCCGCACCGGGTCGCGCTCCAGGACGAGCACCTCGGTGAAGTGATCGGCCAGGACCCGCGCGGTCACGAGCCCGGCGTACCCGCCACCGACGACGACGGCCCGCCCCCAACGAGTGCCGGGGGACGAGCTGTTCTGGTTGTTGGCCATGGCTGGTCCTGTCCTTAGGGAGCCGCAGCAGTGCCTACCGCAGTTTGGTCCCGGTCGTGGTCCTGTCCAGAGGGGGTCTGTCGCGTTTCCGACGCCTTGACGCCTTATCGGCCGCGGCGCACGGGGGACGGTGGCGGCGGCGTGCGGGCGCCCCAATCGCCCCGATCGCCCACGACGGCCTGGATGTACGGCACTTCAGCGGCTCGCCACTCGTCGGTCGCGCATCGCGCAAGCAACCGGCGGTTCGTCAAAACCCGCCGCCGATCGGGGCTGAAACCCGCCGGTACCTGCGCAAACATCGCGCGGGCTCGATCATCGTATCGAGTTAATATCGGCGACTTTCCATGGCCCGAGCGGCCGGGCGGCCGTTAGTGTTCCCCTGGATCTGGCCGGATTCCCGTTCGTATACCCCCTTTTCGCTCCTATCGCCCGATGACGTCCGCATACGTACGCCACCGCCCTGACCAAGGAGAGCTAGCCCGATGACTGTTGACTCGAGCCCGGAAGCGCAAGTGGAGCTGCCGCGGCAATCCAGCCTCGGCACGGCTGCTGCCCGCAACCTCGCCACCACCACCAAGTCCGCCCCGCAGATGCAGGAGATCACCTCCCGCTGGCTGCTGCGGATGCTCCCCTGGGTGGAGACCAAGGGCGGGGCCTACCGGGTCAACCGTCGCCTGACCTACACCGTCGGCGACGGCAGCGTGGAGTTCGTCCAGGACGGCTCCGACGTGCGGGTGATCCCCCGCGAACTCGGTGAACTGGCCCTGCTGCGCGGCTTCGACGACGTGGAGGTGCTCACCGCCATCGCCGACCGGTGCGTCCAGCGCGACTTCCGGATCGGCGAGACGCTGGTCGAGCGCGGGACTCCCGCGGATCAGCTGCATCTGATCGCCCACGGCCGCGTCAGCCAGACCACCGTCGGCAGGTACGGCGACGAGGTCGCCCTGGACGTACTCGCCGATGGCGACCGGTTCGGCGAGAACGCCCTGCTTGACGAGGACGCCCTGTGGGACCAGACGGCAACGGCCGAGACCTCGGGCACCCTGCTCACCCTGTCTCGCGCCGACTTCGCGGCCGTCCTGGCCACGGCGCCGGGACTCCGGGACCACCTCGAAGAGTTCACAGCGCTTTCCCGACGTCGGCAGAACCATCGCGGCGAGGCGGAGATCGCGATGTCGGCCGGCCACACCGGCGAGCATGAACTGCCCGGCGCGTTCGCCGACTACGAACTGAAACCGCGCGAGTACGAACTCTCGGTCGCCCAGACCATTCTGCGGATCCACACGAGGGTCGCCGACCTCTACAACGGCCCGATGAACCAGACCGAGGAGCAACTCAGGCTCACGGTCGAGGCGTTGCGCGAGCGCCAGGAGCACGAGCTCATCAACAACCGGGAGTTCGGGCTCCTCCACAACGCCGCCTTCAAGCAGCGCATCCAGACGCACTCCGGACCGCCGACGCCGGACGACCTGGACGAGCTGCTCTGCCGCCGTCGCGGGTCGAAGTTCTTCCTCGCGCACCCCAAGACGATCGCGGCGATCGGGCGTGAGTTCAACGCGCGCGGGCTCTATCCGGACCATGTCGACCTCGGCGGCCAGCAGGTACCGGCCTGGCGCGGGGTCCCGATCCTGCCCTGCAACAAGATCCCCATCACCGACGAGAAGACCAGCTCGATCCTCTGCATGCGTACCGGCGAGGAGAACCAGGGCGTCATCGGGCTGCATCAGACCGGTCTGCCGGACGAGTACGAACCGGGCCTGTCGGTCCGCTTCATGGGCGTCGACGAGAAGGCCATCACGTCCTACCTCGTCAGCACCTACTACTCCGCCGCCATCCTGGTGCCGGACGCGGTCGGTGTGCTCGAGAACGTGCAGATCGCCCACTGGCCCAGGTAGTGGACCCGCTCGCCCACCCCACCGAGGAGCCATGGATGCCCGCGCCTGAGCCGACACCTCCGCGGTCGAGCCTGCCGGAGGCCGCTTCCCACTTCGGGGCGCACGTACTCGCCGACGCCGCGGCCCGCGCCCACGACATCACGGCCGCCACCGGAGGCCCGCCCTCCGTATCGTCCTTGCCCACCCCGGCAGCTGCGGCTCCCGCACCGAACCCCGACCTGTCACGGATCCTGCGTGGCCCCAGCGGCCTGGGCACGGCGGGCCTGCGGCTGATCCTGCGGGAGGAGCCGCCGCTGCCTTCGGAGCCGCCGACGGCGCTGGCCGCTCCGGCGGAAGGCACGCCGATCCCGGGGCTCTACTTCCACCCGGTGCCCGAGCCCGACCCGGTGCGGGTCGAGGAGGTCAGCCGCAGGATCAAGTCCTGGGCGCTGGACGAGGTTTCGCTGTATCCCGATGACTGGGAGGACCAGTTCGACGGCTTCTCCGTGGGCCGCTACATGGTCGCCTGTCATCCGGACGCGCCCACCGTCGACCACCTGATGATCGCCACACGCCTGATGGTGGCCGAGAACGCGGTGGACGACTGCTACTGCGAGGACCACGGGGGCTCGCCCGTCGGCCTCGGCGAACGTCTGCTCCTTGCGCACACCGCCCTGGATCCCGTGTACACGACGCGGGAGTACCAGCCGCAATGGGCGAAGTCGCTCCACGCGGACGCGCCTCGGCGCGCCTACAGCTCCGCCATGGAGTACTTCGTCCAGACGGGCAGCCCCGCGCAGGCCGACCGGTTCCGGCACGACATGGCACGGCTGCACCTGGGCTACCTCGCCGAAGCCGCCTGGGCCCAGCTGGAACACGTACCCGAGGTGTGGGAGTACCTGGCGATGCGCCAGTTCAACAACTTCCGCCCCTGCCCGACCATCACCGACACCGTCGGCGGCTACGAACTGCCGGCGGACCTGCACGCCCAGCCGGCCATGCAGAAGGTCATCGCCCTCGCGGGGAACGCGACGACCATCGTGAACGACCTGTACTCGTACACCAAGGAACTCGACGCTCCGGGCGTGCACTTGAACCTGCCGGTCGTGATCGCCGAACGCGAGGGACTCTCCGAGCGGGACGCCTATCTGAAGTCGGTCGAGGTCCACAACGACCTCATGCACGACTTCGAGACCGAAGCCGCGGCCCTGGCCGCCGCCTGCCCCGTCCCCACCGTGCAGCGCTTCCTGCGGGGCGTCGCCTCCTGGGTCGACGGCAACCACTACTGGCACCAGACCAACACGTACCGCTACAGCCTGCCCGACTTCTGGTAAGAGAAGTTCCGGTAAGAGAATGGATTCATCTGTGACCAGCACCGAACTCACCGCGCCCGCCCCCACCACCGGCACCTCCCTGCGCATTCCCGGCCCCACGACGCCCTACCAGGGGGACATCGCCCGCTACTGGGACGGGGAGGCCAGGCCCGTGAACCTGCGTCTCGGCGATGTCGACGGTCTGTACCACCACCACTACGGCATCGGTGACGTCGACCATGCCGCGCTCGGCGACGCCGAGGACAGCGAGAGCGAGAAGAAGCTGATCGCCGAGCTCCACCGACTGGAGTCGGCGCAGGCCGAGTTCCTCCTGGGGCACCTCGGTGACATCGGGCCCGGCGACACCCTGATGGACGCCGGCTGCGGCCGCGGCGGCTCGATGGTGATGGCGCACCAGCGCTTCGGCTGCAAGGTCGAAGGGGTCACGCTGTCGGCCAAGCAGGCCGACTTCGCCAACAAGCGTGCGCGTGAGCTCCGCCTCCAGGACCATGTCCGCGCCCGCGTGTGCAACATGCTCGCCACACCCTTCGAGACCGGGCAGGCCGCGGCCTCGTGGAACAACGAGTCGAGCATGTACGTCGACCTGCACGACCTCTTCGCCGAACACTCCCGCGTCCTCCAGGTCGGCGGTCGCTATGTGACCATCACCGGCTGCTGGAACCCGCGGTACGGCCAGCCGTCGAAGTGGGTCTCGCAGATCAACGCGCACTTCGAGTGCAACATCCACTCGCGCCGCGAGTACCTGCGCGCCATGGCCGACAACCGTCTCGTCCCGCAGGCCGTCGTCGACCTCACCCCCGACACCCTGCCGTACTGGGAACTGCGGGCAACGTCCTCGCTGGTCACGGGAATTGAGGACGCCTTCATCAACTCCTACAGGGACGGGTCCTTCCAGTACCTGCTCATCGCGGCCGACCGTGTCTGACCTCGTCTTCTGACCTCGCCTGAGGGGCAGGGCCCGTTCCCGACGGAACGGGCCCTGTTCGCCGCCGCCGCAGGGATGGTGGAAGGCGGTGAGGGATCCGGTCCAATTGCCTTCGGGGTGGTCCATCTCGCAGCCGCAGCCGTAGTGCAGCCAGGCTGCGCATACGGCCGTCGCCGTTCTCCGCAGGGCCCACGCTCACGGTGTCCTCCGGGTGGTAGACACCGACGACGTCACGGTCGCGGTCGTGCGCCGTGTCACGCCAACCGGTCGGGTACGCCCACCAGTTGTCGCGGTACGAACCCTCGAGGCCATCGCAGTACGCGGCCGAGGTGTCGGCGTGGTGGTCGCAGTCGCGGAACGCGCCCAGCGGCACCCGGTCGCCGTTGAAGTCCTCGGCGAGGACCTGCCAGAACGGCCCGCAGTCACCTCGGGGAAGGCCGGTGCCGGAGGTGGCGGCGCAGGCGTCGGCCGACGTGGTGCTCCCCCGGCACTCGGGATGGACAACAGGGCGGCGAGAAGAACGGTGCCGATCGCCGCGAGGACGACCGGCCTTCCTCGTCTCGCCGCCGCGTGTGATCCCATCGCGATGCCCTTCCTGGGAAGGGGTCATCCTCGCCGAGCGCGCGACGCCCCGCCATACCCGTGCGTCGCCGTGGAAGAACTCCTCACTGGCCGGCCCAGCGCCGCAGTGTGGCCTTGGCGGCGGCGGAGTCCTTCGTCGGAAGCGACTCGATGCGGGCCCGGTGGTTGGTGTCCGGGGCTACGTAGAGGTGTGCGTCGCGGCTGCCCCGCCCGAGCCGGAAGCGCTCTGCGGTCGCCACGTCGTTCTCGCCGTAGACGAAGAGGAGTTGGCTCCCGTCGTGCCGTACCCATCGGTCGATGTCGGCCATCGTGTGCGGCTGGAAGCGCAGCGGGATGTCGCGGGGCACATAGGTCCGTACGTCCTGCACGCCGGGGTGGCGGAGCAGATCGGTCAAGTGGGGGGTGCTGTACTGCGGATAGCCGAGCTGGGTGCCCAGTTGGTAGAAGTACGCGTCAGGGGCTTGAGCGTGGCGTCCGTGAAGTTCGCGAGGCCGGATGTCCAGCTTCGACCAGTCGACGGGGTTCGGCCCGGACTCGTCGAAGTACCGCTGCTCGGTGACGATTTCGTTGCCGTCGACGAGTTGGGTGGGCTCGGAGCGGAAGTCGGGGTTCGAGACGAGGCCGTAGCCGGAGGTGTACAGGACCGTGGGCCGGTGGGTCGACTTGTGCAGCAGCCTCAGCCGCTGCTCGAACGTGCCGCGCTCGGGGTGCCGGTGGTCCACGGGCTGCCGGTAGGCCGGCTCGAAGTCGCGCCGACCGGGCGCCGCGGGCTTCTCGGCGGTGACCCGCATGCCGGGTAGGGACTCGATGCGGGCGCGGATGTCCCGCTCCGGCGCCTGCTCCACGCCGGCTGCCGCTGCCGGGGTCACGGCTCCCGGTAACGGCCCGGCGGCCAGCGGGACGGTCAGCAGGCCGAGGACGGGGAGTGCCATGCGCAGGCGGGTGCGGTGAACGTCTCTCATACGGCAAGTCAAGCCGTCGGGGTGGGCCCGCGGGCCCCCTGGCCGGGTGAGCGGCCTCCCCCGTGCGGGGGGGACTACGAGCGGCGCGGCCCGGGGATGAGAAAGGGCCGACCCGGCGCCGGGTCGGCCCTTCTGGTGGTTCCTCTCGGCGGGGCCGGTCAGTCCGTGCCGGACTCCATCGCGGCGCGGTCCAGCATCGCGTCGTCCTCGGAGACCTCGCCGCGCGATGCGATGGCCTCGGCGCCGCCCTCCGGCATGCTGCCGATCAGGCCGGTCGCGGCCGCCTGCGCGGCGCCGATGGCGGGGCTGCCGGTGCCGATCAGGCCGAGGCCCGCGTACTGCTCCAGCTTGGCGCGCGAGTCGGCGATATCGAGGTTGCGCATGGTGAGCTGGCCGATCCGGTCCACCGGGCCGAACGCGGAGTCCTCGGTGCGCTCCATGGACAGCTTGTCCGGGTGGTAGCTGAACGCCGGGCCCGTGGTGTCGAGGATCGAGTAGTCCTCGCCGCGCCGCAGCCGCAGCGTCACCTCGCCGGTGACGGCCGTGCCGACCCAGCGCTGGATCGACTCGCGCACCATCAGCGCCTGCGGGTCCAGCCAGCGACCCTCGTACATGAGACGGCCGAGGCGGCGGCCCTCGTTGTGGTACTGGGCGAGGGTGTCCTCGTTGTGGATCGCGTTGACCAGGCGCTCGTACGCGGCGTGCAGCAGGGCCATGCCGGGCGCCTCGTAGATGCCCCGGCTCTTGGCCTCGATGATCCGGTTCTCGATCTGGTCGGACATGCCCATGCCGTGGCGGCCGCCGATGGCGTTGGCCTCCATCACCAGGTCGACGGCGGAGGCGAACTCCTTGCCGTTGATCGACACCGGGCGGCCCTGGTCGAAGCCGATCGTCACGTCCTCGGTGGCGATCTCGACCGACGGGTCCCAGAACCGCACGCCCATGATCGGCTCGACGGTCTCGACACCGGTGTTGAGGTGCTCCAGGATCTTCGCCTCGTGGGTGGCGCCCCAGATGTTGGCGTCGGTGGAGTACGCCTTCTCCGTGCTGTCGCGGTAGGGCAGGTCGTGCGCGACGAGCCACTCCGACATTTCCTTGCGGCCGCCGAGCTCGGTCACGAAGTCCGCGTCCAGCCAGGGCTTGTAGATCCGCAGGTGCGGGTTGGCGAGCAGGCCGTAGCGGTAGAACCGCTCGATGTCGTTGCCCTTGAAGGTGGAGCCGTCGCCCCAGATCTGGACGTTGTCCTCGAGCATCGCCCGGACCAGGAGGGTGCCGGTGACGGCGCGGCCCAGCGGCGTGGTGTTGAAGTAGGCACGCCCGCCCGAGCGGATGTGGAACGCCCCGCAGGTGAGCGCGGCAAGGCCCTCCTCGACCAGCGCGGCACGGCAGTCGACCAGGCGCGCGATCTCGGCACCGTAGCTCTTCGCGCGGCCGGGCACCGAGGCGATGTCGGGCTCGTCGTACTGGCCGATGTCGGCGGTGTAGGTGCACGGGACGGCGCCCTTGTCGCGCATCCACGCGACCGCGACGGAGGTGTCGAGGCCGCCCGAGAAGGCGATGCCGACGCGCTCGCCGGCGGGAAGGGAGGTGAGGACCTTAGACATAGGAAGAGTATGCATCATCGCGCATGGTCATGCAAAGCCGGATGGCCGCCCGGCGGGAATCGCCGGGCGGCCGGCACACCCCGGTTCCGCTGAAGCCCTCCGCTCAGGATCCCGCACGCACCGCGCCCGCGCTCGCCGCGACCACCATCGCGATCGCGACGCACTGCGGCAGCGAAAGACCCTGACCGAGGACCAGATAGCCCGCCAGCGCCGCGACCGCAGGCGCCAGGCTCGTCAGGACCGCGAACGTCGCCGCGGGCAGCCGGCGCAGGGCGAGCAGCTCCAGGGTGTAGGGCACCCCCGAGCTCATCACGGCGATCGCAAGGCCCAGTGCGAGCACCCCCGGTTCGAGGAGCGCCCCGCCCGAGGACCCGATGCCCAGCGGCAGGCTGACCAGCGCGGCGACGGCCATCGCGATCGCCAGACCGTCGAGCCGCGGGAAGCGGGCCCCCGCGCGGGCGTTGAGCAGGATGTACGCCGCCCACATCGCCCCGGCGGCCAGCGCGAAGGCCACACCCGCGGCATTGAGCTCGCCGAAGCCGCCGCGGCCGAGGAGGTAGACCCCGGCGAGCGCGAGCCCGGCCCACAGCAGGCTGGCGGCGCGGCGCGTGGCGACGACCGAGAGGAGCAGTGGGCCCAGCACTTCGAGGGTGACCGCCGCCCCCAGCGGGATGCGGTCGATGGCCTGGTAGAAGAGGAGGTTCATGCCGCCGAGCGCCAGGCCGAAGCCGCTCACCACCGCCCAGTCGGCGCGCGAGTGGCCGCGCAGCCGGGGCCGGGTGATGACCAGGAGCAGCAACGCGGCGAACGTCACCCGCAGCGCGACCGTGCCAAGCGCACCGGCCCGAGGGAAGAGGAGAGCGGCGAAAGCCGACCCGAACTGGACGGACAGCGTCCCGGCGAGGACGAGGCCGACGCCGGTGACCGAGCCGCGCCCCGCGGCGCGACGCGGGGGGCCGGATGCCCGGATGGCGCTCCGCGCCGAGGAGGACCGAACCGAGGACCGAACCGAGGACCGAACCGAGGACCGCACCGAGGAGGACCGCACCGTAGATGTCATGCCCTTGACGCTAGGCAGCCGCCGCGCCCGCGTGAAATGCCGATGCGACCACGGTTATGCTCCCGAGGCATGACCATCGAGCTGCGGCATCTGCGCGCCTTCATCGCCATCGCCGATGAAGGCAACGTCACCCGCGCCGCCGCCCGTCTCTACGTGGGCCAGCCGGCACTCTCCCGCACCCTGCGCCAGCTCGAGGAGCACCTGGGCGCCCGCCTCGTCGACCGCTCCACCCACCACCTCGAACTGACCCCCGAGGGCCGTACGTTCCGCGACAAGGCGCTCGCCGCACTCGCCGCCGTGGAGACCGCCATCGATCCCACGGGACTGAAGAGCAGGCCGCTGCGCCTGGGGCACACCTGGGCGGCGCTCGGCGACCACACCGTTCCGCTGCTGCGCCGCTGGGACGAGACCCGCCCGGGCACTCCGCTCGAGCTGCTCCGCATCGACGACCGCACGGCGGGCCTCACGCAGGGCAAGGTCGACGCGGCGCTGCTGCGCGGCTCGGTCACCGCGGCCGGGATCCGTACGGAACTCCTTCTGTCGGAGGAGCGGGTGGTGGTCATGGCTGCGGACAGCCCCCTTGCCGCGCTCCCCCGGGTCACCCTGGCGGACCTCACGGCCCTTCCGATCGCCCTCAACACCGTGTCCGGCACCACGACACCGGACCTCTGGCCGCCGGACGCCGGCCCCGCCGCGACCATCGAGGTGACCAACACCGACGAGTGGATCATCGCCATCGCGGCGGGCCGCGCCGTAGGCATCTCCACCTCGGCCACGCCGAGCAACCACGCGCACCCTTCGCTGGTCTACCGCCCGCTCGCGGACGCGCCGGCCGTTCCCGTCCTCCTCGCCTGGCGCGAGGGTCCGGGACACCCGGCCGTCCCGGACCTCCTGGCACTGACACACGAGGTCATCGCGGCGGGAAACGTCTGAGCCCGGGGACTGAGGGCGCCATGTGCGGGCACCGCACCCCGCTGGGCGGGAAGGCGGTATCCAACTCGTCCTCTATGGCGGCGAAGAAGCGCCGCCCTTCGGACGACTGCCGTGACGTGGACCAGGAGTAGTCCGCGCAGCCGGCCAGGGCCGTGTGCAGGGCGTGGCGGCCGAGGCCCTGGCCCTGCCAGTGGGTGGCGACGGCGATGTTGCCGATGTAGCCGAGCCGGCACGGATGACAGACCTGGTAGTCGAGGCGGCCCACCGACCGGTCATCGAGATCCACCATCGTGACGGCCCGGCAGCCCGCGGGCAGTGCCTCCACGACGCGCTCGAAGCGGGCGGCGGACGCCCTGGCCGGGCGGCTCACACGGTCCTCGCCGCTCTCTCGGTTCTCGCCGCTCTCGCGGTCCTCGCCGCTCTCTCAGTTCTCGCCGCTCTCTCAGTTCTCGCGGCTCTCTCGGTTCTCACGTGACGTCTCGTCGGCCGCAGCCTGTCACTCAAGATGCCTCCCGCGCACAACCCGGGCCCGCGAATCCGCGTCTCACCCCGAATGCGGGTACTGCGCCGTCGCAGAACATTGCCCGCACCCTAGCGACACTTCTACAGCCGCGTAAAACCTGCTGGCTGTCGCCCCGCGCGTGCCGGGCCGCCCTGTGCCGACGGGGGAAGCACCGGGCGGCCCGGCGGTCAGGCAGCGTAACCCTTCGGCGGGATCAGGCTGGCGAGCTGATCGAAGGAGAGCCAGTAGATCTGGTTGCCGCCGAAGGAGGCGGGGTCGGCGATGAGGACGGTGCGGTTCGCGTCGTCGTAGCCGATGACCGTGAAGTAGTGGTAGATCGTCTGGTCCGACGGGTAGCCGGGCGGCTGGTTGCCGGGCGGGGCGACGATGTTGGCCACCAGGGGGTAGTTGTTGTCGATGTCCAGGACGATGTCGTTCCACAGCAGGTCCTTCTGGGCCTGCGTGGGCGGGTCGTTCGGCATCTCCTTGGTCTCGTACCAGCCGGTGCCGAGGTTGGCGTTGAGTACACCCGTCACCTGGCTGATGTGGTCGGTGCCGGCCTCGGTGGTGCCGAGCTGGGCGGCCAGTTCGCCCTGGCTCGGCGGGGCGACGCGCGCGGAGAGCGCTATGCGGGTGGCGGCGGGGCCGCACCAGTAGCCGGTCTCCTGGACCTGGTAGTCGACCGGCAGGGTGTGGGCGCTCGCGGTGTCGACGCCGCCGACACTCATGCGGGTCCCCGGCTCGTTGTGACCGCTGAGGACCGCTGTCCCGGCCCCGGAGCCGTGCTCGAGGACCGACACGGCGTGCGGATGTGCGGGTTCCGCCTGCGCCGCGGCGGGGCTGACGAGGGCTCCGACCGCGGCCACGGCTATCGCTGAGGCGACAAGTCTCTTGCGCATACGGGCTCCTGGGGTGAGGGGTGGAGGGGCGGACGCCCACGGATCACGGGGTCGCTCACGGATCACGGGATCGCTCACGGATCACGGGATCGCTCACGGATCACGGGGTCGCCCACGGATCACGGGATCGGCGGGACCGAGGGGCCTTCCTGGGCGAGCAGGTCTCGGGCGAACTGCTCCCACTGCGCGTACCGGTCGGGGAAGGCCGAGACCTGTACGGCCTGGCAGACGTCTCCGGGAGGCATCGTCTGCCAGCCGTCGATCTGGATCAGTCCCGGATTGCTGCCGAAAGGCGCCACTCCGTAGAAGGACTTGGACGAGGTGGGGACGTCGGTGATCTGCTCGGGAGTGCCCCAGCCGGTGCTGGGGCGCTGTTGGAAGATCCCCAGGGAGTCGTGGTCGACCGGCGTGATGTAGTTGACGAACTTCGACTCCTGCATGGCCGTCATCAACGCGATGACCTGGCCCTGTTCGGGAATCCCCGCCCCCTTCCCGACACCGATGACGGTGCGCGCGTTGGCGAGTTCCTCCGGGCCGAGGTCGGCCGCGGTCCGGAAGGTCCGCAGCAGTTCGGCATCGGATGCGCGGTGCAGGGCTCTGGCGGTCGCGCCGTCGACCACACCGGTGCGGGGCAGCCCGTGCCGCTCCTGGAACGACTTCAGGCCGTGGCCGGAGGAATCCGCCGCGGCGGCGCGCGGCACGGAGGCCTGGGCCGAGCCGGGCAGGGCGAACAGGGTGCCTACGAGGGCGAGTTGGGCGGCCGCGGCCGCGGTTCGGGTGAGGGTGCGGGGAGTACGCAACGCCACTCCTTCATCGGATCGTCGATGCGTCCCCCCGCCCGTGCGCGGGCACCCTCGCGGCCCGCGCCGCCTCGGCGGCACTTCAACACCCCGCGCGGGGCGCGCTGTTGGGACACCACGCGGTGGGGGACGCGTGTTCAACAACCCGGCAAGAGTCCTGGCATGCCCACGCCATCCGCAAGGAATGAAAGCTCAGGCTTACGCCCCGCCGCGCTCGCAACTGCGCACCAGCGCACGCCCTTCCGCGGTCGCCACATGGAACGACCGCCCGGCGCTGCGCACCGTGGTCACCAGACCCGCCCCGCGCAGCACCTTCATGTGCTGGCTTATGGCGGGGTGGGTGACCGACAGGAGACGGGCGAGCTCGACCGTGGACGATCCGGTGCGGACCGCCTTGAGGACGGCGGCGCGTGTGTGCCCGATGAGCGACCCGAGCGCGTCGTCGCCCCCACGGCCGGGCGGCGCGGGGCGGGTCCAGTCCATCGCGTGGTCGATGGGGTACACGAGGACGGGCGGCAGTTCGTCGTCGGCGAGCGTGACGGGCGTGGGCCAGCAGAAGAACGAGGGCTGGAGGGTGAGGCCACGGCCGTCCAGGCGCAGCTGATGGTCCACGGGGTAGTCGGCCTCCAACACCGGTGGGTTCCAGCGCAGTTGGGGCCCGAGACCGGCCAGCAGTCCGTCGGTGCCGCCGTCGAGGAGACTGTGCAGACGCATGATGCGGTCGGCGTCGATATGGGCGTGGATGCGCGGCCAGAAGGGCGCGAGCGCCTCCAGATGGTACGTGTGGAGGGCCTCCCCCAGTCTCCGCAGGGCCTCCCTGTCGCCGCCCGCCAACGACTCCGTCCAGCCCGGAAGCCGACGCGACGCGGCCACCCGCGTCAGATCGGTGCGCAGCCGCGGCCGGGGTGTGCGCACCAAGGTGTCCACCGCGGCCTGGAGGGTGTCGCGGGCGCCGTGGGTGGGGGTGAGGAAGTCCGGCGAGTCGCCGTACGGCGGCAGCAGGGGCGGCAGCAGCCGACAGCTCTCCGAGAGACGTGGTCCCGCCCACCGCCGCCACGCGCCGAACACCCTTGAGCCGTCGCGTCGTTGGAGGGTTTGTACGCTGTTGCTGATCTCCCACAGGTAGTCGGGACCCGAGGCGACCCGCACCCGCGCCAGGTCCTCGGACGTGAAGTACACCCGCAGCATGGCCCGCTACTTCGGCGCGTCGAAATTCCACACGGCGCCGAGCCCCGGTCCGACGACCAGGGTCGACCGGCCGATCCGCTCCTTGTGCCGGTTCCCCGCGGGCTCGTTGAGCGCGAACGTGACCTGCTTCAGCCCCGCCCGATCGCGCGGCGCCGCGTCGAGGCGGATCGTGACGCCGCCCCGCGTCGCGACGGCGCCGTCGCCCGCATCGCGGACGGCGAACCCGCCCGCCCGCAGCATCGGCACCGTGTTGGCCACGTCGCGTGCGGAGGCGGCGAGGCGGACCGAGGTCACGTCACGCATCTCATGGTCGCGGTAGTCGTCGGGCAGATAGCGCTCGCGGCCCACGTCACCGGGGTAGTCGGGCGGTTCGGTCTTGCTGCGCGGGTCGGCGAAGTACTCCGGCCGGTACTCCATCCCCCAGGCCCCGAAGGAGTCGTACTGATCTGTGGTGAACACGGCGTCGAACCACGGCACCGGGACGCCGTCGCCGAAGTCACGCGTCTGCCGGTATTCGATGGGCTCGGTCACCCCCAGCGCCCGCAGCCGTTCCATGACCGTCGCCCGGTCGCCCGCCCGCTCGGTCGAAACGCCCATCCCCGCGGAGCCGAAGGTGCCGTCCTGGCCGGGCAGATCGCCGACGCCGAACAGTTCGAGGTAGGTCTCGCGGCCCATCAGATAGCGCCCGGTCCAGGTCTGCCCGCCGGAGCCGGTGGTGGTGCGGACCTGGAAGTTGGCGAACTCCCGCAAGTAGGCGGAGTGTTCGATGGCGTCCGCGGTCTCCCGGTCGAGCACTCCGTAGGCGTGGTTGTAGAAGAGCAACTGCCGCCCCTGGGACGGCTTTCCCTCCTCGGCCCGCGCCGTGCTCGTGCCGCCTCCGACCGTCCCGACGAGGCCGGCGGCGAGGGCCACGGCGACGACCATGACGGTCCGCAACATCCGGTGTAGGAGCATGCGGGCGATCGTAGGGCGGACGCGGTCGTGGGCGCCGTCGATTCGAAAGAGGCGTCGCAAAAAAGCCGCAAGCCGCTAAGGGCGCACGAGGGCCGAGGACAGCGCGTCCAGGTGCCGCGATACCGGGCCGCAGCTGATCAATCCGCTTCCTGCGCCCGCCAGTTCGGCGGACGCCGGCTCCAGCTGCGTGTGGGCGCGACGCATCAGCGCACGGTCGTCGACGAGCACGGCGGCCCGTGCCAGAAGGCACCACAGCTCCTCGAACAGCAGGTCGCGCGGCGGTGGGGCGATGTCCCGGAGTGCGGCACGGGCGCCCGCCCCATCGCCGCGGGACGCGAGCAGCAGGGGGCGCACCCAGGGTTCGTAGGGCCCCCAGTCGAGCTCCGGGTCCATCGCGCCGATCCGGGACGTCGCGTCGTGGCGGACGTAGAGACTCAGCCGGGCCAGCGGCAGCAGGCCGTGCCGCAGCCCCGGCATCCCCGCGCCGACCAGGGTCGCGGCGGCCGCTTCGTACGCGGACTCCGCCGCCCGCAGCGGCTGCGTCAGGGACGTGCGCAGCGCCCGGTACCACGTCGTGAAGACGGCGACGAGGGGCAGTTCGTGCCGCTCGGCGAGCCGGTCCGCCGCCTGCGCGTGCCGGTCGGCTCCGGCGAAGTCGGCGAGCGCGGAGCGTGCTTGGAGGCGGATGAGGTGGCCGAGCACCTCGTAGGTGACGAGGCTGTTCTGTTCGGCCAGGGACACCACCTCGGCGCCGATCGCGTCGCGCCGTGCGGCGAGGCCCGCCCGCTGGAACGTCTGCATGAACACGCCGTTCAGTGCGAAGGCAAGCAGGGACGCGTCGCCGAGGTCCCGCGCGATCCGCTCCGCCTGCCGTGCGGCCTGCAGAGCACGGGCGTGTGTGCCCGATGCGCCCTGCTCGCCGGGGAGCGTGCCGCGGGTCTCGACGGCGATCGTGGCGAGCAGCCGTCCGCGTACCGCCTCGTGCCGTTCGGCAGGCAGCAGCCGCAAGGTGCGTTCGGCGGCGCCGACCAGCCACGCGGCCTGTTCGGGGTCGTCCGAGCGCGTCCAGATCGCCGGTACGTCGTAGATGCCGATGACGCGCGCCGTCAGCTCCGGGTCGCCCAGTTGCTCCGCGGCCGCCACGGCCGCCACCCGGTGGCGCCGGGCGGCCTCGAGGCCGCCGCCTCCGGTCACCGCCAGGTCCCGCATCAGGCCGGCCGTGGACTCCAGGCGCGTCCGGGCCCGCGAGGGCACCGCGTTCTCGTACGCCGCTGCCGCGAGGGCCCAGACCTGGGCCGCCGTCCCGCCGGGGCCCGGGTCCAGATGGTCCTCCTGGCGCAGCATGTCCGCTTCGAGGCGGCGCAGCCGCGGGCCGGGGTCCACCCCGAGGTGTTCGCCGAGCAGCCGCCGTGCGCGGCGGACCACGGACAGCGCGTCGGCCTGGCGTCCCGACCGGTACAGGGCCGTCGCGAGCAGGTGCCAGGCGTCCTCGCGCCACGGGTGGTCGGCGACATGGGCGTCGAGGTCCGGCACGGCCTCGGCGGCCGCGCCAAGCGCGATCTTGCCCTCGGCGCGGCGCTCGACGGCGTACAGGCGCAGCTCGGTGAGACGGGAGCGTTCCGCGCGGGCCCACGGCTCGTCCGCGAAGTCGGCGTAGGCGGGACCGCGCCAGGTCGCGAGGGCGTCGGTGAGCCTCGCCACGAGCTGCGCGGGCGGGAGGTCGGCGGCGGACTCGACGTCCTTCTCGAACCGCCAGGCGTCGACGTCCTCGGGAGCGGCCCGCAGCGCGTATCCGGGCCCCTCGGTGACGAGCAGGCGGGCCGGGGCCCTGGGCGGGCGGTCCGGCTCGATCGAGCGGCGCAGACCGGCGACGAACGTCCTGATCGTGCCGACCGCGTCCGCCGGGGGCTCCTCCCACAGGTCTTCCACCAGGCGGGCGACCGGGACGACGCGCCGCCGGGCCACGATCAGCCGGGCGAGGACCGCCCGGTGCCTGAGCCCCTTGAGCGGGACGGCGGCGCCGGCCTCGTCCCAGGCAGCGACGGGGCCGAGCACCCCGAAGTCCACGTGCACGTCGCCGCCCGTCCTTCCGTACCGCCGCTCATCGCCCCGCCCGCCGGCCTCAACGTACAGCGCGTTCATCGGCTGCTCATCGAGGCCCCGCAGCCTTGACTCATCGCGTGACCGGGCCACATCCGGGAACGCCGACCGGCGAGATCCCTCCGCATCGAAATGAGCGCAGCCATGGAACCCACCATCGACGGATTCGACCGCCACCGCGTGCCGGTGGCCGACGGCGTCACCCTCACCGCGGCCGTCGGCGGCTCGGGACCGCCGGTCGTCCTGCTGCACGGCTTCCCCCAGACGCACCTGATGTGGCGCCATGTCGCCGCCGACCTCGCCGCCGACCACACCGTCGTCTGCCCCGATCTGCGCGGCTACGGCGACAGCGACAAGCCCGTGGAGGAGGGCCCCGACACGTACTCCAAGCGGACCATGGCCCGCGACATCGTCGCCCTGGCCAAGAGCCTCGGGCACGACCGCTTCGCCCTGGCCGGTCACGACCGGGGAGCGCTGGTGGCCTTCCGTGCCGGTCTCGACCATCCGGACGCGATCACCCATCTCGCCTGCCTCGACGTGCTGCCGACGCTCGACATGTGGGAGGCCCTGCACGGCACGACGGCGGCCGTCGGCTTTCACCTGTACCTCATGGCCCAGCCGCCCGGCCTGCCGGAGAAGATGATCGCCGCCAGCGCCGACGAGTTCTTCGGCCATTTCCTCGACGTGTGGGCCGATGACCCCGAGGCCGTCCCGGGCGAGATCCGCGCCGCGTATCTGCGGGCCTGCCGCGACGCCGTGCCCTCCATCGTCGCGGACTACCGCGCTTCCGCGGGCGTCGATGTCGACCACGACCGGGCCGACCGCGCGGCGGGCAACCGCCTGACCATGCCCGTGACGGTCCTCCAGCAGGACTGGGGCGCGGCACTCGGCTTCGAGGCGGCCGCGCTGTGGGGAGCGTGGGCGGCCGATCTGCGCCACTCCACCGTCTCGTGCGGCCACTTCATGGCGGAGGAAGCCCCCGCCGACATCACCAAAGCCCTGCGGGATCTGCTGGCCCGGTGACGTCCGGCGCCCTCCTGGCCACGCGGGTCAGGCCCCCTGCCGCAACCCGCTCGCCAAGCCCTCCTCGTCCCACTCGACCTCCAGGATCCGCTCGACGGCGTCGCGGTTGACGGGCCCGAACACGTGGGGAAACAGGGTGCCTTCGGCGACGCCGGGTGGTGGGGCGGGGGCCGCCGCCTCGCGCTCCACCCGGGCGGTGAGGCGGTCTTCGTCGAGGCACAGCACCAGCAGCGGCCTCGGCGCGTTCCGGTAGAAGGCGTTGACGACGGCGAGAGTTGTCGCGTCGTCAGGGGAGCAGTGGACGAACCCTTCCTCCGCGAGCGATGCGGGGGCGTACGGGCGGTCGGGAAGGGCGCTCCAGTCGCTGAGCGGCACGGCGTGGTAGATCATGCGCCGGTTATACCGCAGCGGTCATGACAGAGCCCGTCCCTGCGCAGGCCCGCCCGCGAAACCGCCCTCACCCCTGCCCCGCCTCCGCCACGGACATGGCGGCGCGGACGAGTGCCGCCACGTCCGTCGAGCGGGACTGCTGCGGCCAGGCGATGGCGAGGACCGCGGGCGGTGCGTCCGTGACCGGACGGTAGACGACACCGGGGCGTGGGTAGCGGTCGGCCACCGAGACGGGGAACAAGGGGGTGACGTCGCCGAGGCCAACGAGCGTGAGGAGTTGGGCGAGGTCGTGGCCCCGGCCGCGGGTCTCGTCGATGAAGCGGTGCACATCGCCGGGGCGCAGGCCGAGATCGGCGAGTGCCACGTGGTCCTTGCCGGCGAGCGGGTGCGTGGCGGCGAGTGCCACGACACGCGGTTCGGCGACCAGTGCCTCGCTGTCCAGGCCGGTGCGGTCGAAGGGCTCGTGCACCAGGGCCGCATCGGCTTCCCCCTGGCGCAGGAGCCGCGGCTGTTCGTGCCAGGCGCAGAGCCGGACGGCGACGGGCGCGGCCGCGGGATCGGACGACGCGTGACGCGTCAGGATCGGCTCCAGGAGTCCCGCGTCCCCGTCGGCCTTGACGGCCAGGACCAGCTTCGGCTCCGGAGAGGCCGCGCGCTGCGCCCGGCGCCCCGCGGCCCGCAAGGCGTCCAGGGCGATCCTCGCCTCGGTGAGCAGCACCGTTCCGGCCGGGGTCAGCGTCACGCTGTGGGTGGTCCGCTCGAAGAGGGTGACGCCGAGGTCCGTCTCCAGGCGGCGGATCGCGCGGGACAGGGGTGGCGGGGAGATGCCGAGGCGTTCGGCGGCGCGGGCGAAGTTGAGCTCCTCGGCGACGGCGACGAAGTAGCTCAGCGGGCGGGACTCCACGCTCTCCCCCTCCGGTCGGTATTGCCCTGAGGGTAACAAGCGGGAGCGGATCGGTCCTTCAGTTCGGGCGCGTGACGCAGCAGGCTCGACGACATCCGGCGAAGCCTCCTCCATCACCACCTGCCACCTCCAACTCAACGTATCCCTATGGGAGTTGTTCATGATCGTCATCACCACCCCGACCGGCCGGATCGGCCGACAGGTCCTCGACCGTCTCCTCGACTCCCCCGACGGCACCCCGCGGATCCGGGTGATCGCCCGCGACCCGGCCCGGCTCTCCGCGCGGGTGCGCGAGCGCGTCGACGTCGTACGGGGATCGCATGCCGACCCTGCCGTCCTGAAGGAGGCGTGCGCGGGCGCCGACCGCCTGTTCTGGCTGGTGCCTCCGACGCCTCACGCAGACAGCGTCGAGGGCCACTTCCGCGACTTCACCGAGCCGCTGCGCGAGGTGATCGGGCGCCAGGGTGTCGCGCGGGTCGTCGGCGTCTCGACCCTGGGCCGCGGCGTGGCGAAGAACGCCGGGCAGATCTCGGCGTCGCTCGCCGCGGACGAGGCGATAGCGGCCATGGGCGCGCACTACCGGGCGCTGTGCCCGCCGTTCCTGATGGAGAACCTGCTGGGCCAGGCCGAGTCGATCCGCGCGACGGGAACGCTCCGCATGGCGCCGGCGCGGGACCGCGTCCTGCGCACCTGCGCCACGCGCGACATCGCCGCCGCGGCGGCCCGGCTGCTGCTCGACACCTCCTGGACCGGGCAGGCCGACGTCCCCCTGGTCGGACCCGACGACCTGTCCCCCGAGGCCATGGCGCAGGTCCTCTCCGAGGTCATCGGCCGTCCGGTGAACACGCAACAGACCACCAGCGCGGACTACAAGGCGACGATGGTGCGCTTCGGGGCGAGCGAGGCCTGGGCACAGGGACTGGCCGACATGACGGATTCCCTGAACGACCAGGGCTACTACGGCGCCACCTCACCCAGCACCCCCGAAACCGCGCCCACCACCTTCCGTCAATGGTGCGAGGACGTACTCAAGCCGGCGATCACCGATTGACCTCACCCGCAACGGCGTTGGAACGTTCAAGGATGACGACGACGACAGCCATCGCGCATCTCAGTGATCCGCACCTCACGACCGGCCCCCTGGCGGGTGATCCCGCCAGGGGCCTGAGCCGGGCGCTCGGCCGGGTCCTCGCGCTCGACCCCCGGCCGGACTGCGTGGTGATCACCGGCGATCTGGTGGATCAGGGCAGTCCGGAGGAGTACCGGACCCTGCACGAGCTGATCCGCCGGTTTCCGCTCCCCCTGCACCTGGTGGCGGGCAATCACGACGAACCCAAGGCGCTCCTGGACGAGTTCACCGGAACGCGGTTCGTCGGTGAGGGCGGCAAGGCCAACTACACAGTGGATTTCCCCGAGTTCACGCTCGTCGTCCTGAACTCGAAGGTGCCCCGCTCAGGAGGCGGACGCCTCGGGGCCGCGCAACTCGACTGGCTCGACGGCGTCCTGGCCCGCCGTCAGTCGACTCCGGCCATCGTCTGCCTGCACCATCCGCCGATCGCGATCGGCATCCCGTTCCTCGACGGGATGCGTCTCGACGACGGCGAGGAGCTGGGCCGGGTGCTCGCCCGGCACGGCAACGTGGCCCGCGTGCTGGCCGGGCACGTGCACCGCCCCATCGTCGCCCCCTTCGCGGGCAGCACCCTGGCCATCGCCCCCAGCACCCACCTCCAGAGCGGCCTCGCGCTGCGCGACGGCATCCCCAACTACCTCCCGGAACCGACCTCCTTCATGCTCCACCTCCTCGTCGGCCCCTCCTGGATCACACACACGGTGCCCGTCAGCCACGCCGCGGCACCGATCGGGGGCTATTAGCCATCGCGTACGTCCTGGACATCTCATACGTCCTGGACATCGCGTACGTCTCCGGCCATCGCGTACGTCGATGGCGGTGAGGGCGAGAGCGAGCGGCCTTCGCCGGTATGTCGGTGGTGGTCATGACCTCAGCTCCGCCTTCGCCTCGGTGATGAAGTCCTCGGCGGCCTCGCGGGGTGTCATCTGCTCGAACGACACCTGGTCGTAGTCGCGCTGGAAGGTGGTCTGCAGGGAGTTGTCGCCGGTGGGCGGGGCCTTCGGCAGGGCTTTGAGGGTGCCGTCGAGGGAGTCCTGGTAGTCGGCGACGGTCTTGTCGAAGTCCTTCAGCTCGGGGCCGATGTCCTCGCGGATCGGCTCGTTTACGGGGATGCCGCGGGAGGCGCCCAGGATCGCCGCCGCCTGCTCGTCATTGATCATGAAGTCGATGAACTGGGCGGCCTCCTTGGGATGTTCGGTGCTGTCGGCGGCGCCCATGAACATCGAGGGTTTGAAGTACTGGCCTGGGGTGCCGCCCGTGCCCGACGGCATCGGGGCGAGTGTCAGGCCTTCGCCGACGATCGGCGTGTAGCCGCTGGCGGGCGCGTCCCAGTTGAAGTCGGAGATCGCGTTGCCGCGGGCCAGCGGCTGATTCTCCACCGAGCCGTCGAGCTGGGTGGTCTGCTCGGCGGACGACACCGCGCCCGCGCGGCGCAGCTCGTCGGTGAAGGTCCACCAGCGCGTCAGATCGGCGGCCGTGAAGCCGAGCCCGCGGTCCTTGGTGTAGAGCGACTTGCCCCGGCCGCGCAGCCAGACCTCGAAGCAGTCCTCGCTCTGGCCGGGGTCCACGGAGCCCGGCTTCCCGGTCTTCTTCGCCAACTCCCGCATGACGTACGCCCATTCACCCCAGGTCCAACCCTTGCGCGGGAGCGGCACGCCCGCCGCCTTCCACTGCTCGGAGTCGTACACGACGGTCTCGGTGCCGCGGCCCTGCGGGATCGCGTACTGGTCGATCTGCCGGTAGTCGAGCTGCATCACGTCGGGGGCGTCGCCGCCCGCCGCCTGGGTGGCGAGCTTCTGCTTGTACGCCTCATATCCGGCGAAGGACGTCTGCACCTCGACTCCGGGGTGTTCCTTCTCGAACAGCGCGACGGCTTCCTGGGTGCGGGCCGCCCGGTCGGGGTTGCCCCACCAGGTGTAGCGCAGCACGGCCCGGCCACCGCCGCTCGATTCGTCCGAGCCGCCGCAGCCGGTGAGCAGCGCACTGAGCGTGAGCACCGCGACCGTCACGCAGGACCACTTCGTCCCGTTTTCCGGCATGCCGATGACGCCTCCCCTCTCTGGTTCTTGACGGGCGCTTCTGGTGACGGGTGCGGTTACTCGCCGTGGTACGGGAGCGTGGTGCCCGGCAGTTCGTACTCGTCGCGTCGGCCGCACATGCCGTAACCGCCGCGCCGTGAAGGAGCGGTGTCGTACGAATCCGAGGCGGCGAGGTAGTCCGGGCTGCCCGCCTCGAGCGCGTCGAGCTGCGCGCCGGTGCGCTCGGCCGTGGCCAGCGCGCCCGCCTGCCACAGCTCACGCCACGTGGGCACCTTGTCTCTCACGAGCCGGGCCGCGGCCTCCTGGAACTCCAGGTAGGGTCCGTTGTCCCCGGCCCTGAGCGCATCGCGCAGCGGCAGATATCCCTCGACGGCCAGGTCGCGGCGTTTGCGTGCGGCGGCCTCCGTCTCCGGGCCGGACTTCGCGGGGAGCCGTGCCGCCGCGGCGTACCGCTCGGGGTCGGCGAGCACGTCGGGCGGGAAGGTGAAGACCGCGTCCCCGGCCTCGGGCAGGCCGCTGTTCTGCATCAGCACGGTGATCCGCAGATCCCCGCCCTGCACCATGCGGTGCACGGTCCCCGGCGTGAACCAGGCGACCGAGCCCGCCTCCAGGGGCACGTCGCGGTAGCCGTCGGGGCTGAGCGTCTGGACGGCGCCGCGGCCGCCGGTGACGACGTAGGCCTCCGTGCACACCAGGTGCAGGTGGGGGCTGCCACCGCAGACGCCGTCGGCGGCCTCCCATGCGTAGGCGCTGAGGTGCGAGAGCCCGACGGCTCCGGGCAGCGGGTGCGGGAGGCTCACCATGACAGTCCCTTCAGGTGCGTCGCGACGCGGTCGCGGTCCCAGGCGCCGTCCGCGACCACGACGCGGTAGCGGTAGTCGAAGGACGCGCCGGGTGCCAGCTCGAACTCCTCGAAGAATGCCCAGGAGAAGGCGACGGTGGGGATGGGTTCGGAGCGCACGAACCAGTGCGACGCATGGATCGCGTCGAGGTTCCCGGGGGCGTGCGCGAAGACGAGTGTGGAGTGCGCGTCGACGTCGTCGTGCTCGGCGGTGAAGGCGAGCCAGGGGCCCTGGGTGCCCATCAGCTCGCCCGCGTCCTTCTCGTCGCCGGGGCCGAAGACCGCGCAGCCGGTGAAGTCGCGCGGTCCGCGCCACTGCAGACCCGTGTATCCGGCCATCTCACGGCCGGCCGTGGTCGGCGAGCCGAAGTGCAGAGGTTCGGCACGGGTGTTGGTGAGCCGGATCGACCAGTCGACGGCGTACGAACCGGCTTCCTCGTCGACCAAGTGAACCGTGATGCCGCGCCGCTCCCTGGCCCACTCCTGGCCGCCGTTCTCGATCCAGGTGAGGTCCTCGGCGAGGCTCAGCCGGTCCGCCTCGACGTCGAGGACGGGGAAGCCGTCGTGCCGCATGGATCCGACCCGGTCCGGCAGCGCGAGATAACCCTCGCCGTGGACATAGCAGTTGCCTCCCCAGAAGTTCTGCCCCGACAGATGGCTCGCGGTCATCTGGAGGCCCTTGTGCCAGCGGTGGTCGTTCGGACGGTAGCCGGAGACCTGGTGCCCGGCGAGGGTGCGCAGGGGGTGGATGCAGGGCTTGCGGGCCTCGAAGGCGTCCGGGTCGGGAGCATAGACGTAGCTGAGCAGTTCGATGTCGCCGGCCCTGACCGTGATCCGCTCGCCGTGGGTGTGGGTGACCTGAATCGTCATCGCTGGGGGCTCCAGTCGGGGTGGCCGCCGTGCATGGCCGGGTAGTAGGGGTCGCCGTCGGCGATCTCGCCCGCGCGCACCGGCAGTCGGGTGAACGCCGACTTGTAGAGCGCGGCGGCGAATTCGAGGGTGCGCCGGGCTTCGGGTCCGCTGCCCGGCGGCCGTACGCTTTGCTCGTACGCGTCGAGGAAGGCGCCCAGTTGGGCGGCGTGCGAGCTGGGCACGTCGGCGTCGGGCGTGCGCCAGGTGTCCGCGCGTGCGGCGGCCACGTGCGGGGCCGGGGTGTAGACCCAGTCGTCGTTGGAGTACCCGTACAGATGGGTGAGTTCGACGGTCGCGTCCGCGCAGTCGACGCGGATGCGGCTGACCTCGTCCGGCGAGAGGACGCTGTTGACGACGGTGGCGAGCGCGCTGCTCTCGAACCGCACGAGGGCGGTCGAGACGTCCTCGCTCTCGGTGGCGTGGACGAGGCGGGCCGCCATGGCGCGTATCTCGGTCCAGTCGCCGAGGAGATGAAGGAGCAGGTCGAACTGGTGGATGCCGTGCCCCATCGTGGGGCCGCCGCCCTCGCTCTCCCAGCGGCCGCGCCACGGCACCGCGTAGTAGTCGCTGTCGCGGTGCCAGGTGGTCTGGCAGTGCGCGACCCGTGGGGCGCCGAGCTCGCCGCTCGCGATCAACTGGCGGGCGTGGACGGCGCCCGAGCCGTAGCGATGCTGGAAGACCACCGACGCGTACGCTCCCGAGGCCTCCTCGGCGGCGGCGATCTCGTCGTACTCGGCGAGCGAGAGGCACAGCGGCTTCTCGCACAGCACCCAGGCGCCCGCCTTCAGCGCAGCGACGGTCTGTGCCCGGTGCAGCGACGGCGGGGTGCCGATCAGGACCACGTCGGGGCGGACCGCGTCGAGCATCGCGTCGAGGTCGGCGTACCCCTCGACGTCCGGGCCCGACTCGCGGGCCCGCGTGCGGAACGCGTCGAGCCGGGCGGGGTCGACATCGACGGCAGCTCGCAGCTCGATCCGGTCGGCATGGGCCCGCAGGGCGGGCAGATGGCTGCCGGTGACGATGCCGCCGGTGCCGACGACGGCGGCCCGCAGGCGAGTGGGGGTGGAGGACATGGGTCTCCTCGTACGGCGGTGGACGGCGGTGGACGGCTGTGTACGGCGGTGGACGGCTGTGTACGGAAGTAGAAAGCGCTTGCGCCGAGGGCGACACTAGGCACGGCGCGATTGTCAGGACTAGACCCCCGGCAGCAAGAAATGAAACGAATCAAAATGTGGACAGCAGGCGATCCGGAGTGTCAGCCTCAGGGGGCGGCAGGCGACATCCATCCGCACCCCGCCCGCCGAAATCCCCCCGCAGAAATCCATCCCGCGAACGGATTCCGCATGGCCGTCCACAACGGCTGGATCGCGGCCGACCATCCCGGCCGCCCGCCCGTACCGGCGTACGCCGCCGAGGACTTCGAGGAGACGCTGCGCCGCGAGCGGATCGACCTCGTCGTGGTGTGCACCGTCGACCACCTGCACGACCACTACATCGTCCGGGCCCTCGAAGCGGGCTGCGACGTGGTCACCGAGAAGCCGATGACCACGAGCGCCGACCGCGCCCGTCGCATCCTCGACGCCCGGCGCCGCACCGGCCGCGAGGTCCGCGTCGCCTTCAACTACCGCTACAACCCGGCGCATTCGGCCGTGCGCGAGCTGCTCGCGGGCGGCGAGATCGGCGACATCGGCTCGGTGCACTTCGAGTGGCTGCTCGATCTGCGGCACGGCGCGGACTACTTCCGCCGCCGGCACCGCGACAGGGCCAACTCCGGCGGCCTGACGGTGCACAAGGCCACCCACCACTTCGACCTGGTCAACTGGTGGCGCGGCACCGAGCCCGAGACCGTGTACGCGCAGGGCGGGCTCTTCTTCTACGGCGACGAGGCGGGCCAGCGGCGCGGCCTGGCCCGCGACTACACCCGCGCCCACGGATCGCCCGCCGCCGAGGGCGGCCCCTTCGCCGTCCGCCTCGCCGACTCACCCGCGCTGACCGCCCTGTACCTGGACGCGGAGGCGGCGGACGGCTACCACCGCGACCAGAACGTGTTCGGCCCCGGCGTGAGCATCGACGACGACATGGCGGTGCTCGTGCGCTACGCCTCCGGCGCGACCCTGACGTACCACCTCACCGCGTACGCGCCCTGGGAGGGCTACCGCATCGCCTTCAACGGCAGCGCGGGACGCGTCGAACCGCTCGTCGAGGAGTCCACCCGGACCCGCTTCGACGCACGGACCGACGGCGCGAGCCCGGTGATGCACGGCGCGGCGGTCGGCGACGAGGCCGGGCGCACCCAGCTCCTGGTGCGCCGCTTCTGGGAGGAGCCGCGCGAGGTGCGGGTGCCCACGGGCGAGGGCGGGCACGGCGGCGGTGACGTACGCATGCCGGCCGATCTCTTCGGCGAGCGCTCACCCGGCGACACGGACCCGCTGGGGCGCGCGGCGGACGCGGGGGACGGGGCGCGCTCCCTGGCCACCGGGCTCGCCGCGAACGAGTCGTTCGCGACGGGGCTGCCGGTCGGCGTCCGGGATCTGCTGAACGCCTGAACGCCTGAATGCCTGAATTCCTGAACGACGACGGTCCGGTGCCCCGCCGCGCGGGACACCGGACCGGTCGGGCTGTGCGAAGGATCAGACCGCCGTGGCCGGGTAGGTCGGGTACTCCACCCCGGAGACGTGCTGGACGACCCGGATGACCTGGCACGAGTAGCCGAACTCGTTGTCGTACCAGAGGTAGAGGATCGCGTTGTCGCCGTCGACCTTGGTGGCGCCCGCGTCGACGATCGAGGAGTGGCGCGAGCCGACGAAGTCCATGGAGACGGCGTCGGGAGCGGTGGTGAAGTCGATCTGACGCTTGAGCGGCGAGTGCAGCGAGACGTCGCGGAGGTAGTCCAGGACCTCGTCGCGGCTGGTCTCGCGGCCCAGGCGCAGGCTCAGGATGGCGATCGAGACGTCCGGGACGGGGACGCGGATCGAGCTGCCGGTGATCGGCGCCTTGAGGTCGGGCAGCGCCTTGGCGACGGCGGACGCGGCACCGGTCTCCGTGATGACCATGTTGAGCGGCGCGGAGCGGCCGCGGCGGTCGGCCTTGTGGTAGTTGTCCAGGAGGTTCTGGTCGTTGGTGAACGAGTGGACGGTCTCCACGTGGCCGCGCAGCACGCCGTACTCGTCGTCCATGGCCTTCAGCGGCGGGACGATCGCGTTGGTGGTGCAGGAGGCGCAGGACAGGATCTGCTCGTCCGGCTTGATCGTGTCGTGATTGACGCCGTGCACGATGTTCGGGACGTCGCCCTTGCCCGGGGCGGTCAGGACGACCTTCTCGATGCCGGGGCGCAGGTGCTTGGAGAGACCCTCGCGGTCGCGCCACTTGCCCGTGTTGTCGATGAGGATGGCGTCCTTGATGCCGTACGCCGTGTAGTCGACCTCGGACGGGTCGTTCGCGTAGATCACCTTGATGGTGTTGCCGTTGGCGACGATCGTGCTGTTCGCCTCGTCAACGGTGATCGTGCCCTGGAACTGGCCGTGGATGGAGTCGCGGCGCAGCAGCGAGGCGCGCTTGACGAGGTCCTGGTCGCCGCCACCGCGGACGACGATGGCGCGCAGGCGCAGGCCGTTTCCGGAGCCGGCCTTCTCGATGAGCAGGCGGGCGACGAGGCGGCCGATGCGGCCGAAGCCGTAGAGGACGACGTCGCGGCCGTCCTGGCGCTCGATCTTGTTGGCGCCCGTGGCACCGGCGACGGCCTCGGCGGTGAATTCCGCCACCGTCAGACCGCGGTCGTCGGCCTTGTACGTCGCGGCGAGCATGCCGATGTCGATCTGGGACGGGCCGAGATCGAGCGTGGTGAGAGCCTGCAGGAACGGCAGCGTCTCGGTGATCGAAAGTTCCTCACCGGCTATCTGCCGGGCGAATCGGTGCGTCTTCAGGATGCTGACCACCGACTTGTTCACCAAGGAGCGGCTGTGCAGCAGGATCGTCACGTCCCGCTCACGGTGCAGCTTCCCGATGATCGGGATCATCGACTCCGCGATCTCCTCGCGGTTTTTCCAATTGGTGAACGAGTCCTCATTGACAGTCACAGGTTTATCTTTCGAGCTAGGCGGCGCTCATATGGTAACCCCTTGTCACTTTGATCTCTCCAGGGGGACCGTCCGAGCGCCCCGCCCCGCTCCCGCGGGCGTCCTACGCCGTGCGCCGGAGCCGTGCCGAGAGGTGGTGCTGCAGCGGCCTGCCGACCGCCGCGAGGTCGTGGACGAAGGTGAGGGTGTCGTCGTCGGTCAGGGTGTAGCGGCGGCGGGTGGCGTCGACCTCCTTGGCGGTGGGGGTGCACGCCACCTCGCAGGTGGAGAGGTCGACGGTGCCGTCGGCGGCGTGCCCGACCGCGATCTCCGCGATGCCGGTGGGCTGGGTGATCAGCGCCTCGATCCGGCCGTCGGGCTGCAGCCGCCACCAGCCGCTCTCGCGGGCCGAAGGACGCAGCGGCGCGCCATCGGCGTCGAGCAGCCAGGCCCGCGCCTCGTAGCGCAGGAAGGGGCGCCCGTCGTGGCTGAAGGTGACGTCCTGCGCGTACGCGAAGTCACCGTCGAGCGTCGGGTACCCGCCCTCGCCCCGCCCGTGCCAGGTGCCGAGCAGACCGAGCACGGGCGTGAGCAGTGCGTGCGGGGCGGGCGCCTCGTCCGGCCGGTGGGCGTCGGGGTACGGGTGCGACGGTGCGGGGTCGAACACGGGGTGCGCTCCTGGGAGTCGGGGTCGGTGCCGGGGGAAGCCTAGGGGGCGGTCCGCCCTGTGGCGGGAAGCGGCGGCGCCATTCCTCGACAGCGCCATTCCTCGACGGGCCCATTCCTCGACGGGCCCATTCCTCGACGGGCCCATTCCTCGACGGGCCGCCCACGATCTACGCTCCACGGGACCATGGCTTCTAGTGCTCAGGGGGTACGCGGTGGACTACGCCGACTACAGGGCTCACGACGCGGTCGGTCTCGCCGAGTTGGTGGCCCGGCGTGAGGTCACGCCAGCCGAACTCCTGGAGGCGGCCGTCAGCCGTTCCGAGGCCGTGAACGGGAAGATCAACGCGATCATCCGGCCCATGCGTGACATCGCCCGCGACCGCGCCGCCCAGGAGCTCTCCGGGCCGCTCGCCGGAGTGCCGTTCCTGATCAAGGACCTGATGCAGGACTACGCGGGCCGGCCCACCGGACGCGGCTCCCGCGCCACCCAGGCGGACGTGGCCGCCGAGCACAGTGAGGTGGTGCGGCGCTGGCTCGAGGCGGGCCTGGTGATCTTCGGGCAGACCAATGTCCCCGAGTTCGGCATCAAAGGCATCACCGAGCCGGAGGTCACGGGCGCGACCCGCAACCCCTGGAACCTCGCCCACACGCCGGGCGGCTCGTCCGGCGGCTCCGCCGCCGCGGTGGCCGCGGGCATCGTCCCGGCGGCCGGGGCGAACGACGGGGGCGGCTCGATCCGCATCCCCGCCGCGTGCTGCGGCCTGTTCGGGCTCAAGCCGGGGCGCGGCCTGGTGCCCGCGGGTCCCGGCCACGCGGAGCTCCTGCTTGGCGCCGCGGTCGACGGTGTCGTCTCGCGTACGGTCCGCGACAGTGCGGCGCTCCTGGACACGCTCACCACCCGCCCCGATCCCGGCGGACCGTTCCTGGCGGAGCGCCCCGACACCTCGTACGCGGAACTGGCCCGCCGCACGCCGGGCAGGCTGCGCATCGGTGTCAGCACCCGTTCCCCCATCGGCACGCCGGTGGCCCGGGAGGCGGTGGAGGCCGTCGAGCTCGCCGTGAAGGTCCTCAACGGGCTCGGGCACGACGTCGAGGAGGCCGAGCCGCACATCGACGGGGTGCGCCTGGCCGACGACTTCATGTCGATGTACGCGGTCGCGGAGGCCGCGACCATGGCGGAGATCCAGCACCGCATCGGCGCCGAGGACGACCGGTTCGAACTCGACACCCGCCTGATCGCCGCGGCGGGCAACGCGGTGAGCGCGACGGAGTACACCATCAGGCACGCCCGCTGGAACACCTACAACCGCCGCCTCGCCGCCTTCCACGAGCGCTACGACCTGCTGCTCACCCCGACCCTGGGCCGCCCTCCGGTCCGCGTCGGCGAGCTGGACACGCCCTGGCTGACGCGCAAGGTCGGTGCGGGGCTGCTGAAGGCGGGCATGGCGGGGCGGCTCAGCAAGACCCGGCTCTGGAAGCGGGCGGTGGTGCAGAACCTGGCACCCAACCCCTTCACGCAGCTCGCCAACATCACCGGCCGCCCGGCGATGTCGGTGCCGCTCTACCGCACGCCGGAAGGTCTGCCCCTGGGTGTGCAGTTCGTGGGCCCGCTGGGCAGCGAGGGCCCGCTCCTGGCCCTGGCCACGCAACTCGAAGGGGCCGCGCCGTGGGCACACCTGGAGCCCCGGCTGTGACCTGACGCGGCGCCCGGCAGGCGCCCGGCTAGAGTTCCGCCGTGCCGACGTACAGCATTGGTCAGGCCGCGCGCCTGCTGGGAGTGAGTTCGGAGACCGTCCGCCGGTGGGCCGACGGCGGACGGCTCTCGATGGAGCGGGACGGCTCGGGGAACCGGGTGATCGACGGCGTCGGCCTGGCGCGGTTCGCCGCGGAACGGGCGCAGGGCCAGGGGCCGGATGACGACGCGCCGCAGACGTCGGTGCGCAACGCGCTCACGGGGATCGTCACGGGCGTGCGGTCCGACGGTGTCGTCGCCCAGGTGGAGATCCAGTCGGGTCCGCACCGGCTCGTGTCGATGGTGACCCTGGAGGCGGTCGAGGAGCTGGACCTGGCGGTCGGGGTCACCGTCACCGCGCGGGTCAAGTCGACGAACGTACACGTCGACCGGCCCTAGGACGCGGCGCGGCGTGCCGGATCAGCCGGTGGCGGGTGACGCCCCCGGCGCGTAGCGGCCGTCCACGTGAATGCCCTGGATGCCGCTGATGTGCCGGGCCCCACAGCGGTCCTGGGGCAGGACCAGCTGCGGGCCCGCCAGGTCGAGCGGGGTGTCGTCGATGCCGACCGCGAGCAGGACGGGGGCCCGGCCGAAGTCGGGGTCGATCTCGGCCCAGGACAGCAGGCCGTGATGGCCGTCCGCGCCCGTCACGGCGATCAGGAACCGCAGCCGGTCCTTGCGCCGCGCCGGGTCGAACCCCGGCCCGGCGTCGGACAGCACGTCGTGCAGCAGCGGCCCCTCGAAGAGGTGGTGCTGCATGCCGCTGGTGGCGCACTCGAAACTGACCCGCACCCGATGCTGCGGCCAGGCGAGCAGATCGGCCACCGTCAGCCGGGCCGGACGCGCGACGTCACCGGTCAGTTCGAGCTCCGCCACCGGGCGGGCGGCTGTAAGGGACTGACTCACTGGCTACCACCTCCCGCAGGACCGTACCCGGACAGCGGCCCATCAGAAACGCAGATGCCCATATCTTCCTGGATTCAGCCCAGTGGATGAGATGCCTCGAGGATCAGGCACCTCCCATTTGCACAGAGTCGCCCATCCCCCTGGTGTCGACACGGACCCATCCGGCGGATTCGCCAACTGCCGCTCCAGCGCCGCACGTTCACGTCCCGCACACGACCAGGACGCGTTATCCCTGGGTAGGACTTCACGCACGGGCCGCGCACTCTCCCCACCTTTCCGACATGAAGGAGTCCCCCACCTAGTCACGTCCCGCAGCGCCCGGCCGGCACGGCTCGCCCTCGCCACGGCGCTCGCGGCGCTCGCCGCCACCGCCGTGCCCTTCCAGGCCCTGGCCGCCGCCCCGCCGGCCGACCGGGGCCGGTGTGGGGTAGCGGTAGCGGTTGCGGTTGCGGTTGCGGTAGCGGTTGCGGTCGAGCGATCCATCAGCAGCACAGGACCGGGACGCGCTGTACGAGGTTGTTTCCGAACCCTCCCCGGTTCCAGGGCTGTTCGAGGGGCTGGGTGTGTCCGTCGGCGTCGGATGCGCGGACGGTCAGCGTGTGGCGGCCTGCGGGCGCGGTCCACGTGGTGTGCCAGGCCTGCCACCCCCAGGGGTGCGGGCCGCGCCCGTCGACCTCGGCATCGGTCCAGGTGCGGCCGTCGTCGGCGCTGACCTCGACCCGTGTGACCGGCCCGTACCCGGACCAGGCGCGCCCCTCCAGCTCGACCGGGCCGGGGCGCACGACCCGTACGCGTGACATGAAGTCCGGGAAGCCGGGCGGGATCAGCAGGGCGCGCGGGGCGATCCGGGTGACGGGCTCGCCGGGGTCGTCGGGGGACTGCCGGAACCGGTACGCGACGGCCTGCTGGAAGCCGGTGAACGGGGTGTCGGTCAGTTCGATGCGGTGGAGCCATTTGACGTGCGCCATGCCGTACCAGCCGGGGACCACGAGCCGCAGCGGGTGGCCGTGCTGGGGCGGCAGCGGGCCGCCGTTCATCTCGTACGCGAGCAGTACGTCCGCGTCCACGGGGAGCGGCAGGCTGCGCCGGTAGTCCTGCTCGACGCCGCGCTCGATTCCGTGGTCCGCGCCCGTGAAGACGGCCTCGATCGCACCGTCCTCCACCCCCGCCTCCGCGAGCACCGTGCGCAGCGGTACGCCCGTCCAGTCGGCGGTCCCCACCGCTTCCACCAGCCAGGGCTGGCTGACCGGGCGCGGGCTCAGCCGGGCGCGGCCGTTGCCCGCGCACTCCATCGTGACCCGGTGGGTGACGGCGGGCAGCGCCCGCAGCTCCGCGAGGCCCAGCTCCAGGGGCGTACGGACCTGTCCGCCGACGGAGAGCTGCCAGGTGTCGGCGTCGGCCACGGGGATGTCGTAGTGGACGAGCACATAGTGCAGGCCGGGCGGTGTGACGTCGTAACGCAGGGCTTCCAGCGGCAGCCCGTGATTGCGTGCCGCGAGCGCCAGCTCTTCCGCGCTGATGCCCTCGTCGACGGCGGCGACGCGTGCCGATGTGCTGACATCGCCGAGGGATGTCCACTCCATACGTCCATGGTGGCCCGTGCGGGCCGGGCCCGCACGGCAATCGACTGCGCGCGGCTGTCAGGATCCGGGGAACCAGTAGTTGTGCACGGAGGTCGACTCGGGCTGTCCTCCGGGGCCGGACAGGCCGACCGACGCGGCGATGGGCATGATCTTCTCGCTGAACGCCTGCATGTGCCGCTCGGACTCCCAGACGTCGTAGATGTCCAGGCCGTCGCCGCTCGGTACACAGACGTGGGCGATACAGCCCTCGAAGATCTCGGGCGTTTCCTGGAGCTTCGCGTTGAGGGTGTCGTACTGGGCGGTGGTGACGCCCGGCAGGGAAGCGTGCATGAAGATCGCCATGGGGGCTGCTCCTTGTGTGATGAGGGGTGCGATGGGATGAGGGGGTGCGATGAAGGGCGTGGCGGCCGCTGCCCCATGGCCAGCACAGCACGCCCGCCCGCCGGTGGCATCCGCAAACGATCCGGGCGAGCGCGGCGCGACCGGGGTCCGGCCCTCGCTGATCAGCCGGCGAAGTCGGCGATGTCCCTCGCCACCCGTTCCGGCCTCTCCCAGTACACGGCGTGTCCCGCACCCTCGTAGACGATCAGCCGGGAGCCGAGAACGGTGTCGAGGATCGTCTGCTGCTCCTCGCGCGTCACGATCGGGTCGCGGTCGCCCCAGACGGCCAGCGTGGGTACGAGGATCCCGGACAGCGTCGCCCGCAGATCGGTTTCGAGGAGGCCGCGCAGCGCCTCCCGCCACACGCGGGCGGGTGCCTTCAGGTTCTCCTCGACGACGGTCTCCAGAAATCCGCGGGCGACGGGCTCGGCCGTCATGCCGAGTTCGAACCGCTCCACCAAGTCACGGTCCACCGGGTCCTCGAGCTGCCGTACGACCTCCCACAGGTCGGCGGCGGCCTGCTTGTCGGCGAGGGCGACAGGAACGCCCAGGAGCATGAGCCCGGCGACCCGGTCGGGATAGCGGCCCGCGACGATGCGCGCCTGCACCCCTCCGCTCGACGCCCCGACGAGCACGGCGTGCTCGATCCCCAGGCCGTCCATGAAGGCGACGAGGTCGGCGGCGAAATCCTCGGGGAAATAGCCGTCCGGGGGCTTGTCGGCGTCCCCGTGGCCCCGCTGTGTGGGCGCGTAGACGTGCAGGGAGGACGGCATGCGCCGCAGCAGCGGTTCGAACGTCCACCAGGAGTCGACGTACCCGTGGACCAGCACGACCGGCGTACCCGAAGGGCCGCCCACCTCGGCATACGGAAGGACAAGCCCCTCACGCAGCTCTGCCTTGTGCACGGCGACGGCCGGCATGACGGCCCTCCTCACCTCTGTGTCCAGCGTAAGGAAAGGCGGGCCGTGGGGCAGGTCGAGGCTCCCCGGTGGGGTAGCCCGGGCCTGTTACGGAATCGGGCCCTGTTACGGAACGCGGGCGACCCCCACGTAGAAGCCGCTCAATTCCTCCTTCGGGGCGGGCGATTCCTGGTACCAGCGGGTCGCTGTCACCAGACCGGGATCGACCAGCTCCAGGCCGTCGAAGAAGGGCTCGACCTCGTCGCGGCGCCGCATCCGCAGCGGCACCTGGCCCTCCCTGTAGGTGTTCTTGACGGACTCCACGAGCTCGGGGTGCTCATCGGTGGTGCCGTGCGAGAGGACCAGGTAGCTGCCGGACGGCAGGGCGTCCACGAGGGTGCGGGCGAGGGCGTACGGGTCCTCGTCGTCGGTGATGAAGTGCAGCAGCGCGATGAGGGACAGGGCGACGGGCTCGGCGAAGTCCAGGAACTCGCGCGCGTGGTCGAGGATCGCCTCGGGCCTGCGCACATCCGCCTGGATGTAGTCCGTGGCGCCTTCCGGGGTGCTGACCAGCAGGGCTTCGGCGTGGCGCAGCACGATGGGGTCGTTGTCGGCGTACACGATCCGGGAAGCGGGGGCGATCTCCTGGACGATCTGGTGCAGGTTCGGCGCGGTGGGGATGCCGGTGCCGATGTCGAGGAACTGGCGTACGCCGTTGTGCGCGAGCCAGGCGGCGGCACGGTGCATGAAGGCGCGGTTCCGTGCCGCGTTGTCCCTCGCCTCGGGCGGCAGCTTCTCGCCCATCTCCTGATCGACCAGGTAGTTGTCCTTGCCGCCGAGCAGCCAGTCGTAGACGCGGGCCGGGTGGGGCTTGCTGGTGTCGATGAGGAAATTGGCGTCTTCTGCGGTCATCGCCCGAGAGTACAGGTCAACCGTTCGAGCGGAGAGCGGAGTTGACCGGCGGGTACCAGGTGACCCATCCCCGGCGTACGTCCCAGGTGGCGCCGTCGGCGCTCGCACCGCGCAGCCCGTCCAGGGTGCCGGGACCGGCGAGCGCGGGCATCCGCGAGTCCCCGAGGGAGCCGAAGGCGTAGGTGCGGGCCGGGTCCCATCCGGTGGAGTGCCGCAGGCGCCGGGCGAGTTGGGCGAAGCCGAGGGGTGCCGCCGCCATCACCCAGGCGCCCGGCAGTTCGGCGGTCAGACGGTTCGCGGGCCGCAGCCAGGAGGCGGCCGTCTCGGGCCAGTGCACCGTCGCGAGGATCGTGCCGCCGCGTGCCGTCCAGGCGGCGGCGAAGGCCTCGGCGGAGCTCCGGGAGGCCGGATCCCGGCTGTGCCCGATCGCGACGGTCTCGATCCGGGCCTTCGGGAGGCGCAACAGGCCGATGAGAGCGGCGAGTTCGGCGTCCGTGTGGGCGACGGGAGCGGGCAGGTCCGGGTGGGCGGCCGACTCCGCGGCACGGATGAGGGGTGAACGGGAGGCCTCCCGTTCCTCGAGGATGCTCATGGTGGGGTGGTGCCGCCTTCCGTGTGTGCCTTGCGTCTTCTGTTTCTGTGCGAGCCTTCCGTACGGGCTTTCCATCGGGCGTACGCGACGGGCAGGCACACCGCGCACGGCCGGTGTCCGGCGGCGATCGCGGTGGCCTCGTCTGCGAAGAACACCCGCTGGGCGACGTAGTGGCCGCGGGCGATGGCGCGCAGCGCGGAGGGACAGTCCAGGCGTCCGTACAGGCGCCCGCGCCGGTGTCCGCCCAGCGTGCCCGGCGTGCTGCTGCGATACGGCTCGCCGTCCGGGCCGCAGAGTGTGTACGGGCCGGGGGACTTCACGCGGCGTCGTGGAAGACCAGGCCGAGCGTGCGCCGCCGCCCGGAGCGGACGGTGCTCACGCCGTGCCGCATGGGGGCGGTCGACCAGCCGCGCTTGGAGGCCACGGGCCGGTCGCGGGTGGTGAAGATCAGGCCGTGTCCCCGCGGCAGGGTCGTGGCCGATCCGCGGGACTGGGCGCGCGCACGCTGCTCGGTCATGAGGAACTCGCCGCCGGTGAAGTCGGTTCCGGGGCTGTCGAGGCCGATGACGACCTGGAGCGGGAAGAGCATGTCGCCGAACACGTCGCGGTGCAGGGCGTTCCAGTCGCCGGGGCCGTAACGCAGCAGGATCTGGGCGGACTTGGACTGCCCGGCCGCGTGACACATCGCCACCCACTCCGCCAGGCTGTCCGGCCAGGGCGCGGCCTTCCCGAGCTTCTCGGCCCAGTCACGGGCGATGGGCAGCAGCCGGGGGTAGAAGGCCTCCCTCAACTCCCGGACCAGGTCGGGCAGTTCGTGGGTGAAGTAGCGGTACTGGCCGGAGCCGAAGCGGTGCCGGGCCATGTCGACGGTGGTGCGGAAGCGGTCGGCGTCGTCGTACAGGGCGGCGATCTCGCGGCACTCCCCCGCGCTCAGGAGCCGGCCGGTGAGTGCGTGGCCGTGTGCGTCGAGCTCGGCGGTCAGCGCGGCCCAGTCCCCCGTATCGACGCGTTCGGTGACGTGGCTCGCGGGGTGCGTGGTGTCGGTCATGGTGCGGGGCCCTTCGTGTTGCGGGTCGGGCGTCCCGGCTCCGGCCGGAGGGGGACGGAGCCGGGACGCCGGCGTCAGACGAGGGTCGGCTGCAAGGCGCCCTCATGAGTGAGGAGCTGAACCTTGCGCTCCACACCGCCTGCGTAGCCGCGCAGGGAGCCGTCCGCGCCGATGACGCGGTGGCAGGGCCGCACGATCAGGAGCGGGTTCGCACCGATCGCGGCGCCCAGGGCCTGGACCCGCCCGCGGGCCACCCCGAGCCGCTCGGCGATCGCGCCGTACGTGGTCGATGTGCCGTACGGGATGTCCTCCAGGGCACGCCACACCCGCCGCTGGAACTCCGTGCCGGTCGGGGTGAACTCGACCTCGAACTCGGTGAGTTCACCGGCGAAGTACGCGGCAAGCTGCCGCGCGACGCCCGCGAACCGGCCGGGTGCGTGCCGCAAGTCGGCGCGCACGACAGGGGCGTTCTTCTGACCGGGCACGGACAGCGACGTCAGCGTGATGCCGTCGTCCGCCTCCTCGCCGACCAGCAGGAGTTCGCCCAGCGGGCTGGTGACGGTCGTGTAGACGGTCATCGCCGCCTCCTTTCCGCTCGCATACGCTTTTGCCTTCACTTGCCTTCGTTCCACCCCTCCAAGGTGGGGCGTCGCGGTCACGGTTGCTGGCGGAATTCGGACATCACGTCACGTTCGGACCAGCCGCCCCAGGCCGAGATCTGGACGGCATCGACGTACGCGACGGCGGATGATCCCTCACGTGTTCAGTACGCGTTCCGTGCGCGATCAGTACGCGTTCCGTTGCGCGTTCCGTGCGCGATCAGTACTCGATCAGTACTCGATCAGTACGCGTTCAGCCGCGCGCGGAACGCCGTCGTCGCGTCGCCCGTGATCGAGACCAGGAGTTCCTCGTCGCGCCCGGAGCCCGACCGCACGTCGACCCGCACCCCGACCTCACCGGGCCGTCCCATCGCCACCCCTTGGCGGCCGGTGAAGTCGAGCCTCCCGTCGGGTGCGGGCACGATCCCGTGGCGCACCAGATAGGCGCCGAGCGGGCCGTGACCATTGCCGGTCACCGGGTCCTCGGCGATGCCGATCGCGGGGGCGAACATCCGGGCCCAGGTGAGGAGTTCGGCCTCGCCGGTGGCGCGGGTGAAGACGAACCAGCCGTTGCTGCCGACCTCGTGGCTGAGCGACTTCAGCGCGGCCGGGTCTGGGCGCAGGCCGTCCACGGCGGCGCGGTGGCGCAGTTCCACGACGACCTTGGAGTGCCCGGTCGAGACGATCTGGACGGGCCCGTTGTCCGCGAGGTCACCGGTCTTCGCGCCCAACGCCCGCAGCAGCCGGTCCACCTGGGTGCCGTCCAGCTCGGGCCCGAACTCGGCCGCCCCCTGATGCATGCCGATCCGCACCCGGTCGCCGACACCGTCACCGTCACCGTCACCGTCACGGAGGATCTCCACCCGCTGGCGCAGCCCGCCGCCCGTCTTCTGCACCAGCGAGCCGGACGGCAGCCCGTACTCGACGGCCCGCGCGAAATGCGCACCCACGGTCGCGTGCCCGCACGTGGGCACTTCCGTCGTCGGGGTGAAGAAGCGGACGCGTACGTCGTGATCGGCGCCGTCAGGTTGCAACACGAAGGCCGTCTCGGAGTTGTTGAGCTCACGGGCGACGGCCAGCATGTCGGCGTCCGTCATGCCGTCCGCGTCGAGGACCACCCCGGCGGGATTGCCCGTGAACGGGGTCCGGGTGAACGAGTCGACCTGGTGGAGGATCCTCATCGCCGCCCGTCCGATCGCTCGGTGCGCCCGCGCCGGGCGACGGCGTCCGCGGCCACCCGGAACCCGTGGTGCAGCCCGGCTACCTGCAGGACCGCCCGTGCGGGGCGATGGTCGCCGAACACCTCCGCGAAGACGGCGTCGACCGCCTCCCAGGCGGTGATCTCCGTCAGATAGAGCTGGACCTTCGCGACCGATTCCGCGCTCTCGCCCGCCGATTCGACGATGGACAGCACGTTGGCCAGCGCCTGGCGCGCCTGCTCGGCGGGCGGTGCGTCGGCGCGGACGCCCCCGCCCACCGGAAGCTGCGCCGACACCCAGATGGTGCCGTCGGGCGTGACGGTGGCCTGCGCGTAGTGGCCGAACGGCTGGGGTGCCGCGGCCGCCGTGACGGACTCAAGAGCGGGCATCGGCGAGCTCCTCCGCGAGCCGTACCAAAGTCCTGACCGCGGTTCCCGTACCGCCCTGGGGCGTGTAGCCGTACGGAGTGCCCTCGTGGAAGGCCGGTCCCGCGATGTCCAGGTGCGCCCAGCGGGTACCCGCCGGCACGAACTCCTTGAGGAACAGGCCCGCGACGAGCCCTCCTCCCATGCGCTCCCCCTGGTTGGCGATGTCGGCCACCGGGGAGTCAAGGCCCTCCCGCAGCTGGGCGGGCAGCGGCATCGGCCAGGCCGGTTCGCCGGTGCGCCCCGCGGCGTCCACGATCCGCTCACGGAAGGCGTCGTCGGGGGACATCACGCCGAAGAGGCGGTTGCCGAGCCCCATCCGCATGGCACCGGTCAGGGTCGCCACGTCGACGATGGCCTCCGGCCGCTCCTCGCCTGCGCGCACCAGGGCGTCCGCGAGGACGAGTCGCCCCTCGGCGTCGGTGTTGCGCACCTCGACGGTTCTGCCGCCGTACATCCGCAGGACGTCGCCGGGCCGGACCGCGGATCCTGACGGCATGTTCTCCGCGAGCGCCAGCCAGCCGGTGACGTCGATCGGGAGGCCGAGCCGCGCCACGGCCGTCACGGCGGCGAGCACGGCGGCCGCGCCGGACATGTCGCGCTTCATGATCTCGTTGAAGCCGACGGGCTTGAGCGAGATGCCGCCCGAGTCGTAGGTGATGCCCTTGCCCACGAAGGCGACGCCGGTCCGCGCCTGTGGGTGGGTGTGGGCGATCCGCACAAGGCGCGGCGGGTTCACCGAGCCCTGGCCGACGCCGAGGATGCCGCCGAACCCGTGCTCGGCGAGCGCCTTCTCGTCGAGCACATCGACCGTGAGTCCGAACTCCGCGCCGACCACCCGCACGGTGGCGGCGAAGCTCTCCGGGTGCAGGTCGTTCGCCGGTGTGTTGATGAGGTCGCGGGCACGGTTCAGCTCCTGGCCGATCACCGTGGCGCGGCGCAGCGCGGCCTCGGCGCCCCCGTGCCGCGTGAGGATGGACACCTCGCCCACGGGCGGCTTGTCCTCGCCGGTCGTCCGGTACGCGGTGAAGGCGTACGCACCGAGCAGTGCGCCGAGCGCCACCGCTTCCACGGCATCGGGCGTGGCGGCAGGAAGGGCGAGCACGGCCTTCGTGGCACCGGCCAGGGTCCGGGCCGCCACGCCCGCGGCGCGGCGCAGCGCCTCGGTGTCGTGCCCGCCCTTGGCGTCGGCCTCGCCCAGGCCGACCGCGAGCACGAGGCGCGCCTCGATCCCGTTCGGCGCGGGGACTTTGACGGTTTCGCCCGCGGCACCGGTCATGCCGAGGGCGCCGAGCAGTTCGGCCGACGGGCCGTCGAACGCCGTTGCGTGTGGGGTGGGTATCGGTCCCTTGGGCCCTTGGGCGACACCGATCACGATGGCGTCCACGGGCAGCGACTCCGCGAGGGAGGCCGTCACCGTCACTTCGGTCATTTCAGTGCGTCCTGTTCTGCGTGCTGTGGTGCTTCGACGATCGTGAGGGCGCTGCCCTCCGGGGTTTCCGTGGTGTTCGGTGCGGATGCCCGCTTCTGGCGCCGCGTCATGCCGACTCCGACGAGTACGACGACCATGCCCGCGGCCACCCGGAGGCTGAAGGCCTCGTCGAGCACGACGGCGCCGAGCCCGACGGAGACCACCGGCAGCAGATAGCCGACCGTCGCGGCGTTGGTCGCGCCCTCGTCGGCGATGATCCGGTAGGTGAGGTGGAAGGTGATCCCGGTGGCGAAGATCCCCAGGACGACGACGGCGATCAGAGCCTTGGGCTGGACATGGACGGTATCGAGGCCGCCGACCGGCACCATCAGCGTCGTCAGCCCTGTCGCGGCCAGGAGTTGGGCCGTGGAGAGGGAGATGGTGGGGATGCCCTTGCCGACCAGATGGTGTCCCATGTACGCGAATCCGATGGCGTAGCTGGCCGCCGCGCCGACGATGGCGAGGGCGCCCCAGCTCGCGAGCCCCGACTGCTGCCACGGGGCGAAGATCAGCAGCACCCCCGCGAAGCCGAGCAGGAGCCCGGCCAGTCGGACAGGGCGCAGTCCGCGTTCCGTGCCGATGGCGAGGCCGATGAGCACCGACCACAGGGGCGTCGTCGCGTTCAGTACGCCGGCCACCCCGGAGTCGACGGTCTGCTCGCCGACGCTGAAGAGGCCGAACGGCAGGGCGTTGCAGAAGAAGGCGGCGACGGCGATGTGGCGCCAGGTCGCCCCGCCCTGGGGAAGCCGGCGGCGCCCGGCGAGCAGCAGGGCTGCGAGGGTCAAGGTGCCCAACGCGCAGCGTACGAGGGTGACTTGGACGGGCGAGAGACCGTCGAGGGCCAGTTTGATCCACAGGAAGGTCGATCCCCAGAGGAGCGCGAGAACCCCCACCCGTATCCCTGCGTAGGCACTTCCGGGGACGCCGCTCACGCTGATTCTCCTTGTCCGTGCCGTGGTCCGTGCATCGTTCGGGCCGTTGCCTCTTGAACGATGCCGCCGACGACCTGAAAGGACAAGCAAAGAGAATTGCACCTTCGTTAAGCTGAACTACATTCGTGATGGCCGCCCGTTCGCTGCGGCGGAACCGGCGGCCTGATCACGTACGCTCGGCGGATGGCGAAGTACTTCGACGTGCACCCCGAGAATCCGCAGCAGCGCACCATCGGCAAGGTGGTGGACGACATCCGGTCCGGCGCGCTCGTCGCGTACCCGACGGATTCCTGTTTCGCGCTGGGCTGCCAGCTGGGCAACCGTGACGGCCTGGACCGGATCCGGACGATCCGGAACCTCGACGACCGTCACCACTTCACGCTGGTCTGCCAGAACTTCGCCCAGCTGGGGCAGTTCGTGCACGTCGACAACGACGTGTTCCGGGCGATCAAGGCGGCCACGCCGGGCAGTTACACCTTCATCCTGCCCGCGACGAAGGAGGTGCCGCGCCAGCTTCTGCACCCGAAGAAGAAGACGGTCGGCGTCCGGATTCCCGACCACGTCGTGACGCAGGCCCTGCTCGCCGAGCTCGGCGAGCCGCTGCTCTCCAGCACCCTGCTCCTGCCCGACGAGGACGAGCCGTTGACGCAGGGCTGGGAGATCAAGGAGCGGCTCGACCACGTGGTGGACGACGTCGTCGACTCCGGCGACTGCGGCACGAAGCCGACCACGGTCATCGACTTCTCCAGCGGCGAGGCCGAGATCGTGCGTCGCGGTGCGGGCGACACGTCGCGGTTCGAATAACGGCCGCTTGCACGAGCAGCCGCCCTAGCGGCGGCTCGGCTCCCTGGGCGCCGTCCGGTCCACGGCCGTCGGCCGTGACCGGACGACCGCGCGCCGGGACCGCCTCCCGGGCACGAGAATGCTCACCGCGTTCGCCACGACGATCGCCGCGATGCCGAGCCACTCGACCCACTGCAGGGCCTGCCCCAGGACGACCAGGCCGACCAAAGCCGCGAGCACGGGGTTGACGCTCATGAAGATCCCGAAGAAGCGGGCGTCGACGCGGCGCAGGGCCAGCAGATCGGCCAGGAACGGCACCGCGGACGACAGCAGTCCTGCCGCGCTCGCGCAGGCCAGCGCGGTGAGGGTCGGCGGGTGGTGGGCGAGGACCACGATGCCGACCGGCAGGTACAGCAGGGCGGAGATGCCCGCGGCCGTCGCCGATCCCTCGACGCCCGGAAGGCGGGCCCCGACGGTGCGGTTGAGCAGGATGTACGAGGCCCAGCAGACCGCCGCGAGCAGGCCGAGCGCGATGCCGGCGTAGTCGGTGGTGGGCTGCGGGCGGGCCAGCGCGACCACCGCCACCCCCGCGACGACGGCACAGCCGAGGTCCACCGCCCGCCGCGACGCGGCCAGCGCGACCGTCAGAGGGCCCAGGAACTCCAGGGTCACCGCGAGGCCGAGGCCCACGCGGTCGATCGCGGTGTAGAGCGACAGGTTCATGGTGGCGAAGACCGCCGCCAGGCACAGCAGCGGCCACCACTGGCGCCAGGTGAAGGCGCGCAGTTTCGGTCTGCCCACGGCCATCAGGAGGACGCCCGCGACCCATTGCCGCACGGCCACCACCCCGGCAGGACCGATCGCGTCGAACGCCAGGGCGCCCGTGGCGGCACCGACCTGGTTGGAGAGACCACTGCCGAGCATCATGGCCGTCCCCGAGAACCGGCGGGCCGAACCGTCCGCCCGATCCCCCGCAACCACCCCGAGCCCGTCGGCGCCTTGAGACCTTCGCATGCACCGCAGAATGCGCCTCCCGCTCACATACGCAAAATGCATGTGAGTGCTCATCTATACGCTGGGGTCATGGATCTGGAGCTTCGGCATCTGCGCTGCCTGGTGGCCATCATCGACACCGGCAGCTTCACCGACGCCGCCGCCGAGCTCGGCGTCTCCCAGGCGGCGGTCTCGCGCACCCTCGGCGGCCTCGAGGAGACCCTCGGGGTGCGTCTGCTGCACCGCACCAGCAGGAGCGTCACGCCCACGACCGCCGGTGTGCAGGTCCTCGCGCGGGCCCGTCATGTCCTCGCGGAGGCCGATGACCTCATCCGCGAGGCGACCACCGGGCACACCCGGCTCCGCATCGGCCACGCCTGGTCGGCGATGGGCCGTCACACCGCGGAGTTCCAGCGCCGCTGGGCGGCCGAACACCCGGACATCGAGCTGTACTTGATCCGTACGAACTCGGCGACCGGCGGCCTCGCGGAGGGCCTGTGCGACCTCGCCGTCGTACGGACCTCCTTCGACGAGGCGCGGTTCGCCGACGCCGCGGTCGGCCAGGAGCGCCGCTACTGCGCCATGGCCGCCGACGACCCGTGGGCGAGGCGCCGCTCCGTCCCGCTGGCCGACATACGGGAGCGGACCCTGCTCATCGACCGGCGCACCGGCACCACCACGGCCGAGCTGTGGCCCGAGGGGACGCGTCCGGCCGTGGAGTACACACGGGACATCGACGACTGGCTCGCCATCATCGCGTCGGGCCGCTGTGTCGGCCTGACCCCCGAGAGCACCGGCAACCAGTACCGCCGCGACGGCGTCGTCTTCCGCCCGCTGCGCAACGCCGCACCCATCACCGTCCGGCTGATCTGGCGGCGCCACGACCCGCACCCCGCGACCCACGCCGCCGTCGCGCTCCTCGCGGACCTCTACCGGGGGTGAGGCCGCCTCGACCGGTTCGACCGGCTCGGCCGCCTCGACCGGTTCGACCGGTTCGACCGGTTCGACCGTCGATTCCGCTCCGCTCGTCAAAGGCCTGTACCAGTCCGCGTACTCCGAGCGGAACAACGTCCTGTGGGCCACGTCGGCGGTGGGCCGCCCGCCGGTCACCACGTCCGGTCTCGTGAAGGTCGACCCGAGAACGCTGAAGGTCGAGGTCCCGGTCGGCGACGGCCCCATCTCCATCGCGCTGTCCAAGGACGGCCGCACCGTCTACACCGCCGACCAGGCCGCCGGCGCCCTCTCGGTCGTCGACCTGCGTTCGGGCGCCGTCACGAAAACCGTCCCGACCGGCGCGGGCGCCCTGTCCGTCGCCACCGACCGGCGCTCGGGCAACGTCCTGGTCGCCAACCGGACGCCCGGCAACATCACCGTCGTCGACCCCCGCGAGGGCGCGGTCGTCGAGACCCCGGCCACCGGCGCCAACCCCAACCACGTCCAGGTGACCGACGGCACCGCGTACGCGGTCGACAAGTCCGGCACCGGCCCCGAGGGCCAGGACCAGGTGCACCGCATCCGCATCGGCGGCTGACTCCCCGCACCGAAGGCCCCGCGTCCCGCCGGGCGCGACCGCATGCCGGGCGGGACTCAGCCGCAACGGAGTACGTCAGGACCAGTTCCTCGACATCGGCACCGGAATCCCCACCGAGCCGAATCTGCACCAGATCGTCCAGGGGATCGTGCCGTCGGCGCGGGTCGTCTGCACCGACAACGACCCCATCGTGCTGCGGTCTGTCGCTCATCGCGCTCATGCACTTCCTCCCCGACGGCCAAGACCCGTACGGCATCGTGCGCACCCTGGTCGACGCGCTTCCCTCCGGCAGCCACCTGGTGCTCCCGCACAGGCGTCCGACCTCTACTCGGAACTGGCCGAGCGGGTCACCGCCGAGTACGCGAAGGGCCGCGGTGACCCGCATTCCCTGACCGGCGGCCCGGTTGGCGATCAGCCGGGACGGGCATCACCGTGGGGCAGGACCGGCCGCGCAAGACATGCCGTGGCCCCGGTGGACGGAGTTCCATGAGTGCGCCGGTTGTCCCAGGGAGGGGAAGTGAGTCGCCATGCGTGCGCACACGCGCGCCCATCGGCACACCGCACGCGCCGAATTCGCCCTGCCGCAGGAGGCCGCTTCGGCGGGCCGGGCACGGAAGCTGACCTCCGTGTTCCTGACCCGCCCCCATCGACATGTGACGAAGGTGGACGCCGAACGGGTGGACGACGCCACGCTGATCGTGTCCGAACTCGTCACCAACGCCACGCGGCACGGCCGCAGCCCCTGCCGCCTGCGCCTGGTCGTGTCCGACGCCCAGGTGACCGTCGAGGTCCATGACGCGAGCCCGGTCAGCCCGCACGTACTCAAGACGGGTACCGAGCTCAGGGCGGACACCGAGCGGGAGAGCGGGCGCGGCCTGGCGATGGTGCGGCACCTCGCCGCGCGCCTCGAGGTCGTCGGCACCGGCCGTGGCGGCAAGACGGTGCGGGCGGTCCTGGTCTGGTGAGGCCGCACGCCTGCCTGCTCCCCGCCGCCCTGTCCTGGCCGCGCGTGCAACGTCCTCGCAACCTTGCGCGGGGTTGACTGGAACCACCGCCTCAACGGCGGCCCGGCGAGCAAGGAATGGCAGCAGCCCATGACCGAATCCCCGCGCGTGGAGCTGACCCCCGCGGCCGCCGAACTGGTGCGGCGGCTTCGGGAGGCCCACGGACCGCTGATGTTCCACCAGTCCGGCGGCTGCTGCGACGGCAGCGCGCCCATGTGCTACCCGGAGGGCGAGTTCCGGACCGGTGACTCCGATGTGCGGCTCGCGTCCCTGGACGTGGCGGGCGTGGCCGAACCGGTGTCCTTCTGGATGTCGAAGAGCCAGCACGAGGTGTGGAGCCACACGCGGCTGATCGTCGATGTCGTGCCGGGCCGGGGCAGCGGCTTCTCCCTCGAAGCCCCCGAAGGCGTACGTTTCCTCATCCGTTCCCGGCTGGTCGGCAGCTAGCCGCCGGCCCGGCACCCATACGGCGCTGCCCCCTGGTGCACTTTCTGACCGACCCTCAGACTGAGACGGTCGGTCGGTCAGGGAGACTTCAGGGGGGCATGGGTGTCAACACGGCGCAAACACACCTTGGGACGGTTCAGAACGGCGAGAGCGGCGCTCTCCGTACTCACGGCATTCGGCACGCTGGCCGGTGCGGCTCTGATGGGAGCGGCACCGGCCAGCGGCGTACAGGCGGCCGACGAGATGGCCGAGTCGCGGATCGCTCCAGGCGTGAAGTACTGGCAGTTCGACATCCCGGCTTCCCACGGCATGGCCCGCGCGCACGTACTCGACGTCGACCTCAAAGACTCGCGCACCAGCGTCGGACTGCTCTATCCGGGTGCGGTCGGCGCCCGCACCGTCGTCTCCGCGCTCGCGGACGGCGCGGGGGCGGTCGGCGGGATCAACGGCGACTTCTTCAACATCACCGAGACCCAGCATCCAGGCGTCGAGGCCACCGGCGCGCCCGTCGGCCCGGCGATCGCACTCGGCCGTGCCCTCAAGGCGGCGGTGCCGAACGGTCAGCGCTTCGGTCCCGCGATGCCGCCCGGCGTGACCACCGAAGCCGTGCTCGGCGTGGGCTCCGACGGCCGGGCCCGCATGGACAGCCTCCGCCTCGACGGCGAAGTACGCACCCCGCAGTCCCGGTTGCCGCTGGGCGGACTCAATCAGTACGCCATCCCGGTGGGTTCCGTCGGGGCGTTCACCAGCGACTGGGGCAGCACGTCGCGGGTGCGCTCCACCTGCGGCACCGATACGAACCGGGGCGCGCCCTGCAGCACGGACACCCACGAGGTGACCGTGCGCGACGGGCGTGTCGTGGAGTCGGCCGACACGCCCGGCAGCGGGCCCGTGGCCCGCGGCACCACGGTCCTCGTGGGCCGCGAGGCGGGCGCGCAGCAGTTGCGCAAGCTGTCGGTCGGTGACCTCGTGCACGTCCGGCACCGCCTGGTGGCGGCCAATTCCCTCGTCCCGTTCCGCTTCGCGCTCGGCGGCTACCCGGTGCTGCGCGGCGGCGCCCCGCTGCCCGGCCTCGACTCCGTGACCTCGGCCATCCGGACCGCCGCCGGGATCTCCGACGACGGCAAGCGCCTGCTGCTGCTCTCGCTCGACGGCTCCCCGGAGTTCCGTACGGGCCTGACGATCGCCGAAGTGGCCGGCACCCTGCGCGAGTTGGGCGCGGTGGACGGATTCAGCCTGGACGGCGGCGGCTCGTCCACGCTGGTCTCCTCGAGCACCCTGGTCGCCAGGCCCCCGGGCACCGATTCCGTCACCGTACGGAACAACCCCAGCGGTGGCGCGGAACGCCCGGTGGCGAACGGCATCGGCGTGTTCTCCCTGACGTGAGCCCGGGCTCCGCCGGTCACTCGGTGTCCCGCACCGCCACGAGCCCGTTGAAGACACCGACGTACACCGTGCCGTCGGGGCCGAGGGTGACCGGCGCCCAGTTGTTGTCGTAGGCGATGCCCGTGCCGGCGAGGCGCTTCCACTTGGTCTCGCCGGTGCGGAAGTCGACGGCCGTCAGGGGCGAAGTGATGTTCTCGTAGCCGTAGTTGTTCTCGACGACGAGGCTGTCGCCCCAGCTGATCAGCGAGTTGTCGGTGGTGGACGCGCCGGAGCCGAAGACGGGGACCTTGCAGACGAGCCGCTTGTCGTCGGGGGCGTCGGCGCCTCTGCGGATGTCACCGGACTCGGGGTCGACGGTTCCGACGCGACCCTGCCGGGTCACCCACCAGATGCGGCCCTCCCAGTCGGGCATCACGGACGTGACCGGGTCACATTCGCCACTCGGGTAGAGGTTTGACCAGGTCACGCAGTCGTGCGGGACGTGCTCCGTCAGATCCCAGTCCTTGTCGACGACGAACCGCCAACTGCCGTCCGCCGTCTGCTCGTGCGCGAGCCGGACGATGTGCTGCCGGGAGTCGGCGAGCACCAGTCGGTCCTCGTTGTCGAGATACGAGTAGGCGCCGCCCGAGGTGTCCTTGAAGATCTTCGAGAAGTTGAGCCGGGTGATCGCCTCGACGGTGGAGGGGCGTTGCGGCAGCTTGTACTCGGCGAGCGTCTCCAGCGAGTCCGGGTCGAGCAGCTTCACCAGGAAGCCGGTGAAGGTGCCGCAGACGGTGACGATGCGGCCCGCGCGGTCGAAGGTGACGGTGGCGCACTCCCCGCCGAGCGCCGCCATCTTCTCGCTGTCGGCCTGCGGCTTCTTCCCGAGGGGCCCGTTCCAGGGGTACGTTCCGCTGCCCGCCGCGTCGGCGTGCATGCCGCTGCGGCCGTTGGCCGCGAGATACGGGTGCTGGGGCGGCTGTTCGCCGGGCAGCGGCTGAGCGGCGGCGGGCGCTCCCGCGTACTGCTCGACGAGCCGGTGACCCGGAGCCAGTTGTTCATGAAAGCGAAACGATCACGGCCTGAGGCCGATCCTCAGGGCTGCAGACCGCTGACGATGTCCGCGGTGGCCGTGAGCCCGTTGTGAATGGTCGGCGCCATGCTCGAACTCGCCAGATAGAAGCCGAGCAAAGCGCAGACCAGGGCGTGCGAGAACTTCAGCGCGCCGTTGCGCAGAAAGACCACTGCCAGGATCAGAAGCAGCAGCACCACAGAGACCGAAATGGCCATGGGACAACCTCCTCCGCCACGTCAACACCGTGGCTTCGGCCGTCAGTGTGGCGCAGCGGAGGGACCGTCCGGGCGACCGGCATGTCCTCCGAACGGGTGCTAGTTCCCGTGGGCGTCGAGGAATGTTTCGAGCCCCGCCAGGTCGTCCGTATTCAGGTGATCGACGCCTGCGGCGAGGAGCTCGCCCCACACCGCCTCGCGCGCCGGACCCGCCAGGTCGGGGGTGGCCCAGAAGCGTACGCGCTGACCGCGCTTGTGGGCGGTGGAGACGATGCCGCGCAGCTTGTCGCGCTCGGCCGCGGGGAACGCGCCGACGCCCTGCCAGCTGAAGTTGAGCGTCCAGTTGTCGCTGATCAGCGGGATGAAGGAGGCCGGGGCCGCGGTGCCGAGATCGGCGAGGCGGCCGTCGTAGAAGGCGCGGCGCACCCGCTGGGCCTCCATCGGCGCGCGGGCCGCGCGGTCGCCGGAGATCACCGCCGTCACGGCGGAGCGGCGCACCTTGCCGTGGGCGTACGTGGTGAACAGGTGCCGGTAGCGCTGGAGATGGCGGTCGAGTTCCAGGTACGTCGCCGCGCCCTCGGTCTTGATGTCGATCAGGAGCTGGAAGGGAGTGCGGTGGTAACCCCGGTACACGGAGCCGCCGTTGGCGCGGACGCGGGCGGAGAGAGGGTCCAGGTACAGGGATTCGAGGGTGCGGGTGGGGTCGAGGTCCACCGGGTCGTGGGCGACCAGGAGTTGGCCGTCGACGAGGTAGATGTCGGCCTCGACGCTGCCGAAGCGGTGGTCGAGGGCGTCGAACAGGGGCCGGGGGTGCTCGTAGTCGTTGTGCGCGTGGGCGCGGATGAGGGGGCGGGGGCCGTGTCCGCGCTCGCTCGCGTGGGCGTACGCGGGAACGGCGACGGTGCCCGCGAGGGCGGCGCCGAAGGTGGTGAGGGCTCTACGACGGCTGAAGAGGGTCATGGAGACTCCCGGAGGACGAGGGGACGACGGGCGGGGCCTCAGTGAGTATGAGGCCATGCCCGCGTCAAGAAACCCCCTGAGGCGCGGAGTTGGCGCTATCGACGCCCTTCGTTCACTCCGGAATTCGCGCGGCCACCAGCTCGCTCCAGTGCACCGTCCGGTCGCACCACCGCTCCAGGAGCACCCGGTCGTGTCCGACCGCGAGCAGACCCGCGCCGCTCTCGCGCCGGTACTCCTCCACCGCGTGCACCAGCGCCGCCGTCGTCGAGGCGTCCAGCATCGCGGTCATCTCGTCGCAGATCAGCCAGCGGGGGCGGAGCACCAGCGCGCGGGCCAGGCAGGCGCGCTGCAGCTGGCCGTCGCTCACCTCGTGCGGTCTGCGGCCCAGAAGGTCGTCGCCGAGGCCGACGGTGGCCGCCAACTCCCGTACGCGCTCCGGTGCTTCGCTCCCCCGGCCGCCTGCGCGCAGCGGCTCTGCGATCAGGTTCGTGAGGGTCAGCCGGGGGTCGGCGGAGAGCCGCGGCTGCTGAAAGACGACGCCGAAGGCGGTGCGCTGGGTCCGGGGTGCGCGGTGCCGCCAGCCGCGCGCGGGCTCACCGTCGATGACGACGCGGCCCGCGTCCGGCTTGTGCAGCAGCGCGGCGACGCGGGCCAGCGTCGACTTGCCGCAGCCGCTGGGGCCGAGCAGGCCGACGGAGGCGCCCGCGTCGACGGTGAGGTCCACGCCGCGTACGACGGGGGCCCGGCGGTCGTATCCGGCGGTGACGGAACGCAGTTCAAGCACGGGGTGCCTCCAGCAGGGCCGCCGGGTGGGGGTGGTGGCAGGCGACTTGGTCCACCGGCTCGGGAACGGCCCCGCAGGCCTCGTCCGCCGCCGAGCAGCGCGCCGCGAACGCGCATCCGCCCGGCAGCGCGGACAGCTCGGGCGGCATTCCGGGGATCGGCGTGAACTCCCGCTCCGGCAGGGCGTCGAGCAGGCCGCGCGCGTACGGGTGGCGGGGTCCCGGGGTGCCGAAGAAGGCGTCGGCGTCGGCGAGTTCGACGATGCGGCTCGCGTACATCACGGCGACGCGGTCGGCGATCCGCTCGGCGGCGGCGAGATCGTGGGTGATCAGGAGCAGCGCGCGGTCATCGCCGACGTGCCGGCGCAGTTCGTCCACCGTGCGGTCGACGAGGTCGCGGTCGAGTCCCGTGGTCGGCTCGTCGGCGAGCAGCAGCGGCGCGTCGCCGATGAGCGCGAGCGCGGTGGCGGCGCGCTGGGCGAGCCCGCCGGAGAGCTGATGCGGGTAGCGGTCCAGATGTCCGGCGGGGAACGCGGCGCGCTCGGCGGCGGATTCGGCGGCCGCCCGCAGCTTCGGCCGGCGCACGCCCGCGAGCTGCCGCAGGGTCTCCTCCAGCTGGGAGCGCACCGTCCGCACCGGCGTGAGATGCGCGGCCGGGCTCTGCGGTACGAGGCCGACGCGCCGCCCGCGCACCGTGCGGGCCAGGGTCCGTTCGTCGGCGGTCAGCAGGTCGATGTCGCCCAGGAGTGCGGATCCCGCCGTCTCCGCGTTCTGCGGGAGCAGCCCGAGCAGCGCCGACGCGAGCACGGACTTGCCGCAGCCGCTCTCGCCGACGAGGGCAAGGCACTCCCCCGCCGCGAGGTCGAAGCGGGCGTCGGTGACGGCGGAGACGAAGCTGCCGCCGCGCATGCGGAAACGTACGGAAAGGCCCTGCACGGACAGCACGGGAGTCACAGCGTCAGCTCCGATCGGCGCCGGGGGTTGATCCGTTCCCGCCAGGCGCCCGCGAGGCCCGCGATCGCCAGGGTGGGCACGATGATGAACAGGCCGGGGAAGAGCGTCGGCCACCAGTCCCCGGCGAGCAGCGAGCCGCGCGCGCTCTGCACGAGCGTGCCGAGGCTGGCCTGGTGGGTGGGGAGTCCGAGCCCGAGGAAGGACAGCGCGGACTCGTGCCACACGGCGTGCGGCACCATCAGGACGGCGGCGAGTCCGGCCTGCGGGAGCACGCCGGGCAGCAGATGGCGCACGGTGACGCGCAGCCGCGACGCACCGCCGGAGAGCGCCGCGTCGACATAGGGGCGGGAGCGCAGCGAGAGCACCTCGGCGCGCACGATGCGGGCCGTGGACAGCCAGTGGGTGAGCGCCACGGAGACGACCACCGGCCATACGCCGGGCCGGAACATCGCCACGATGAAGATGCCGAGCAGCAGGTGCGGCACGGACGAGAAGACGTCCACGAGCCGCATGACGACCCGGTCCACCCAGCCGCCCGACGCGGCGGCGAGGGCGCCCACGGCCGTGCCGATGACGGTGGCGACGACGGCCGCGACCACGCCCACCAGGAGCGAGACCCGCAGCCCGTACACGCAGCGCACGAGCAGATCGCGGCCGACGTCGTCGGTGCCGAAGGGGTGTGCCCAGGACGGCGGTTGAAGCTTGGCCGCGAGGTTCACGGCCTGTTCGTCGAGGTTCACGAGCGGCGGTACGAGGAGGACGGCGAGGACGACCGCCGCGACGATCACCGCCGAGGAACGCACCCGCCACGCGCGCGTGGAGCGGGTCTTGGAAGTGCCCCCAGGAGAAGTGCCCCCTGTAGTGGCACGCCAGGTCACGTCAGCCATCGAATCCCACCCTCGGATCGGCGAGGCCGTACAGTAGATCGGCGAGGAGGTTGCCCAGGAGCACCGCCGCCGTGGCGAGCACGGTCAGCGCGGCGAGCAGCGGGAAGTCCACGGAGGTGGCGGCCTGCACGGTGGCGGCCGCGATGCCGGGCCAGCTGAAGACGGTCTCCACGAGGAGCGCACCGGTGATCAGTTCGGGCACCCGGGAGCCGATCAGGGTGAGCACGGGCAGCATCCCCGAGCGCAGGGCGTGCCCGAGGAGGACGGTGCGTTCGGCCAGGCCACGCGCGCGTGCACCGCGGACGGGGTCGTCGCCGAGTGCGTCGCCGACGCCTTGACGTACGTACAGGACGAACCAGGGAAGCTGCGAGATCGCCAGGACGGCGGCGGGCAGCACGAGATGGCTCGTGACCTGTCCGGCCGTCACGGTCGAGCTCGCGGTGTCCGTGAGCCCGCCCGAGGGCAGCACGCCCAGCTTCAAGGCGAACAGCCAGACGGCGAGGAGGCCGATCCAGAACGGCGGCGCCGCCTCCAGTGTGTACGCGAGCGAGGTCACCGCGCGGTCGAGCCAGCCGCCGGGGCGGCGCGCGGCCAGGACGCCGAGCGTGGTGCCGGCGAGGATCGCGAGCAGGAACGCGGTGGCGGCGAGCAGCACGGACCAGCCGATGCGTTCGCCGATGGCGTCGGAGACGGGCTGGCGCAGGGTGCTGGAGTCGCCGAGGTCGCCGGTCAGGGCCGAGGTGAGCCAGTTCCACCAGCGCTGGACCAGGGGCTGGTCGACGCCGAGGTTGGCGCGCAGCTGGTCGAGGTTCTCCTGGGACGCCGTGAGCCCGGCCGTCCCCGCGTACGCCTTGACCGGGTCGAAGGGGGACGCGGCGGCGATCGCGAAGACGCCGAAGGTGACGGCGAGCAGGACCGGGACGGCGAACAGAGCCCGCCGTCCCGTCATGCGCGCCATCGGCCCCCACGGGAGCTTCCGGAGCGCGGACTTCACTGCTTCGGCTGCCAGTCCTCGACGTTCCACCACGGTCCTGACGCGAGGCCGTGGTCGTGCGGCTCGGTCTGGGTGGTCAGGTCGCCGAAGCGCTTGTCGACGACGTAGAGGTGGTCGATGTGGGTGAGAAAGGTGTAGCCGGGGTTCTTCACCAGTTCGCGCTGGATGGTGTCGTACGCGGCCTGCCGCTTGGCGTGGTCGCCGCTCTCGCGGGCCTCGTCGAGGGCCTTGTCGACCTTGGGGTTGTCGTAGTGGGCCATGTTGTTGAAGCCGTCACCGGCGAGGGAGGACTTCAGGAGGGTGTACTGGTCGAAGTCCGGGTCGGCCGGGGAGCCGCCGCCCGCGAGGACCGCGTCCTTGGGCATGCGGGGCTCGATGACCTCCCAGGTGCCTGCCTGCACCTCGACCTTGATGCCGAGCTTCTTGGCGTCGGACGCGTAGGCGAGCGCGTGGTCCTGGCGGAGCTTGTCGCCGGAGAGGTACCAGAGCGGGAACTTCGCCTGGACGCCCTCCTTCTCGCGGATCCCGTCCTCGCCGGGCTTCCAGCCCGCCTTGTCGAGGATCTTCTTGGCCTTGGCGGCGTCGAACTTCCGCTCGGTGCCCTTGGTGAACCAGGGGCTGTCGGTCGGTACGGGCCCGTAGGCCTCCTTGCCCGCGCCGTCCAGGATGGAGTCGACCATCGCCTTGCGGTCGACGCCGGTGTCGAGCGCGCGCCGGATGCCGGTGTCGCCCGCGACCTTGTTGCCGGTGGGCAGGGTCACCACGCGGTAGTCGAAGGTCTTGGCGGCGTACGTCTTCTTGTTGGCGTCGTGTCCGTACTTCTTCGCGAGGTTGGGCGGCAGGATCGCGCCGTCGAGCTCACCGGCGTCGAGCCGGGTGGCCCGGATGTCGTCGTCCTTGATGATCGCCATGGTGAAGTTCTTGACCTTCGGCGCGCCGCCCCAGTAGCCGGGGTTGGCCTTGAAGGTGAGCTTCTCGCCCTTGGACCACTTCACCAGCTTGTACGGTCCCGTGCCGACCGGCCGGGTGGTGAACTCGCCCGTGTTCACGTCCTGCTTGCCGGCTATGTGCTCGGGCGCGATCGGCAGGACGGTGCGCTCGGCGAACGGCGCGTAGGGGTACTTGAGGTGGAAGACGACCGTGTCGTCGCCCTTGGCCTCGACGCTCTTGACGGCGTCGAGCTCGGTCTTGGCGGCGTTGTTGGTCTTCTTGTCGAGGATCGTCTCGTAGGTGAAGACGACGTCCTTGGACGTGAAGGGCTTCCCGTCGCTGAACTCGACGCCCTCGCGCAGCTTGTACGTGTAGGTCGTGCCGTCGTCGGCGACCTTGGGCAGCTCGGCGGCGAGCGCGGGCTTGAGCAACATGTCGGCGTCGTGTGTGAGCAGACCGTCGAAGATCTTGGAGTTGCCGTCCTTGCCGTAGCCGAGGAGCGGGCTGAGGGTCTCCGGCTCGTACGCGATGCCGACGACCGCGGAGTCCTTGGCGGCGCCCGCGCTCTCGCCGTCGCCCGGCGCCGAACAGGCCGAGGCGGCGACCGCCAGAGAGGCGGCCGCCGCCACCGCGCCCGTGCCCCGTATCGATCGGGCCCTCATGCTCCACACCCCTACTGAAGATCAACAGTTATTGCGAATGATTCGCAATTATGCCTCACGTGATCGACACGTCGTCATGGAGAGGTAAAACAGGCAGCCCGCACGCGGTACGTGCGGGCTGCCTCGAACACTGCTGTGGGGTATGTACGTCGGTCAGGGCGCCTGGAGGTCGAGCATCTGTGCCAGTTCCTCGCGATGCCGGCCCGCCGTGCCGAAGGCGATCGAGTCGGCCTTGGCCCGCTTCAGATAGAGGTGCAGCGGGTGCTCCCACGTCATGCCGATGCCGCCATGCAACTGGAGCGCCTCCTCGGCGGCGTGGACCGCGACGGGAGCGGCATAGGCCTGGGCGAGGGCCGAGGCCAGGTTGGGCTCGTCGCTGCCGGTGGCGAGGGCGTCGGCGGCGTGCCGGGCGGCGGCACGGGTGTTGACGACCTCCAGCCACACCTGGGCGAGCCGGTGCTTCAGCGCCTGGAACGAGCCGACGGGCCGGTTGAACTGGTGCCGTTCCTTCGTATGGCGCACGGTCTCGGTCAAGCACCATTCGGCGAGGCCCAGTTGCTCGGAGGCGAGCAGCCCGGCTCCAGCCCGCAGGCCCATGCGTACCGCCAGGTCGGTGTCCGAGGTGAGGGCACGCGCGCGTGCCGCGTCGAACGTCACCGTGGCGAGCGGACGGGTGGGGTCGAGGGAGGTCTGCGCGGTGACGGTCACGCCGTCCTGAGCGACGTCGACCGCGAAGAGGCCTGCGGCCGTCGGCACGAGCAGCACGTCGGCGGCGGCCGCGTCGGCGACCCCGGTGACGCGGCCGTGCAGGGCGCCGCCCTCTTCGCGGACGTCCGCGAACCGCCGGCCGGGGGCCGCGGACAGCGGCACGGCGAGCACGCCGACCGTGCGTCCCGACGCCAGTGCCGTGAGCAGCTCGGCCGCCGCTTCCCCGTCGCAGACGAGGAGCGCCTCGGTCGCGACGACGGCGCTGGTGAGGAAGGGCACGGGCGCCACCACGCGGCCCAACTCCTCGAGGACCACGGCCGCTTCGCGGTGCGTGGCACCCTGGCCGCCCAGCTCCTCGGGCACGAGCAGCCCCGCGAGGCCCATGCCGTCGGTGAGCGACTTCCACAGTTCACGGTCGTGCGGCTCGTCGGTCTCGCAGCGGGCCAGGACGGTGGCCGCGTCGCAGTGGTCCGCGAGCAGGCCGCGTACGGCCGAGCGCAGCGCCTCTTCCTCTTCGGAGTAGAGCAGATCAGTCATCGCGCGAGGTCCTTCCAGGCGACGTCCTTGTCGGTGCGCGGTTCGGACGGCAGACCGAGGACGCGCTCGGCGACGATGTTGAGCAGCACCTCGTTGGTCCCGCCCTCGATGCTGTTGCCCTTGGCGCGCAAATAGCGGTAGCCCGCGTCACGTCCCGCGAAGTCGACCTTCTCGGGCCGCCGCATCGTCCAGTCCTCGTACAACAGCCCTTCCTCGCCCAGGAGTTCCACCTCCAGGCCGCTGATCTCCTGGTTGAGGCGGGCGAACCCGAGCTTCATCCCGGAACCCTCGGGGCCCGGCTGCCCCACGACGAGCTGCTGCCGCAGCCGCTCACCGGTGAGCCGGGCGACCTCCGCCTCCACCCACAGCTTGAGGAGGCGCTGGTGCAGGTCGTGCGTGCGCAGCTCGGGGCGCTCGCGCCAGGTCGCGGCGACGGGGCCGATCAGGCCGCCCTCGCGCGGGATGCGCGCGCCGCCGATGGACACGCGCTCGTTCATCAGGGTGGTCTGCGCGACCTTCCATCCGTCGCCGACCTCCCCCAGGCGGTGCGCGTCGGGGATGCGTACGCCGGTGAGGAAGACCTCGTTGAACTCGGCCTCGCCGGTGATCTGGCGCAGCGGCCGCACCTCGACGCCCGGGTCGGTCATGTCGCAGACGAAGTACGTGATGCCGCGGTGCTTGGGCACGTCCGGGTCGGTGCGGGCGATGAGGATGGCCCAGCGGGCTGCGTGCGCGCCGGACGTCCACACCTTCTGCCCGTCGACCACCCAGGTTCCCCCACTCTCGGCTTCGCTCGAGCGGGAGGTGCCCCCCTCGTCACGGACGGCGCGAGTGCCGAGCGCGGCGAGGTCGGATCCGGCGCCGGGCTCGCTGAAGAGCTGGCACCACACCTCGTCGCCGATCCACAGCGGCCGCAGGAAACGCCGCTTCTGCTCGTCGGTACCGAAGCGCAGGATGGTGGGGGCCGCCATACCGAGCCCGATGCCGATGCGGCGCGGGTCGTTGTCGGGCGCGCCGGCGTCCTCCAACTCGGCGTCCACGACGGCCTGCAGGGACCTGGCCGCGCCGAGGCCGCCGAGCCCCTCCGGGTAGTGCACCCAGGCGAGTCCGGCGTCGAAGCGGGCCCTGAGGAAGTCGACGCGGCCGGTCGACGCGGGCGGGTGGGCGGCGAGCAACTCCTGGGTGCGGCGGCGCAGTTCGGCGGCGTCGGTCATGCGGCGCCCCCCTCGGGGACCACGACGACGCGGCCCGTGGTGACGCCGTCGGCGACGCGCTGGACGGCGGCGGCGGCCTCGCCGAGCGGCACCCGCTCGCTGATGAGGGGCTTGATGGCGCCCTTGGCCGCGAGCTGGGTGAGCTCCTCGTGGCAACGGAGGATCGCCTGCGGGTCCTTGGTGTTGTAGAGGCCCCAGTGCAGGCCGAGGACCGAGTAGTTCTTCACCAGGGCGTGGTTGAGCGCGGGCGTCGGGATGACGCCGCTCGCGAAGCCGACGACGATGATCCGCCCCTCGAAGGCGACACACTTCGCCGACTGCGCGTACGCGTCACCGCCGACCGGGTCGTAGACGACGTCGGCACCACGGCCGCCGGTGGCCTCCTTGACGGCACCGATGACGTTCTCCGTACGCCGGTCGATCACGACGTCGCAGCCGAGCTCCCGCGCGACCTCGGCCTTCGCCGCGCCGCCGACCACGCCGATGACCTTGGCGCCCGCCGCCTTGCCGAGCTGGATCGCCGCGCTGCCGACGCCGCCGGCGGCCGCGTGCACCAGGAGCGTCTCGCCCTCCTGGAGGTGGGCGCGGCGGTGCAGGCCGAACCAGCCGGTCTGGTAGCCGATGTGCAGGGCGGCGGCCTCCGCGTCGTCGAGCCCGTCGGGCGCGGGCAGCACGGCCGCCGCGTCGGCGAGCGCGTACTCGGCGAAACCGCCGTACGGCAGTGCCGTGTTGGCGATCACGCGGCGCCCGTCCTCGGTCTCGCCGCAGATCTCCGCGCCGGGCGTGAACGGCAGCGGGGGCCTGACCTGGTACTGCCCCCGGCAGAGCAGGGCGTCGGGAAAGTTGATGTTGGCGGCGCGGACCTTCAGGAGCAGCTGTCCGTCGCCCGGCACCGGGCGCTCCACGTCTTCGAGACGCATCACCGCGCTCGGCTCGCCGTTCTGGTGCACTTGCCATGCCTGCATGCGGGGCCTCCACGGGGGCTTTCCTGGACCGGGCTCGATCGCATACTAAGCGGTCGCTTGAAGTGGGGGGAAGGTCCCGTCAGGGCGTCCTCACTCTTGCTTGGACTGTCGCAGTTCCTGCCTGGGGCTGTCGCTATTTCTGCTTGGACTGCCGCTGTGCGGGGCGCGCCCTGACGTGCATCCGCTCCCCCTGCGGCCCGAACAGGCTGAGGAATTCGGCGGGCCCCTCGCCCGTCGACCCGAACCAGTGCGGCAGACGGGTGTCGAACTCGGCGGCCTCGCCGGCCGTGAGGACCACGTCGTGATCGGCGAGCACGAGCCGCAGCTTTCCCGAGAGGACGTACAGCCACTCGTACCCCTCGTGGGTCTGCGGATCGGGCTGTACGGAGCGGGCGGGCTCGACCACCTTGTACGCCTGGAGGCCGCCGGGCTGCCGGGTCAGCGGCACCATGGTGCGGCCGTGCCGGACGATCGGCTTGGCCCGCACCCTGGGGTCGCCCACGGGCGGGGCGCCGACCAGCTCGTCCAGGGGCACCTGGTGGGCGCGGGCGATGGGCAGCAGCAGCTCCAGGCTGGGCTTGCGCCGGCCGGACTCCAGGCGCGAGAGCGTGCTCACGGAGATGCCGGTGGACTGCGAGAGGGCGGCCAGGGTGGCGCCGCGCTCCTTGCGGACGCGGCGGAGGCGCGGGCCGACCTCGGCGAGGACTCCGTCCAGGTTCGCGTCCTCTTCGGTCTTCTTCGCCATGGCTCTATTGCAGTTTCGGCAATGTTCTTTGTCAATACCGCGCCGCCGGTGCGACGGTCTCCGTGGAGGTGGTCACCATGACCCAGGACACCAGGAACGTGAACGGCGACAGCACCGGCACCGCCTACGACGTGGTCGTCGTCGGCGGTGGTGCGGCCGGGCTCAGCGCGGGGCTCGTGCTCGGCCGGTCGCGGCGTCGCGTGCTCGTCGTCGACGCGGGCGAACCGCGCAACGCGCCCGCCGCGCACATGCAGGGCTACCTGTCGCGGGACGGCATGCCGCCCGCCGAGTTCCTCGCCGAGGGGCGGCGGGAGCTGGCCGCGTACGACGTGGAGGTGGCCGAGGACCGTGTGACGGCCGTACTGCCGGACGGCGCCGGGGAGTTCGAGGTCACGCTCGCCGGCGGCCGGTCGGTGCACGCCCGGCGGATCGTCGTCGCCACCGGCCTTGTCGACGAGCTGCCCGACCTGCCCGGCGTCGCCGAACGCTGGGGCCGTGACGTGCTGCACTGCCCGTACTGCCACGGCTGGGAGGTACGGGACCAGCCCTTCGGAGTGATCGCTTCGGAGGTGACCGGGATCCACCAGGCGCTCCTGGTCACCCAGTGGTCCAAGGACGTGACGCTCTTCCTGCACACCGTGCGGGAGCTGTCCGACGAGGACTGGGAGCAGCTGGCCGCGGCCGGCGTCACGGTGGTCGAGGGCGAGGTGGCCGGCCTCGAGATCGAGGACGACCGTCTGATCGGGGTGCGGCTCGCCGGCGGCCAGGTGTTCCCGCGCTCGGCACTGTTCGTCGACGCGAAGCCGCTGCCGCGGCACGGTCTGCTGAACGAGCTCGGCGCCGCCATGCAGGACACGCCCGTCGGCCCCTACCCGGCCGTCGACCCGACCGGCCGCACGAGCGTCCCCGGCGTCTGGGCCGTGGGCAACGCGACAGGCCCGAAGGTCCAGGTGATCCACGCGGCGGCCGCGGGCTACCAGGCCGGCGCGATGATCAACTACGAGCTCGTCATGGCGGACATCAATTCCCGTACGGCCATGGAGCTTTGATGCGGAAGGCGGTATCGATGCGGCCATGACGGACGAGACTGGCGCGTCGCCGCCCGGACTTCCCGCGCCTCCCCCGCCGGGCGTGAGCGCCCTGCCGGACGGTACCTACGACGGGGCGGTCGTCCTGGTCACCGGGGGCGGGACGGGGCTCGGCAAGGCGATCGCGGCGGAGTTCGCGCGGCTCGGGGCTGATCTGGTCATCGCCAGTCGCAAGGAGGAGCGGCTGAAGGCGGCGCGGGACGAACTCGTGGGCCTCGGCGGCCGGGTGACAGCCGTGCCCTGCGACATCCGCGACCCGGACCGCGTCTCCGCGGCCTTCGACGCGGCGCAGGAGGCGTACGGACTGCCGGACGTGCTGGTCAACAACGCTGCCGCGAACTTCCCCGTCCCCGCCGAGGACATGTCCCCGAACGCGTGGCGCTCGGTCGTGGACATCACTCTGACCGGGACGTTCCTCATGACGCGCGAGTTCGCGCGCCGTCATCTCGCGGCGGGTACGCCCGGTTCGGTCATCGCCATCGGGGCGTCGTACGCGTGGACGGGCGGGCCCGGCTTCGCACACAGCGCGGCGGCCAAGGCGGGCGTGCGGAGCCTGGTCGAGACGCTGGCGGTGGAATGGGGTCCGTACGGAATCCAGGTCAACGGCCTGGTGCCGGGCCTGATGCCGCACGAGGACATGACCGCCGATATCCGCGGCAACCTTGAATCGACTGGCCGCCGGGGCGAATTGAGCTCCCGCCAGCCCGCTCTCCGCGTGGGCACGCCGCGCGAGCTGGGCTGGGCGGCGACGTTCCTCGCCTCGCCGTACGCCCGCTTCATCACCGGGCACACCCTGGTGGTCGACGGCGCGAACTGGCAGCGGCGCGGGCTGGTGAGTCCGCAGGTGATGACGGTGCGCGAGCAGATGGGGCGGGGGCCTTTCGAGGGCTGACGCGAGGGCCTTTCGAAGGCTGACGCGGGGGCCTTTCGAAGGCTGACGCGGGGGCCTTTCGAGGGCTGACGCGAGGGCCTTTCGAGGGCTGACGCGGGGCGGCGGAGGGGTGCTGGAGAGGTCTACTTCCCCT
>NZ_SRIC01000149.1 GCF_004684775.1 Streptomyces sp. MZ04
GATCCGCCCCGAAGCGGCGGCCTAGCCCGCAGCGGGCAGCCAGCCGAAGGCCTCGGCGCTGGGACGGTCGCCGGCCTTGTACTCCAGCCCGACATACCCCTCGTATCCGGCCTTACGGAGCTGATCCAGCAGCTCCTCAAGCGGCAGCGACCCCGTCCCCGGGGCCCCACGGCCAGGGTTGTCCGCGATCTGCACGTGCCCGGTCTGGGCCACGTACTGCTCGATGACGGCAGGCAGGTCCTCGCCATTCATGGACAGGTGGTAAAGGTCCATGAGGAACTTGGCGTTACCAAGACCGGTAAGGGCGTTCACCTGGTCCACCACGGCGACAGCCGCCGGCGCGCTGACGATCGGGCAGAGCGGCGACTCGGGCTTGTTGAGCGCCTCGATCAAGAGGATCGCACCGACCCGGTCGGCCTCCCGTGCCGCCAACGCCAGGTTCTCCAGGGCGAGTTCGTCCTGGACTGCGGGGTCCACGCCCTCCACCCGGTTGCCGTACAGCGCGTTGAGCGCCTTGCAGCCGAGGGACTCGGCGAAGTCCGCCGCGACGGCGAGGTTCGCGCGGAACTTCTCGCTCTCCTCGCCGGGGATCGACAGCGCGCCCCGGTCGGGACCGGGCAGCTGCCCGGCGTAGAAGTTCAGGCCCACCAGCTGTACGCCGGCGTCCGTGATCGCGGCGCGCAGCGCGTCGAGCTCGGACTGCTCGGGGGTGGGGGCGTCGACCCAGGGCCACCACAGCTCGACCGCCGTGAAGCCCGCCGCGGCGGCGGCCGCGGGGCGCTCCAGGAGCGGGAGTTCCGTGAAGAGGATCGACAGGTTCACATTGAAGCGCTGGTCGGAGTATCCCATGGGGCTTCCGCGCTCCTTCCGTATTGCGGAAGTTAATTTCTGTCTGATGGAAGATTGCCGTCGAGGCTCCGCCCTTGTCAAGAGGGGCCTCCCGGAAATCGGAAACACGGCAGTAGGTTGGGCCCGTGCGATTGCGAGTGGAGTTCACGACCGAACCGTTCGACCTGGACGAGGCCCCGCCCCATGCGGTGGTGGCCCGCGAGGTCATCCAGGGGGCCGATCTCGACGCCGTGGACGTCGGCCCGTTCGGCAATACCGCCGAAGGCGGCGCCGACGAGGTCCTGACGGCAGTCGACGCCCTGCTGCGCAAGGCCCTGGAGGCCGGCGCCACCCGCGTCTCGCTCCAGGTGAATGTGCTCGGAGAGTCGGGGGAGGCCGTCGAATGACCGGACCCACAGACGACCACGACCCCTTCGTGGCCGCCGTCAAGCCGCTCGTGGACGCCATGGGCGGCGAGATGGTGCCGCCCGGTCAGGCGGGCACCGACGACGTCGTGCTCGCCTGGGAGGGGCAGGACGTGGTCGCCGTACGCCTTCCGCAGCTCGCGGACTCCCTGGACCACATCCTGCTGGCGCTGGAGCGCAAGCGCGGCGTGCCCCTCTCCGAGCTCGACCGCAAGGCCAAGCAAGAGGTCGTACGGATACTCGAGGCGCGTGGCGCCTTCGCCGTACGGCATGGCGTGGAAACGGTGGCCGGCGCGCTCGGTGTCAGCCGTTTCACCGTCTACAACTACTTGAACCGCTCAACCTGAGCCCCACCCGTTCAAGGAACCCCAGGTCACCGACGTCATGGGGACTACTACCCAGGCCGTTACGCAGACCGCCGTCCGGATACCGGACGGCGGTTTTCTGTAACGCGAAGTTTTCAACAAAGTGTTGACGTGGTGTTTCAGCTGGCGTTAGCTATCCGCAGCCCGTCCAGCACAAGGCCACGGAGGCTCCCCGTGACTTCGAGTACGACACCGGGTCTCGCCCGGTTCAACGCCTTGACGGAGAGCGCCGCAACCGCCGCCCTCCATGAGGTCTGTGCCTCTTCGGCCTGGGGAAGCACCTTGCTCTCCCAGCGCCCCTTCTCCGCCGTCGAAGCCCTCTTCGCCGCCAGCGACGCCGCCACGGCCGAACTGACCGACAAGAATCTGGCCGAGGCGATGGCGGGGCACCCGCCGATCGGCCGCCCGAAGCCCGGCGACCCCACCTCGTCCCGCGAACAGCGGGGCATGGCGGGGGCCTCCGAAGAGCTCAAGGCCGAAATGCTCGAACTGAACCTGGCCTACCAGGAGAAGTTCGGCCATGTCTTTCTGATCTGCGCCACCGGCGCGACCGGAGAGCAGATGCGCGATGCGGTGAAGACCCGGATCGACAACACCGCCGAGCAGGAGCGCGACATCGTCCGCACCGAACTTGGCAAGATCAACCGAATCCGGCTGACCCGCATCGTGGAGGAAGAGAACGCATGAGCACGGAAACCACCGCCTCGGTGTCCACGCACATCCTGGACACCAGCGTCGGACGCCCCGCAGAGGGTGTCGCCATCACGCTCACGGCCCGCAGCGGCCGCGAAGCGCAGTGGGTGACGCTCGGCGGGTCCGCGACCGACGCGGACGGGCGCTGCAAGGACCTCCCGGCCCTGCCGGAAGGCACCACCCACGTACGACTCGACTTCGAGGTCGAGGAGTACTTCTTTTCAAACAACCACAGTTCCAAGAAGCAAGCCGAGGCGCAGCAGGACGCCCCCCGCGTAAGGGACAGCGGTGCGTTCTTCCCGGAGGTGGCGATCACATTCGCCGTCAGCCCGGGCGAGCACTATCACGTACCGCTGCTGCTCAACCCGTTCGGCTACTCCGTTTACCGAGGGAGCTAGCAGACATGCCCACGATTCTCGGCCAGAACCAGTACGGCAAAGCAGAGAACCGCGTCGTCAAGATCACGCGGGACGGCGACACCCACCACATCAAGGACCTGAACGTCTCGGTCGCCCTCTCCGGCGACATGGACGACGTGCACTACTCGGGCTCCAACGCCAACGTCCTGCCGACCGACACCACCAAGAACACGGTGTTCGCGTTCGCCAAGGAGCACGGCATCGAGTCCGCCGAGCAGTTCGGCATCCACCTCGCCCGTCACTTCGTGACGTCGCAGGAGCCGATCCACCGCGCTCGGATCCGGATCGAGGAGTACTCCTGGGAGCGCATCGCGACCTCGGACAACAACTCCAAGTTCATCGGCTCGGACGAGGTCAACCACTCCTTCGCCCGCAAGGGCCAGGAGCTGCGCACCTCCCAGATCACCTTCGACGGTGAGAACTGGGAGATCATCTCCGGGCTCAAGGACCTCACGGTCATGAACTCCACCAACTCGGAGTTCTGGGGCTACGTCAAGGACAAGTACACGACGCTGAAGGAGGCGTACGACCGCATCCTGTGCACCGACGTCTCCGCCGCCTGGCGTTACAACTGGACCAGCGACGCGGACCGGATGCCCAACTGGGAGAAGTCGTACGAGCAGGCCAAGAAGCACATCCTGCAGGCCTTCGCCGAGACGTACTCCCTCTCGCTGCAGCAGACCCTCTACCAAATGGGTTCGCGCGTCATCAACAGCCGGAGCGAGATCGACGAGATCCGCTTCTCGCTGCCGAACAACCACCACTTCCTGGTGGACCTCGAGCCCTTCGGGCTGAAGAACGACAACGAGGTCTACTTCGCGGCTGACCGCCCCTACGGCCTGATCGAGGCCACGGTTCTCAGGGACGGCGTCCAGCCGAAGATCCCGGTCGACATGACCAACCTCTGACGCGGGACGCGCGCCCCCGCCGCACCGCAGTGGGCGGGGGCGCGCCACACCGGAGGGAACAGCAGCAATGGCACAGCCTGCATCGGGGCCCGCGAAAGGCCCGTGTTCCACCCCATCGGACATAGCCGACGGCGAGTCAACTCCCGACTGTCACCCGGTGGATGAGAAGCTTCACCCTTCGCGGCTGTTCCCCGCCGCGCTCCAGCACATCGCCGCCATGTACGCGGGCGTCGTCACCCCTCCGCTGATCATCGGCCAGGCCTGCGGCCTGGACACCGTGGCCCAGACCCGGCTCATCGCGGCAGGCCTGCTGATCGCCGGACTCGCCACCATCCTGCAGACGCTCGGCGTCAAGGGCTTCGTCGGCAACCGGCTCCCCTTCGTCAACGCCGCGTCGTCGGCCGGCATCGCGCCCATCCTCGCCATCGCCGAGACCAACGCCAAGGGCGACCAACTCCCCGCGATCTACGGCGCGGTGATGGTCGCGGGCGTCTTCTGCCTCGCGATCGGCCCCTTCTTCGGCAGGCTGCTCCGCTTCTTCCCGCCGCTGGTCACCGGCGTCGTCATCACACTCATCGGCGTCACGCTGATGCCCGTGCCCGTGAAGTGGGCGCAGGGCGGCGACGACACGGACCCGACCTTCGGCGACATGAAGTACCTGGCGCTCGCCGCCTTCACGCTCGTCGTGATCCTGCTCTTCCAGCGCTTCGGACGCGGGTTCCTCAAGCAAGTCGCCCTGCTCGCGGGCATGTTCATCGGCACGCTGGCCGCGATCCCGTTCGGGATGGCCGACTTCACCTCCGTGCAGTCCGCGCCGCTCGCCGCGCTGCCCACGCCGTTCGCCGCGGGCGCCCCCACCTTCCAGCCCGCCGCGATCCTCTCGCTCTGCATCGTGATGCTGGTCCTGATGACCGAGTCGGCGGCCGGGATGCTCGCCCTCGGCGAGATCTGCGACCGCGAGACCGACGGGAAGACCATCACCCGCGGCCTGCGCACCGACGGCATCGCGACCCTCCTCGGTCCCGTCTTCGGCGGCTTCCCGACCTCGGCCTTCGCGCAGAACGTCGGCGTCGTCTCCCTGACACGTGTACGCAGCCGCTATGTCGTCGCCGTCGCGGGCGGAGCGCTCATCGTGCTCGGCGCCTTCCCGGTGCTCGGCGCGGTCGTCAACGTGGTCCCCATGCCGGTACTCGGCGGCGCGGGCATCGTCCTCTTCGGCTCCATCGCCGTGAGCGGCATCCGCACGCTCTCCGAGGCGGGCCTCGACGACAGCTCCAACATCATCCTGGTGGCCGTCGCGCTCGGAGCGGGCATCATCCCGCTCGCCGCGCCCACCTTCTACGCCGAATTCCCGGCCTGGGCGCAGACCGTCCTGGGCTCCGGAATCAGTGCGGGAGCGCTGACAGCGGTCCTGCTCAACCTGTTCTTTCACCATCTCGGCACCCGTAGCCACGCGGCTGCGGCACTCAAATCTTCCTAGGGTCATGCCGTGCCCACATCGCCACTCACCAACGAAGGAAGACGCACCATGGCAGCACCGGCAGACCCGCAGCGCATCGTCATCGAGAACTGTGCGATCGCGACCGTGGACGCCAACGACACCGAGTACGCATCGGGGTACGTCGTCGTCGCGGGCAACAAGATCGAGTCCATCGGCGCCGGCAAGGCCCCCGAGGGCCTGGCGAACGTCGTACGCCGTGTCGACGCCACCGGTCACCTCGTGACCCCCGGCCTGGTCAACACGCACCACCACTTCTACCAGTGGATCACCCGCGGCCTGGCCACCGACCACAACCTCTTCAACTGGCTCGTGGCGCTCTACCCGACGTGGGCGCGCATCGACGAGCAGATGACGTACGCGGCCGCGCAGGGCTCCCTCGGGATGATGGCCCGCGGTGGTGTCACCACCGCCATGGACCACCACTACGTCTTCCCGAAGGGCTCCGGCGACCTGTCGGGCTCGATCATCCGTGCCGCCTCCGAGATGGGCGTCCGCTTCACCCTCGCCCGCGGCTCCATGGACCGCAGCGTCAAGGACGGCGGCCTGCCGCCGGACTTCGCCGTCGAGACCCTCGAGGGCGCGCTCGCCGCCACCGAGGAGACCGTCAAGAAGCACCACGACGCGTCCTTCGACGCGATGACGCAGGTGGCCGTGGCCCCCTGCTCGCCGTTCTCGGTCTCCACCGAACTCATGAAGCAGGGCGCCGAGTTGGCCCGCCGCCTGGGTGTACGTCTGCACACCCACGGCAGCGAGACGGTCGAGGAGGAGAAGTTCTGCCACGAGCTCTTCGGCAAGGGCCCCACCGACTACTTCGAGTCCACGGGCTGGCTCGGTGAGGACGTGTGGATGGCGCACTGCGTCCACATGAACGACTCCGACATCGCGGCCTTCGCCCGCACCGGTACGGGCGTCGCCCACTGCCCGTCCTCCAACGCCCGCCTCGCGGCAGGCATCGCCCGCGTCCCCGACATGCTGAAGGCGGGCGTCCCCGTCGGCCTCGGCGTCGACGGCACCGCCTCCAACGAGTCGGGTGAACTCCACACCGAGCTGCGCAACGCGCTGCTCATCAACCGCCTCGGCGCGCACCGCGAAGCCGCCCTGAACGCGCGCCAGGCACTGCGCCTGGGCACGTACGGCGGCGCCCAAGTCCTGGGCCGCGCAACGCAGATCGGCTCCCTGGAGGCGGGCAAGCTCGCCGACTTGGTCCTCTGGAAGATCGACGGCATCGGGCACTCCTCGATCGCCGACCCGGTGACCGCCATCGTCTTCGGCGCGGCGGCCCCGGTCACACTCTCCCTCGTCAACGGCAAGCCGGTCGTCGAGAACGGCCGCCTGCTGCACGTCGACGAGGACGCCATCGCCCGCTCCACGCGGGAGGAGGCGCAGCGCCTCGCGCGGATCTCCGCCGAGAGCTGACACCTGGAACTCCGGTCAGGGGGGACGGCCCTTGACCGGACTTGAGCGGCCGAGCGGGCTGCTCAAGTGCCGCCCCGGAACGTGGCCCAAAGCTTCACGTTCCCGGGGCGGTCAGTACTACCTGGGCGCAGTACCCCACCGGCCCCGCCGGTACCACCACCCACAACTTCATACCGAGCAAGTCCTTGCACCACGCACCACCTCCCAGAAGCGAAGTGCCGGCACAGCCCGTACGCACTGGAAAACAACCGGAGGAGCCACAGTGGCCACTCAGCCCAGGTTCACCAAGCAAGGCAACACCCCCGACCCGGACTCCGACGAGGGGTCCATACCACCCGTACATCCCGTGGACGAGAAGCTCCCACCCCTGAAGATGGCGACCACCGGTCTGCAGCACGTGGCCGCCATGTACGCGGGTGTCGTCGCCCCGCCGCTGATCGTCGGCGCGGCGATCGGCCTCTCCGCCACGGAGCTCACGTTCCTCACCGGCGCCTGTCTCTTCACGGCGGGCCTCGCGACCTTCCTCCAGACGCTCGGCATCTGGAAGATCGGCGCCCGGCTCCCCTTCGTCAACGGCGTCACCTTCGCCGGGGTCGCGCCCATGCTCGCGGTCGTCGACTCGACCAAGGACAAGGACGACGCGCTGCCGATCATCTTCGGCGCCGTGATCGTCGCGGGCGTCCTCGGCTTCATAGCGGCCCCGTTCTTCTCGAAGATGGTCCGCTTCTTCCCGCCGGTGGTGACGGGTACGGTCATCACCCTCATCGGCATCTCACTCATGCCGGTGGCCTTCGGCTGGGCCCAGGGCCCGGTGCCGGGCGCCGACGACTACGGCTCGATGAAGAACCTCGGCCTCGCGGGCATCACCCTGGTGATCGTCCTGCTCCTGCGCCGCTTCACGACCGGCTTCGTCAAGCAGATCGCGGTCCTCCTCGGCCTGATCCTCGGCACGCTCGTCGCGATCCCCTTCGGCGTCACGGACTTCAGCCCGGTCGGCGACGCGGACATCGTCGGCTTCCCGACGCCGTTCCACTTCGGCGCCCCGCAGTTCGCGGCGGCGGCGATCGTCTCGCTGTGCGTGGTCATGGTGGTTTCCATGACCGAATCCACCGCCGACATGCTCGCCCTCGGTGAGATCGTGGACCGCCCCGCCGACGAGAAGACCATCGCGGCCGGTCTGCGCGCCGACACCCTCGGCTCGGCGATCAGCCCGCTCTTCAACGGCTTCATGTGCAGCGCCTTCGCGCAGAACATCGGCCTGGTCGCGATGACCAAGATCCGCAGCCGGTACGTCGTCGCCGCGGGCGGCGGCTTCCTGGTCCTGATGGGCCTGTGCCCGATGGCGGCGTCGCTGATCGCGGTCGTGCCGCGCCCGGTACTCGGCGGCGCGGGCGTCGTCCTGTTCGGCTCGGTCGCGGCGAGCGGCATCCAGACGCTGGTCAAGGCGAACCTGGAGAAGGACAACAACGTCCTGATCGTCGCCGTCTCGCTGGCCGTCGGCCTGATCCCGATCGCGGCGCCGGAGTTCTACCACGCGTTCCCGGAGACCGCGAAGATCATCCTCGATTCGGGCATCTCCACGGGCTGTGTCGCCGCGGTGCTCCTGAACCTGGTCTTCAACCACATCGGCGGCCGCAAGGACGACGACGATGTGACGGCTCCGATGGAGGCCGGGGGAGAAATAGCGGAACAGAGGGTGCACGAAGGGTCTTCCGCAGCGGGGGCCCACTGACTTGAATGCTCCCCTCCCCAGGGGGAGAGGATTCCTGGCGCAAGACCTCCTGGAGCAGCGCTCCAGGAGGTCTTGCGCCCAGGTGGCAGATCAGTGTGGCTCTGTTCGTGAGTCCGGTCGAGCCTCAGTCGAGTGTGGTGCTGCCGTGCACGACCTTGCCGCCGACCACGGTCAACAGCACCTTGGTCCGGGCTATCTCCTCGTCGGGCACCTTCAGCACGTTCCGGTCCAGCACGATCAGGTCGGCGAGCTTGCCCTTCTCCAGGGAGCCGGTCGTCTTCTCCTGGCGTAGCTGGTAGGCGCCGTTGAGGGTGGCGGCGCGCAGGGCGGCGGCCCGGGGCAGCCGCTGGTGCGGGGTCATCGGGCCCTGCTTGGCGTAGGGGCTGCCGGGGGTGGCGGTGCGGGTGATCACGGTCTTGATGGCGGTCCACTCGTCGAGCGGGTCCACCGGCCAGTCGCTGCCGAGAGTGATCCGGCCGTGGTGGTGGTTGATGTCGCCCTCAGGCTCGTAGTGCGACCAGCGCTTGGATCCCAGGTACGGCTTGACCGAGTCCACTGAGTCCGGGGCCGGCTTTGGCCAGTGGAAGCCCATGGCCGCACACACGTTGAGCCGGCCGAACCGGGGGACGTCCTTGGGGTTGACCAGTTCCGCGTGCGCCACCGTGGGGCGGGTGTCCCGGTCGCCCTGTTCGCGGAGGTGGGCGAAGGCGTCCAGGGCGGTACGTACCGCCCGGTCGCCGATGGCGTGGATGTGCGGGTCGAAGCCGGCCTTGGCCAGCTTGTGGACGGTGTTGTTGAGCTTCTCCGGCTCCCAGTAGTGCTCGCCCTTCTTGTTCCCATGCACCCAGTCGTTGTGCTTGTGCACCAGGTACGGCTCCAGCAACGCCGCGGTCTGGGCCGGGTATTGGAGCACCCCGTCCAGGAACAGCTTGGCGTTGTGTACGGCGACGGTGGGGCGGGTTTTGGTACGGCCGGCGTGGTAGCGGCGGCGCAGTCGGCGCAGTTCCTTGACCGGGTCCGCCGCGGAGACCTCGACCACCGGGGCGAAGTGGGGGCGGGCGGTGAGTTCGCCCTGCTCGGCGAGGGTGGTGAAGGCGCGGAGGGCGTTCTCGTCGGCGAGGGCGTCCATGAAGGTGGTCACGCCCTGTTCGGCCAGGGCGGTCAGGGCTCTACGGGCGACCCTGACATGGTCCTTGGCTGTCGGCTCGGGGAGCTTGGACTTGACCAGTTTGTCGGCGCCGTCCTCCAGGAGGCCGTTCGGTTCGCCGTCCTCGTCCCGGCCGATCCTGCCGCCGGACGGGTCCTCGGTCTTGGCGGTGATCCCGGCGATCTCCAGGGCACGGCTGTTGAGCAGCAGCGTGTGTCCGTCGGTGGACTGCACCATGACGGGGCGCTCGGTGTCCAGCTTGTCGAGGTCGGCCTTGGTCAGCTTGGTGCCGGCGGGGCGCATGGCCTGGGCGTACCAGTGGTTGACCTGGACCCAGGCGTCGGGCTCGGCGTCCTTGGTCTTGTCGATGTACGCCTGGACCCTGTCCTGGAACTGCTTCACCGTCAGTGGCTCGTAGTTCAGGTCGCAGCCGAGCAGCCCCTGGCCGCCCTCCATCGGGTGCAGGTGTCCGTCGTGCAGGCCCGGCATCACCATCCGGCCCTTCAGGTCCACGACCTTGGTGTCCTTCCCGATGTGCGGGGCGACGCCCTTGGTGTTGCCGACGTAGGCGATCCGGCCGCCGGTGACGGCCAGGGCCTGGTGCACGCTGTCCTGGTCGTCGACGGTGTAGACGTAGCCGTTCTTCAGCACCAGGTCGGCGGGCCGGTCGTCTTCCTCACCGGACGGGCTGCACCCCTCGGTGACGGTCACCGCAACTGCGGTGGCACCGGCGGCGGCCAGGACGGTCCGGCGACGGGGGCTACTCTCCATGGGAATCTCCTCGGAACACGGAACACGGAACACGGAACACGGAACACGGAACACGGAACACGGGGCGCGTGGGGCGTATCAGGGCGAACGGTGTGGTGGATGGCTGAGCAGGGCGGCAGGGGCAACCGGACACAGGAGCGCGGGCGGCAGGCGCGGCGCAAAGTGGTGGAGGCGGCGCTGTCGGTGATCGCGGAGCGGCCAGTGGCCGAGATCCAGGTGCAGCAGATCGCGGAGCGGGCGGGGATGAGCCCGGCGCGGGTGCTCTACTACTTCTCCTCAAAGGACCAGATCCTGGCCGAGACGTTTCGCTGGAGCGAGCGGCAGCTGGCGGAGCGTCGGGCGCAGGAGTTCGCGAAGGTCGCCGACCCGGAAGGACGGCTGGAGCGTTTCGTCTGGTTGTACCTGCCCACGGACCGACACGACGTCTCCTGGAAGCTCTGGCTCGAAGCCTGGCTGCGTGCGGTGTCGAACGACGACATGAGCCGCACGGCGGACGCGATCGACAGCGCCTGGATGCAGGACCTGGCCGAGATCGTCCGGGACGGTGTGGCGGACGGGGTGTTCCGCCCGCTGGACGCCGGGGCGTTCCTGTCCTCGTTCAACGCTCTGTTGGACGGACTTGCGGTGCACGTGCTCATTGGTCGGGTGGACCGGAAAGCTGCGGTACGAACCGCGCTGGAGCACGCCACCCGGGAGTTGCTACCTCCTGGAACCTGAATCTGAATGTGATTTAAGTTTGGCGAGTATGGCGGCCCAGCGGTTGTGGCGTCAACCACCCAACTGCGACCGAAGAGTGGGCAGTTGGGGCCGAGCGCGGTGGGCTTCCGGTGAGCGGGGCGGGTGCCTGGGGCATTGACGTCGAATTCATGCCAGACCGGGGGCGGTCGGCGCTGGTGAACTCGGCGTCATGCCTGTTCCTGCCTCTTCGGCCGCGTCCCCGCCCGCACTCGACGGCGCGGTCGCCCGCGGGCCCTCGGCTCATCACCGCCTTCCTACTGGCGTACGGAGCCGCGGGCATCCTCGGCAACTTCCTCGCGGGAGCGTGGGTGAGGCGTGACCTGCGCGCCACGTTCACGGCGGCCGCGTCGCTTCTCGCCGCCGCGACGCTGCTGTTGCCCCTAATCGGCACGGGGAAGGTGGGTGCGTTCGTACTGCTCCTGGTCTGGGGCGCCGCGTACGGCGCGGTGCCGGTCTGCTCCCAGACATGGTTCGTGACGGCGGCACCGCGTGCGCCCGAAGCGGCGTCCGTCGTCTTCACGTCGTCGTTCCAGGCGACCTTCGCGTTCGGCGCGCTGGCGGGCGGGGCGGTGGTGGACACGGCGTCGACCACCGTGGTGATGGTCTTCGGGGGGATCACCGCTGTCCTCGCGGCGGTGACGGTTGTCCGGTCGGTGCGGTAAGGATGGATCTTGCACATGCGTCGAGAAGAGATGAGAAGGGAAGCCGGGATGAGCCAGGCCGAGCGCATCAGCGATGGCGTCACCATCCGCAAGGGGAGGGCCGAACTCATCGATCAGCTCCAGCCACTGTGGTTGGCGCTGCACACCCATCACCAGTCCGTGCAGCCCGGCTTCGCCTACTTCGCCGACAAGACGTCCTGGGAGCTGCGCCGCTCCTGCTACGAGCGCTGGACCGCGGCGGAGGACTCCTTCGTTCTCCTGGCCGAGCTGAACGGCCGGGCGGTCGGCTACGCCCTCGTGGAGATCCAGCCGGGGCCCGACGACACCTGGGTGACCGGCAGCCGCATCGCCGAGCTCCAGACGCTGTCGGTCGCCCCGGCCGAGCGCGGCAACGGCATCGGCACCCTGCTGCTGGACCGCGTGGACGCCGAGCTGGACGGGCTCGGCGTCGGCGACTTGCTCGTAGGGACGCTGGCCGCCAACTCCGGTGCCCAGCGCCTCTACGAGCGCCGGGGGCTGCGTCCGGTCCTCGTGCACTACGCCCGCTTCACGGCCGACCCGGAGCGGGCCGAGCCCGTCAGGCCCCGCGAGTCCTGAGGCGGCGTACGGCCCGCGCCTTCTACTGGTGTGTACGGGCGAGGCCGACGAAGGCCTGCCAGGTGGTGGGGGAGAGAGCGAGTTGGGGGCCCTGGGGGCTCTTGGAGTCGCGTACGTGGATGGTGGTGGGGCAGGTGGCGATTTCTACGCAGTCGCCGTCGCCACCGCTGCTGTACGTGGACTTGCGCCAGGCGAGGGCGACTTCTACGCAGTCGTCGCCGTCACCGCCGCTGTAGCTGCTCTTGAACCAGGCCAGTTCGGGGGTGCTCATACCGCTCCTCGCATCCGCTGCAGCAGGCTCACCGAGTCTTCGAGGGTGAGAGCCTGTGAGCGCATCCTGGCATACCGCGTCTGGAGCACGCTGATCTCTCTCGGGTCAGAGATGAACTGACCGCCGCGCTGCCCCTCGCAGTAGGCGAACCACTTGTTGTCCGGGGATTCCGATAGCTGCATCGGACCGTCAAGCCCCGCATGCGTCTCCCGCACCAAGGGCACGATCTGTAGCTCGATGTTCCTGAGAGCAGCCAGCCCCAGCAGATGCTCGACGAGCCCGCGCGTCACCTCCTCCCCACCCATCCGCCGCAGCAGCAGATGCTCTTCGAGGATGAAGCTGTACGCCGTGTTGGGCCGCTCCGTCAGGAGTCTCTGCCGCTCCTGCCTCGCCGCGAGCTGAGCCTCGATCTGCTCGTCGCCGAGCGGCGGGAGCTGGTTGGTGAACAGCGTTCGCGCATACGCCTCCGTCTGCAACAACCCCGGGATCAACCGGCATTCGTACGTGTAGAGGTTCAGCGCCTCTTGCTCAAGCTGGGCCCAGCGGCGGAACCACGACGCAAGCCCCCGCTGCCGCGAAAGCTGATTGGCCATAAGCCGCAACGTGCCAAACGCGTCCAGCGCGGCCTCGCACTGGTCGATGAACCGAGGCGGAGGAAACCGCCGCCCCTGCTCGACGGAGGCGAGGAAGTGCGTGGAGTACCCGATCTCTGGGGCCAACGCCTCCTGCGTATAGCCCGCCCGCTTGCGAAAGCTCTTCAGTGCCGCCCCGAAGGCCTTGAGCCCATCTGTCGGTTCGGGCTCATTGCTGCCCTGCGTACTTGACGACATCACGGGTATCCCCTGACGCTCGCTTACCGGTCCCCGCCAACTCGCCCATGGTCACGGTCGGTTACGCGTACTGTCCACACTTCGTACTCGTACAAATACGGAGCGTACGAGTTGGGCTCCTGGTGAGGGACGTGCCGCGAGGCCACGGTGGGCGCCATGCCACAGCGAGCGCAAACCGCCACCCCCGTAAGTGTGTTCACGCAGCGTTTCAGTGCGACGCCCCGAGGCGCTCGCCTCGCCAGACGTCTGGCGAGGTACCACCTCGACGAGTGGGGCGTGCCCTACGGCAGCGAACTCTCCGAGGCGGCGGCGCAGATCGTCGCCGAGCTGGCGGCGAACGCGGTGACGCACGGCCGGGTCGCGGGGCGTGACTTCGAGCTGCGGCTGACGTGCGAGCCGCGCGAGGGTGGCGTCGTACGCGTCGAGGTGAGCGATTGCCGTACTGAGAGTCGGCCGCCGCTGAATCCCCAACTGCCTGCCCCTGACGAGGAGTCGGGTCGGGGTCTGCTCCTGGTGGCGGCGCTGGCGAGCGAGTGGGGCGTGGCGGAGCGGGAGGTCGGCAAGACGGTGTGGGCGAGGCTCGCGCTGTCCGAGTGAGGACTGTGCACCATTCTGACCTGGGGAGATGTGCTGGAACGCCGCGTCAGCGGCCGTGACAGGCGCGTGACAGGTAGCTGTCAGGCCCGGCGCTGATGGTGGACCCATGAAAACTTCAGCGATCGCAGTCGCAGGACTGCACAAGGCATACGGCGACAAAGCCGTCCTCGACGGCATCGACTTCGATGTTCCCGCCGGATCGGTCTTCTCCATGCTCGGCCCGAACGGGGCGGGCAAGACGACGACGGTGAACATCCTGACGACCCTGATGAAGGCCGACGCCGGGACGGTGCGGATCGCCGGGCACGACGTGGCCACCGGCACCAAGGACGTGCGCTCGGCGATCGGCGTGACCGGTCAGTTCGCCGCGGTGGACGAGCTGCTCTCGGGCCGGGAGAACCTCCAGCTGATGGCGGATCTGAAGCGCGTACGCTCCGGCGGCAAGCTGGTCACGGGGCTCCTCGAGCGGTTCGACCTGGTGGAGTCCGCGGACAAGATGGCGGCGACGTACTCAGGCGGTATGCGCCGCAAGCTGGACCTGGCGATGACGCTGGTCGGCAGCCCGCAGATCATCTTCCTCGACGAGCCGACGACGGGCCTCGACCCGCGCAGCAGGCGCACGATGTGGGAGATCGTCCGCGAGCTGGTGGTCGAGGGCACCACCATCTTCCTCACCACCCAGTACCTCGACGAGGCCGACGAACTCGCCGACCGCATCGCGGTGTTGAACGACGGGAAGATCGCCGCCGAGGGGAGCGCCGAGGAGCTGAAGCGGCTCATTCCCGGCGGTCATGTGCGGCTGCGGTTCTCCGACCCGGTCGCGTACCGGTCCGCCGCCGTCGCGCTGCGCGAGGTCACCACGGACGACGAGACGCTGTCGTTGCAGATCCCCAGCGACGGCACCCAGCGCGAGCTGCGCTCCATCCTCGACTGGCTGGACGCCGCCGGCATCGAGGCCGACGAACTGACCATGCACACACCGGACCTCGACGACGTCTTCCTCGCCCTGACCGAGCACACGAACGACACGAACGACACGGACCACACCAACGGCACGGACCACACCAACGGCATCAACACGGAGGCGATCGCGAAGTGAGTACCGCATCGATGTCTACGGCGCTGACCGACTCGGCGATCATGCTGCGCCGCAACGTGAAGCACACCCTGCGGAACCCGACCACGATGTTCAACGCGGTCCTGTTCCCGATCGTCCTCATGCTCATGTTCGTCAAGGTGCTCGGCGGCGGGTTCGACGTCGGTGAGGTCTACATCGACTACGTGACGCCAGGTCTGCTCGTGATGGCCGTCGGCTACGGCCTCGGCGCCACCGCGACGGAGGTGAACTCCGACATGACCAAGGGCGTCATCAACCGCCTCAAGGTCATGGACGTATCCCGCGGCGCCATGCTGAGCGGCCACGTCATCATCACCACCCTGCGCGCCCTGGTGGCCTGCGCCGCCATCGTCGGGGTGGCCTTCCTGATGGGGTTCGACCCGGCCGCGAGCGCGCTCGACTGGCTCGGCGTGATCGGTGTCGTCGTCCTGTTCGGCTTCGCGGCCAGCTGGCTGACCGTCGCCATGGGGCTCTCCGCGAAGACCGTGGAGTCGGCGGGCATGGCCACCGTGCCGCTGGTCATGCTGCCGTTCCTGAGCAGCGCGTTCGTGCCCGCCGACACGATGGGGACCGGCGTACGGCAGTTCGTGGAGTACCAGCCCTTCACCCCGATCATCGAGACGCTGCGCGGGCTGCTCGCGGGCGACCCGTCGGGCGGCGACGCCATCGCGGCCGTCGCCTGGTGCCTCGGGATCGCCCTCCTCGGGTACGTGTGGGCGGTCGCCACGTTCAAGAAGCGAGCGTGACCTCGGGCACGTTCAAGAAGCGAGCGTGACCTCGACCAGCCGGGACCAGTCGGTCCGCGTCCCCTCCAGAGCCACCTCGGCGAACTTCGCTTCGCCGAGGTGGCTCTGTGCTGCCCGCTCGATCCGGGCCACGTCCGGGTGGGAGCTGTCCCGCACCCCGCGCACGCCCGCGCTCGCCGCGAGCAGCCGCGCTGCCTGCTCGTACTCGCCCTGGCGCAGTGCCAGGTCCGCGACGCCGACCAGCACCCCGGCGGTCAGCGGCGAGATTCCCGCCTCGGCCGCCGCCTCGCAGGCTGCCGCGCGGTGCGCGCGGGCCTGACCGAGGTCGTCGGTGAGGTAGCCGAGCAGGTCGTGCGTCATCGCCCGCATGTACGCGTTCTCCGCCACCTCGCCCAACAGGGCCGTCGCGACGTCGAGTTGCCCACGCGCCGCCTCGGCGTCACCGCCCCACCGGGCGATGTCCGCCCTCGCGAGGGCCAGTTCGGCCAGCGCGTCGGGCCAGGCGACCCGCTCGGCGAACCGCTGCGCCTCGGCGATGGCGGCCGCGCAGGCGTCCTCGTCGCCGAGGAACCAGTACAGCCGTGCCTGCAGCGACCGCATCCGGATGATGTCCTCGGTGGCACCGACCTCGGTGACGACCGCGATCGCCTCTTCGTAGTACTCGCACGCACCGGCGAACTCGCCGCGCGATGCCATCCGGTCGGCCAGCTCGGTCAGGGCGAACGAGATCCCGAACCGCTCGCCGAGCCCCCGGAACTCGACGAGCGCCCTCTCCAAGTACGCGTCCGCCTCCTGCCCCGCGTGGCCGAGCATGATCCGCATCTTGCCCAGGTGCAGCCGGGCGAGCGCCCGCACCCAGGGGTCCTCGTCGTCGAGCACCATTTCCCAGGCGGGCAGGAACTCGTCGGGCTCCACCTCCAGCATGCGTATCAGCGGGGCGATGAACCCCAGCGCCGGGTGGCGGCGCCGGCCGCCCCCGGCGCGCTCGCTGAACCGTTGCGCATCGCGGATCCATTCCTCCGCCTGGTGCTGGTCTCCCCGCCCGGCGCTCACGAACATCGAGACGACCGCGTACACCGTGGCCCGGAGGTCGTCGGCCACCTCACCGGGCACCCTGGTGGCCGCGGTGAGCAGCTCGACGCCCTCGCCCCTGTGCCCGCCGAGCCACCAGTACCAGCCCGCGCCCGCCGCGAGCTCCATCGCCGCCTGCGCCTCGCCCGCCGCGAGCGCACCGCGCATCGCCGCGGCGATGTTGTCGTGCTCGGCCTCCAGCCTGGCCAGCCAGTCCAGCTGCTCGGCGCGGCGCAGGTGCGGCTCGGCGGTCTCGGCGAGCTCGGTGAAGCAGGCCAGGTGCGCCTGGCGGGCCGACTCCGATTCCCCCGCCTCCGCGAGCCGCTGCCCGGCGTACTCCTTGATCGTGCCGAGCATGCGGTAGCGCGGGGCGCGGTCGCCCTCGGCGCGAAGCAGCGACTTCTCGGTGAGCGCGGTGAGCAGCTCGAGCACGTGCCACGGCTCGACGCCGTCACCGCTCGCCCCGGGGTCATGTGCGCAGACCCGCTCGGCCGCCTCCAGGCTCGCCCCGCCCGAGAACACCGAGAGCCTGCGCAGAACGGTCCGCTCGGCGTCGGTGAGCAGCTCCCAGCTCCAGTCGACCGCCGCGCGCAGTGTCTGGTGGCGCGGCAGCGCGGTCCGGCTGCCGCCGGTCAGCAGGCGGAACCGGTCGTCGAGCCGGTCGGCGAGCTGCTCGACGGACATGGTGCGCAAGCGGGCGGCGGCCAGTTCGATGGCCAGCGGCATTCCGTCGAGGGCCCGGCAGATACGCACCATGGTCGCCAGGGTGCGCTCGTCCACGTCCAGGTCCCGGCGTACGGCCCCGGCCCGGTCCCGCAGCAACTGGACGGCGGGCGAGGACTCGATCTCACCGGGGCCGGCATTCCCCTTCGGCAGGGCGAGCGGCTCGACCTGCCAGAGCGCCTCGCCGGTGATGCCGAGCGGCTCCCGGCTCGTCGCCAGGATGCGCAGCCGCCGGCACTCCCCGAGCAGCCGGTGCGCGAACATCGCCGCGGACTCGATCACGTGCTCGCAGTTGTCCAGGATCAGCAGCGCCTCCCGCTCCCGGATCGCGGTGATGAGCCGGTCCGTCAGCTCCGCGTTCGGCGACCCGCCCAGCAGCGCGTCCCGCAGCCCGAGCCCGGCGAGCGTCGCCTGCGCCACATCGCCCACGTCGCCGCCCGCGCCGACGGCGGCGAGCTCCACCACCCAGGCGCCGTCCGGCAGTTCGTCGAGCAGCATGCGCGCGGTCTCCGTGGCGAGCCTGGTCTTGCCCGCGCCGCCGGGCCCGATCACGGTGGTGAGCCGATGCTCGGCGACGAGCTCACGGACGGCGCCGACCGCGGCGCCCTCGCCGACGAAGCTGGTCAACTCGGCCCGCAGATTGGTCTTACGGATCTCCTCCTTGGGCGGCCCCAACTCACCCCGCAGCAGCGCGACATGCAACGCGGCCAGCTCCGGCGAGGGATCGACCCCCAGCGCGTCGGCCAGGGCCTCCCTCGCACGCTGATACACGAGGAGCGCCTCGCTGTCGCGACCGGCGGCGGCGAGGGCACGCATCTGAGCGGAGACGAGCCGTTCCCGCACGGGGTGCGCGGCCACCAGGTCGGTCAGTTCGCTGACCATCTCAGCACCGCGCCCAAGGGTGACTTCCGCGTCGGCGCGCTCTTCCGCGGCGGTCAGGCGCAGCCCTTCGAGCCGGTCGACCGCCGCGTCGAAGGCGGCGCTGTCCTGCAGACCGACGTCCTGCATGGCCGCACCGCGCCACAACTCGAGGGCCTCGCGCAACAGCCGCGCCCGCCGAGAACCGTCTTCGGTACGGGCCTGACCGGCCCCGAGCAGCCGCTCGAACCGCACGGAGTCGACATCATCGGCCTCAACCATCAACCGGTAGCCATCAGTCCGCCCCTCGATCACCCCGGCCGGCAGTACCTTCCGCAGCCGGGAGACGAGACGCTGCAGGGCGTTGGTCGCATCGGCGGGCGGATGCTCCCCCCAGATCCAGTCGACGAGCGCCGCCTTCGGCACCGGGTGCCCCGGGCGGAGCGCGAGGGCGATGAGCAGCCCGCGCAGCCGCGCGCCCGGCACGTCGACCAAGCTGCCGTCGTCCGCGCGCACTTCGAATGGACCGAGCATCCTGATCTGCATCCGGTGAGTTTGCCATGTCCGCAAACCCCCGGCAGCCCCAGAACCCCTCAGTCGATCCGGTACGGATCCCCGTACACCTTCCACTCCAGCGGCGGGTCCAGATTCACGTTGCCCTTCTGGAGGAACACCCGCTGAGCCGTATCCACACGGCTCGTGTCCTCGTGCGCCTCCTCCTGCTTCATCGCCCAGACCCGCGCATCCAGGAACGCGTTCAAGTAGTCCGTCTCGTCGCCGCCCTCCGAAGGCGGCTGCGCCTCGTTCAGGGCGCGCTTGCGGATGTTGCCGAAGCTGGTGCTGTCGCCGCCGTTGCCGTGCATGACGATCGCGTCGTAGTACGCGAACTGGCCCAGCACGCCCAGGCCGTCCGCCTTGCCCTGCTCGACCGCCGGGTTGAAGTAGACGCGGTCCCGCTCGTCGTTCTGCGCCTTCTGGAACTCGGGGTCCTCCGCCGCCTTCTCCCAGTCGGGCTTGAACGTGGGATCCAGGCCCTCGTGGGAATCGGTGCCGTCGACCTCGCGCAGAGCGGGGAGGTACTTGGCGAGGATGTTGTCCGGCTCACGGTCGGTGTAGAGCTCGACCAGGTCCAGCATGTCGCCGGTGCCCGAGCAGAAGCCGATGATCCCGGCGGTGTAGCCGCGCCCGTCGCCGATGTCCTCGCAGTAGCGGTAGTAGTCCTTCCAGTTGAGATCGGAGTTCTCCGCGCTGCACACGATCTTCATGGCGATCTCCTTCTTCGCCGGATCGTCGAGGCCGCCCGCCGCGGGGGTCGGTGCGGCCCCCGCCGTCTGCGAGGCGATGACCGGGCCCGCGACGAGCGCGGCGCCCATGAAGGCGAGCAGGGTGCGGCGTGAGGTGTGTATGCGGTGCGCGGGAGTGCTGTGGGGGGT
>NZ_SRIC01000150.1 GCF_004684775.1 Streptomyces sp. MZ04
GGCACGGGATTGATCGGCGCGGTCACGGTGCATCCCTTCCTGTTTCGACATCCATCGATGTCTTCCGTCAAGGCCAGCATCACTCCTGTATCGACATGTGTCAACATAGACGTATGTCGAACAAGAAGGTCCTGCCGCTCCTTGAGTCCGACGTCGTGCCCTGCTGCCCGCCGCTGACCGAGCGCCCCCTCACCGCCGACGAGGCGGTGCGGACGGCCGTGATGTTCAAGGCGCTCGGCGACCCGGTCAGGCTGCGGCTGTTCTCGCTGGTCGCATCGCACGAGGGCGGCGAGGCGTGCGTGTGCGACATCTCCGATGTCGGCGTCTCCCAGCCGACCGTCTCCCACCACCTCAAGAAGCTCCGCGAGGCGGGCCTGCTGACCTCCGAGCGGCGCGGCACCTGGGTCTACTACCGGGTCGAGCCGTCGGTGCTCGCCGCGATGGGGCAGCTGCTGCGGCAGTACGCGACCTGACCCGACACGCCGGGCCACGCTGCCTACTTGGCGGCGAAGCCGTACATCATGACCGTCTCCTGGGCCTTCGAGCTGGGCCGGGCGAGCAGGTCGGAGCTGATGAACAGCTTGTTGTGGGTGAAGACGAGTTCGTGCAGCAGGGGCGACAGCGTGCTGGGCCGGGTGCGGGCGTCCAGCAGCACCTTCTCCCCCTTCATCGTCCTGCCGTCGACGGAGACCACCTGCGTGAACGGGGCGGACTTGTACACGAGGACGTTCCCGCCGTCCATGCGGATCGGGAAGACCGGACTGGCGTCGCCCGCAGGCAGCTTCGTCCCCGTGGTCTTCCCCGTGGCCAGCGAGAAGACCACGATCTCGTTCGTGGAGGAGTACTTCTTCGAGCCGTCGCGCTGCTTGGTGGCGACGTACAGCTGATCGTTGCCCGTGACGATGCCCCGGCAGTCCTGGACGACGGACGTCTTGCCGCACGCGTGCAGGTACTTGTCGGCCGGCAGCGCGATCCTCGCGCGCAGCTTGCCGCGCTCATCGATGGCGAAGGCGCTCGACGCGCCCGACGGACCGATCTCACCGGAGTCGAGGGCGACGACCACCGGCCTGCTGGAGACCACGCTGGGCGTCTGCACGCCGGCGGGCAGCTTGTGGGTCCACTTCGCCTTGCCCGTGGCCGGGTCGAGGACCTGGACCCGGTAGCGCTCCGAACCGAAGTCGCCGCAGGAGCGCACCGCCACCAGCTGCTCGCCGCCGCCGTAGCCGACGTCGTGGCACTGCTCCCCCTGCTTCGGCTCCCACAGCACCTTTCCGCTGCGCAGGTCGAACGCCGCACCGCCGTACAGGCCGCCGACGGCCACCGTGTCGCCGCTGATGGTGACTTGATTGAACGGTGTCTTGTCCTTCTGGCTGCCGACGGTGATCGACTTCGTCCAGAGCTTGTCGCCGGTGTCGACGTCGAAAGCGGTCACCTCGGTGCATGGGGCGCGGACGCCGCGGTCGTCCTTCACGGCGGCCCCGGTGACCACCGCGGCGATGCCGTCCTTGCCGACGTCCGGGGAACCCGCGCACGACTCACCGGGCTTGGGCAGGTCCCACAGGCGCTTCCCCGAGGTGGCCTCGACACCGACGATCTTGCTGACCGAGGCCTTGGCGTACACCTTGTCGGTGAGCCAGGACCCCTTGGAGTTCCAGGTGCTCTCCCCCTTGGGCAGCCCGGGCTGCAAGGCCTTGGTGCTGAAGAAGGCCTTGGCGTCCGCCGGGACCGTCTCCTTGGGCTTGATGTACCTGGCCTTCTCGCGGTCGCCGCCCGGCTTGGCCGCGGTCTTGTCCTTCGAGCCGCCGCCGGACGACGCGGCGTACCAGACTCCGCCGCCGACGATCAGGGTGATCGCGGTGACGACCGCGATGACGATGGAGGTGCGGCGCCCGGTCCGTCTGCCGCCGCCCGGTGGCCCCATGGGCACCGTGGGCACGACGGGCACCGACGGCTGGTGGGGCCGAGGTGGACCGAAACCGCCGGGCGGCGGGCCGAAGCCGGAGGCCTGATCCGGCGGGGGCGGGCCGAAGGACCCCTGTGGGGACTGCTCGGGCGGCGGGAAGGGCTGCGTCATCGTGACTCCAACTGCTGGTGCGGGTACGGCTGTTCACTTGACTGCCGGGGTGTCACCGGCAGCGGCATCACCGGCCGAAGGAGAGCATGCGGCCGTTCCCCTCCTCGCCCTCGGCGCCATTGCTCTTGCCGCTCAGGCTCGTCGGCGTCACGAAGAACCGTCCGTCGGCGTACAGCGTGTAGCCCGCGAACATGCCGACCTCGATGCGCCGGGCCGCCGAGGTGTGCCTGAGCAGCACGTCCGGCTTCCCTCCTCGGGGTCCGAACCGCACCGTCTGCCCGTTGCCCTTCTCGCTCTGCGGCTTCGCGTAGACGATCACCCCCGGCCGGTCCTTGCCACCCACCGCCACCGGTGTGACCTGCCGCTTGCCCTCGCCCGACCCGGCCCACTTCTCCTTCCCCGAGTCGAGGTCGAAGGCGACGACCTTGTTCGGCCCCAGGATGTCGCCCTGCGGGGGCTCGCTCGCGAGATAGAGCGTGTCCTTGCTGACGGCGCCTCCCGGGCAGTTCTGCACGCCCTCGCCGGAGTCTCCCGCCATGGCGCACATCTCGAACGCGTGCGGGCCGCGGTCGAGCGTGACCCAGGATCGCTGCTTGCCCTTGTCGCCGACGGCGACGACGGCCCACTTCTCCGACTCCTCGCGGTTGCGGACCGCGGCGACGACGGGATCGGTGGAGTAGACCTTCTCGATGGTCCAGCCCTTCTTGCTGCTGAAGCGCCACTTGACGTCGCCGGTGCGGGGGTCGAGCTTCTTGATCCTGCTGTGCGAGACGTTGTTCCCGCTCAGGCAGCTCTCGAGCTGGAGCAGATTGCCGCCGCCCGCGACGCCGTACAGATAGCAGCGCCCTTCGCGCTCCTTCTCGGTGCTGAAGAGCCGCTTGCCGTCCCGGATCCGATAGGCGTGCGCGACCATGTCCTGGTCGACCAGGGCGGTGTCGCCCGTGATCGCGACGTGCGTCGTCCTGGTGCTGTCCGTCGTTCCGTGCTCCGTCAGCTCCTTGTGCCAGCCCTTCGCACCGGTCTTCAGATCGATCACCTGAAGCTGGTCGCACTTCGCGTTCTGTTCGGACTGCCCCTTCGTGTACGCGACCACGACCTTGCCGTCCGGCGTGGGGTTCACCGGGGTGTCGCACACCTCGCCGGGCAGCGGCACCGACCACTTCTTCGTGCCGTCGGCGGACTTGTAGCCGGTGACTTCGTCGTGCTCGGCCTGAGCCACGATGCCGCGCACATGCCAGACGTCGAAGAGCTGCGCGCCCTTGCCCGGCAGCTCGATCTCGTTCATGGCGAGCCAGGCCTTGGCGTCACCGGGCTCGCGCCCCGCGTTGACGTCGATGACGGCGGCGGACCCGTCGTCCTTGTCGTCGGCGTCCTGCTCCGGGCCCGCCGACTCCTCGTCCCCGTCCGGCGATTGCCGTGTGTGCGCCGCGGCGGGCTCCCGGGAATCTCCCCCGCCGTCCCCGCGCGTGACGGCGAACACCCCCACACCGACGAGCACCAGAGCGAGGGCGCCGGCACCGAGGACGGCGCGGCGTCGGCGCCTGCCGCCGGCGGAAGGCACCGGCTGGGCATAGGGGTTGCCGGGCAGCGGCTTGTGCACGGGCCCGGACTCACTGTTGACCATGGAAGAGAGTCTGTACCAGCCACGACACTATCTAGAGCCATTTTCTAGAAAAACTTTCTAAAGTTCGACTCCACACCACACCGCGCCGTGCGGGGCGCGAGCTACGACTGCGTGCACACCGTCCAGGGCACCGAACTCGACGCGGCGACCGAGGCGGTGCTCGCCAAGGCCGCCGAGCACTCGCTGCGCAACATCTGGCACGGCTACACCTCCATGCGCGAGGAGATCGCCCGCCCCATCGGCGCACAGCGCCAACTCGCCCGTGCGGCAGTCCTGTTCAAGGACCTCCCGGACCTCCCCGACGGCGCGGGGGATGATCCGGACCGGATCGAGGCGGTGATCCGGCGGGCGGGCGAGGACATCGGCCGCGCGTACGGGCAGAACGACTTCGGCATGGACCGCCTCGACCGCGCCGAACGCGCCGCGGCTCGTCTCGGAGAGCTCTCCAAGCGCCAGTACAACAAGCGCTTCCGGCTGCTGCGCCGGATGGAGGCCAAACTGGCGCGGCTCATCCACGAGCAGCGCCGCCGCGAGGTGACGATGACCGGCAAGGGTGCGCTCGCCCACGCCCTGCCGTACGAACTCTTCGCCGCGGACCCCGACTCGGCCGCCTTCATCGCGTACGTCACGGCGCGGGGCTACCTACGCGGCGTCTTCACCAACGGCAAGCAGCGTCAGGTCTACGACGAGGTCGCCGAGGCCCTGTTCGGGCGTCTGCGCGCGCGGCCCGAGCGGACCTGCTGGTACGCCGTCGCCCATGTGCACCCCAGGGCCGAGGTGTTGGCCGCCGTCTCCGACGAGGACCTCACTCGGCTCCTTGTGCGGTGGAACGGCTTCCTGCGCCAAGTGGCCGGCCTCCTTGAGGACGCCTGGAACCGGCACCCCCTGGAGCGCGGCACGATGATCGTGCGCCCCGGCGACGACTCGTCGACGTGGAACCAGGCCGCGCAGGCGTGGAACACGGCCCGAGCGCATTGGTTCGCGCTGCTCGACGAGCTGGGCGAGGCGGCGGTCCTGGACGAGGTCTGCCCCGGCAAGGTGCCCCGCCTCATGGCGGCCGACGTGGCGTACTGGCACCGCATGAGCGGCGGCGGACTGCACCCGGACACCTATGTCTGGGCCGATCTTCCGCTGCCCTGGGAGGTGCTGCGGGGCGAGGCGGAATGCCCGCGCTCGCTGGTCGAAGCGGTCTGCGCCCGGCATCGGGTGGACCCGGTGGCCGGCGCCTGGACCGCGCCCCGGCCCACGGCAGAGGCGGTGGCCTTCCGCCGGACACCCGAGCTGGTGCACGGAGTCCCCGTGGCCGACCCCCTGATGGCCGGCGCCCTCCGCTCGGCGGGAATCTTCTCCGGCAAGGGAAAACGCGCCGCGGCCCAGGAGTGGCTCTGACCCGCCCCAACCCCCGCTCCACGGAAATCAGTTGCCCCGCGCGGCGACCCCGGCGGTGATCGCCACAGCGACGAGGAAGCTCTGCGGAGGAGCGCCCGGCTCTGTCTCCGGGTGGACGCAGGTTCGAATCCTGCCCTCGTCGCCTTTTGCCTGTTCGGCTTCTACTTGTCCGGCGCCACGATGCGCGGACGACGCCGGCGTCGCGCCACCCGCGACGTAGACTCGAAGACCGATATCGGTTTCATCACTGTCCCGCGAGGGGGCAGGGAGGTGGGTGGAGTGCGGGAGTTCCAGCGGGGCGCGGTCAGGCTGCACATCCTGCATCACGCCGCCGAGGAGGAGATCCACGGCGCGTGGATGACTCAGGAGCTGGCCGGCCACGGCTACGACATCAGCCCCGGCACGCTGTACCCGACGCTCCACCGACTGGAGGCTGACGGCCTGTTGACCTCCGAGCAGCGGGTTGTCGACGGCCGCACGCGGCGGGTCTACCGGGCGACCCAGGCAGGCCGGCAGGCGCTGACCGAAGACCGCCGGGCGTTGCGGGAACTGGCGCGTGAGGTTCTCCCCCCGGACGAGCGCCCCTGACCGCACGGCCGGGTGTCATCGCGACCGTGGGGCCGTGATGACGCGGCGTACGCCGTAGACGGCGGCCCCCAGGCACAGGACCGCCGCGCCCCGGGCGACCGACGCCGCGGGCAGCGTGAACGCGAGCAGAAGGCAACCGGCCAGTCCGAGGAGCGGGATGGCCCGGGGCGGGCGTCCCTCCGCTGAAGTGAGGGTGAGCGCGGAGGCGTTGGCGATGGCGTAGTAGGCCAGCACGCCGAAGGAGGAGAAGCCGATCGCCCCGCGCACGTCCACGGTGGCGGCCAGGACGGCGACGACCGCGCCGACGGCGAGTTCGGCGCGGTGCGGCACCTTGAAGCGCGGGTGCACGGCGGACAGGACGTACGGCAGATGACGGTCACGGGCCATGGCCAGGGTGGTGCGGGAGACCCCGAGGATCAGCGCGAGCAGCGAGCCGAGCGCGGCGACGGCCGCACCCACGCGGACCACCGGCGTCAGCCACGTCGCCCCGGCGGCCCGCACCGCGTCCGACAGCGGTGCACCCGACTCCGCGAGCCGCCCGGCACCGAGGACGCCGAGGACAGCGATCGCGACGGCCGCGTAGACGACCAGCGTGATGCCGAGGGCGAGCGGGATCGCCCTCGGGATGGTGCGTGCCGGGTCACGGACCTCCTCGCCGAGGGTGGCGATGCGCGCGTACCCGGCGAAGGCGAAGAACAGCAGCCCGGCGGCCTGCGGCACCCCGGTCCAGGAGGCGTCCGGTCCCCACTCGAGGCGTGAGCTGTCGGCGTCGGCGCCGGTCAGGCAGACGACCACGACGGCGGCGAGCACGGCGAGGACGAGGGCGACGACGGCACGCGTGAGCCAGGCGGTCTTCTGGATGCCCGTGTAGTTCACCGCGGTCAGCGCCACCACCGCGGCCACGGCCACCGCGTGGGCCTGGCCGGGCCAGGCGTACAACCCCACGGTCAGCGCCATCGCGGCGCAGGACGCGGTCTTGCCGACCACGAACGCCCATCCGGCCAGGTAGCCCCAGAAGTCACCGAGGCGCTCGCGGCCGTAGACGTAGGTGCCGCCGGACGCCGGGTAGCGGGCGGCGAGCCGTGCGGAGGATGTGGCGTTGCAGTAGGCCACCACCGCGGCGAGCGCGAGCGCCGTCAGGAGCCCGGATCCGGCCGCGCCGGCCGCCGGTGCGAGCGCGGCGAAGATGCCCGCGCCGATCATCGAGCCCAGCCCGATCACCACCGCGTCGGGCACGCCGAGCCGTCTGGTCAGCTCGCCTTCGGCTGGAGGGTTGGCCGCCGTGCCCATCGCCACACTCCTTCACCCGCGGACTGCTCCGCGCGCCAGATTTCGGATCCCGATATCGCCATACGATACTAGGCCGGCCATGAGCGGTCGCCACGAACCCCGTCCTATGGAAACCGCTCGCCAGACCGCCCGCCGCGCTGCTTACATCACCCCATGAGTGATCTCCACATCCGCTGCATCAGCGACGCCCGAGCCGCAGTGGAGCCGCTGGGTGAAGCACCTCTAGATCCCGGCCCGCGGACACCCGCACGAGCGAATTTTGCTGGTCCTTTACTATGTACGGACCAATCGATTCAACTGAGATTCAACTGAAAGGTGTGAGCGTCCGCCCATGGGCGAGCCTCCCAGTACCCGACATCGCGCATTCCCCCGGTCCCTGTCCGATCATGGGACGGAGGTGACCCGATGACCGAAGTGCTCCTGCTCCTCGTGGCGGTGCTCCTGTCGCTGGCGTGCGGCGTCTTCGTCGCGGCGGAGTTCTCCCTCACCACGGTCGAGCGCAGCGAACTGGAACGAGCGGCCGAACGCGGCGAGCGCGGCGCCGCGGGCGCTCTCAAGGCCGTCAAGAACCTCACCTTCCAGCTCTCCGGGGCGCAGCTCGGCATCACCGTCACCAACCTGGTCGTCGGCATGCTCTCCGAGTCCTCCATCGCCAAGCTGATCGCGGGCCCGCTGCGCTCCATGGGCATATCCGCGTCGGTGTCCTCGTCGGTGGCCCTGGTCATCGGCACGGCCCTGTCGACGGTCTTCCTGATGGTCGTCGGCGAGCTGGTGCCCAAGAACTGGGCGATCTCATCGCCGCTGGCCGTCGCGAAACGGGTGGCGACACCGCAGCGTCTGTTCAGCGCCGCGTTCCGCCCCTTCATCGCGCATCTCAACAACACGGCGAACCACTCCGTGCGCCGCTTCGGCATCCAGCCCACCGAGGAGCTGGCCAGCGCGCGCAGCCCCAAGGAGCTGGTGGCGCTGGCCCGGCACTCCGCCAGGGAGGGCGCCCTGGAGGCGGACACCGCCGAGCTGTTCGTACGCACCCTCAACCTCGCCGATCTCTCCGCGGAGAACGTGATGACGCCGCGCGTGCAGGTCATCGCCCTCGACGTCCTCGCCACCTGCGAGGACGTCGCGAACGCGACGCGCGCCACGGGCCTGTCCCGCTTCCCCGTCTACCGCGGCAATCTCGACTCGGTCGTCGGTGTCGCGCACATCAAGGACGTCCTGGCGATACCGGCCGAGCGCAGGGCCCGCTTCCCCGTCGCCGAGCTGATGCGCGAGCCGCTGCTCGTACCGGAGTCGCTGACCGTCGACCGGCTCCTGGACCGGCTCTCCGGCAAGCGCACGATGGCCGTGGTCATCGACGAGTACGGCGGCACCGCCGGGGTCGCGACCCTGGAGGACATCGTCGAGGAGGTCGTCGGCGAGGTGCGGGACGAGCACGATCCGCACGAGACGCCCGACATCGCCCCCGCGGGCACCGACGACGAAGGCCGGACGCTCTACTCCGCCGACGGCTCGGCCCGCACCGACCAGCTGGCCCGCGTCGGCCTGCGCGTACCCGACGGACCGTACGAGACGCTCGCAGGCCTGGTCGCCACCCAGCTCGGCCGCATCCCGGCCGAGGGCGACAGCGTCGAGGTGGGCGGCTGGCGGCTCGACATCGTGGACGCCCGCGGCCGCCGCGCCGCCCGTGTGCTGCTGCACGCGCCCCTGCACGACGACCACCCGGAGGAGGAGCGATGACCGCCGTCCAGTTGCTGATCGGCCTGGCGACGCTCGTCGTCAACGCCTTCTTCGTGGGCGCCGAGTTCGCGCTCATCTCCGTACGCAGAAGCCAGATCGAGCCCTACGCCGAGGACGGCGACCGGCGTGCCAAGAGCGTGCTGTGGGGTCTGCAGCACGTGTCGGCGCTACTGGCGGCGGCCCAGCTCGGCATCACGCTGTGCACCCTGGTGCTCGGCATCGTCGCCGAGCCCGCGATCGCGCACCTGCTCGAGCCGCTGTTCGACGCGGTCGGCGTGGCGCACGGTCTGGTGCACCCCATCTCGTTCGTCATCGCGCTCGCCCTGGCGACGTATCTGCACATGCTGCTCGGCGAGATGATCCCCAAGAACATCGCGCTGGCCGAGCCGGTGCGCTCGGCGCTGCTGCTCGGCCCGCCGCTGGTCGCCGTCGCCCGTGCGCTGCGCCCGGTGATCTTCGCGATCAACGCGTTCGCCAACGGTCTGCTGAGGTTGCTCAGGGTCGAGGTGAAGGACGAGGTCGCCGCGACGTTCTCGGACGACGAGCTCGCCCGGATGGTCAAGGACTCCGGTGACGCGGGTCTGCTCGACGACCGCGCCCAGGAGCGGCTGCACGACGCGCTCGAACTGGGCCGCCGCCCTGTCCGGGACGTGGTGCTGCCGCTGGAGCGGGTGGTGTACGCGCATGTGGGCGTGACGCCGGAGCAGTTGGAGCGGCTCTCGTCGGAGTCCGGGTTCTCGCGCTTCCCCGTCGTGGACGACGGCCGCCGCATCGTCGGCTATCTGCACGTCAAGGACGCGCTCGACCGGGCGCCGCGCGATCTGCCGTTCCGGGTGCCGGACATGCGGAAGATCGCGCAGGTGCGGGAGTCCACGCCGCTGGACGACGTGCTGACCGCGATGCGCGGCAGCCGCACGCATGTGGCGGCGGTGCTCGGCTCGGACGGCAGACTGGCCGGGATGGTCACGATGGAGGATGTGCTGCGGGAGCTGTTCGGTCAGCCCGCGTGAGCCGAGGGGGATGCGCACCATGAGTCAACTCGTCCTGCGCGACGTGTCGTACGGCTATCCGGACCGGCCGGTCCTGGAACGGGTCTCGCTCTCGGTGCGCCCCGGCGAGAAGGCGTGCGTCATCGGCGAGAACGGCTCGGGCAAGTCGACGCTGCTCCGTCTGATGGCGGGCGAACACCTGCCCGCCGACGGCGAGGTGGCCGTCGTGTCCGACGGCGGCACCGGCTATCTCGCCCAGACGCTGCGCCTCCCGCCGCACGCCACCGTGCAGGACGCGGTGGACGACGCGCTGGCCGAACTGCGGGCTCTGGAGCGGCGGATCGGCGAGGCGGAGGACGCGCTCGGCTCGACGGGAGCGGACGGCCTCGCCGCGTACGGGGATCTCCTCGCCGCCTTCGAGGCCCGTGACGGCTACCGCGCCGACGCCCGCCTGGAGGCGGCGCTGCACGGACTCGGCGTACCCCATCTGGAGCGCTCGCGCGCCCTCGGCTCCCTCTCCGGCGGCGAGGCCGCGCGCCTCGCGCTGGCCTGTGTGCTCGCCCCGCAGCCCGAACTCCTCCTCCTGGACGAGCCGACGAACCACCTGGACGACCAGGCGCTCGGCTGGCTGGAGGAGCGGCTGCGCGCCCACCGGGGCACCGTCGTCGCCGTGACCCACGACCGGGTCTTCCTGGACCGGGTCGCCGAGGTGATCGTCGAGGTCGACGGCGACCGCAGGTCGGCGGCGCGCTACGGCGGCGGCTGGCACGGCTATCTGGAACAGCGCACCACGGCCCGGCGCCGCTGGGAGGAGCGCTACCGGCGGTGGAGCGACGAGGTCGCGCGCCAGGAGCGGCTCGCGGAAGGCGGTTCCGACCGCCTCGCGACGGGCTGGCGGATGAGCGCGAGCCCGCGTTTCGCGGGGCATCAGCGCTCGGTGGAGGGCCAGCTCTCCGGTGTCGTACGCAATGCGCGCGAGCGGCTGCGCAGACTGCGCGCGGAGCCGGTGCCGCGCCCGCCCGACCCGCTGCACTTCACGGTCGGCGACGGCATCGAGGGCGGTGACCACCCCTTCGTACGTCCCACATCGCTCACGGACGTCAGGGTGGGCGAGCGCCTCACCGTCGAGCACCTGCTCCTCGAGCCGGGCTCGCGCACCTTGGTCACCGGGGCGAACGGCGCGGGCAAGTCGACGCTGCTCGGTGTGCTCGCGGGGGCGGTCGCCGCGGATCGCGGGGATGTCGAACTCCCCGCGCGCGTCGGCTACTTGCCCCAAGAGATCGCGTACATCGCGGATGAAGACACCACCAGGACGCTGCTGGACGCGTTCGCGGCGGGCCTGCCGGACGGCCTGCCCGAGGACCACGCGCCGCGACTCCTTGCCCTTGGCCTGTTCAGGGAGGAGGACTTCGCCGTACCGGTGCGGGGCCTCTCCGTGGGCCAGCGCCGCCGCCTCGCCCTGGCCCGCCTGGTAACCCGCCCGGCCGACCTCCTCCTCCTGGACGAGCCGACGAACCACCTCTCCCCCGCGCTGGTCGAGGAGCTCGACGAGGCGCTCGCGGAGTACCGGGGCACGCTGGTCGTGGTGTCCCACGACCGCAGGCTGCGGGAGCGGTTCCGGGGCGAGCGGGTACGGGTGGAGGCGGGGCGCCTGCTTCCGGAGGCGTAGCCCGTGACCCCCACCCTCACCGAACGCCGCGCCCCATGGGTCGTCTTCACTCGCCATGACGACCCATAGGTGACGCTGGATCAGGAACGCCTGACGGCAACCCTGTCGGACGAGGAGTGGCCGCTCGGTTCAGCGAGTTGCCCCGCCGCGCCGAACGGTCGGGGTCTCCGTGATACCGGGCCCACCGGCCCCCACCTTGGCGGCGCCGACCGCGGTGAGAACGGCGAGCAGCGTCGCCATCCCGGCGGTGGCGAGCGCCGCCTCCCAGTCGACGTCCAGGAGACTGGTCGCCCCGGCGACGAGCACGGCGCCCAGTGACTGCGCGAAGGTACGGAGCGCACGCTCCGCGGTGGCCTTCCAGAAAACGACGGTCCACATGGCTGCCTCGCCCTCTCGAGGTTGACGGGTCAACTCCCGGCATACCGCGATCGCGGCCTGCTGCCTACGCCGACGGCTGAGAAGATGATCCCCGCAGTCAGGCAGAGACGAGGAGCACCAGCCATGCCCGGTGACGACCGCATAGATCCGCCCAGCCTTGGTAGCGAGCGTGAGACGTTGCGGGGGTTCCTCGATTATCAGCGTGCGACCCTCGCCATGAAGTGTGAAGGGCTCACCGACGAGGAGCTGCGGCAGCAGTCGATGCCTCCGTCGACGCTGTCGCTGCTCGGGCTCGTGCGGCACCTGGCCGAAGTGGAACGCGCCTGGTTCCGGCGGGTGTTCGAGGATCATGACGCGCCCATGGTCTGGTCCGACGAGATCGACTTCCAGGCGGCGTACGACGCTGGCGCGTCGACCAGGGCCGAGGCGTTCGCGGCCTGGGAAGCGGAGGTGGAGAACTCGCGCCGTGTCGAGGAGAAGGCCGACTCCCTGGATCTGGCGGGGTATCAGCCGCGTTGGGGCGAAGAGGTGTCGCTGCGGATGGTGATGGTGCACGTCCTGTTGGAGTACGGCCGCCACAACGGGCACGCGGACTTTCTGCGCGAGGGCGTCGACGGAACCGTGGGCGCCTGAGTCCACCTACGGTGTGAGGCGATGCCCCGTCGTCGCGTCGACGTGGTCCGGGATCTCGTCGTGGCGGTCTCCGACCGTCGGGGTGCCGGTGGGCTCGAGGACGAGGATCGCGGCGCCGGACGGTGCGGACGGCTTGTGTTCGGTGCCGCGTGGGACGGTGAAGACCGAGCCCTTGGGGAGGGTCACCGTGCGTTCGCCGGTCGGCTCGCGCAGGGAGATGCGCAGTTCGCCGTCGAGGACGAGGAAGAACTCGTCGGTGTCGTCGTGGACGTGCCAGAGGTGGTCGCCCTCGACCTTGGCCACGCGTACGTCGTAGTCGTTGACCTGGGTGACGATGCGCGGGCTCCACAGGGCGTCGAAGGAGGCCAGGGCCTTGTCCAGGGCGATGGGTTCGTTGGTGCTCATGGCTCCAGCTTCCGGCGTCCGGCCGCATCGCCGCGAGTGGTAGAAATAGCTCATGGCGCAAGGATTCTCTCAGGACGACGGTGACGGGCCGCCCCTGCATCGCGTCGTCGTCATCGTCGACGCCAACTCCAATCCCTTCGAACTCGGCTGCGCCACCGAGGTGTTCGGGCTGCGCAGGCCCGAAATCGGGCGTGAGTTGTATGAGTTCTCACTCTGCTCGCCCGAGCCCCGCACCCTGATGCGGGACGGGTTCTTCACGCTCACCGGCGTCGCGGGACTGGAGGCTGCCGACTCGGCGGACACCTTGATCGTGCCCAACCGGCCCGATGTCGAGGTGCCACGGCGCCCTGCCGTCCTCGACGCGGTCCGCCGGGCGCACGCTCGCGGGGCCCGGCTCGTCGGGTTCTGCAGCGGTGCCTTCACGCTGGCCGAGGCCGGGGTGCTGGAGGGGCGCCGGGCCACCGCGCACTGGCAGTGGGCGGACGACTTCCGGGCCCGCTTCCCCGGCGTACGGCTCGAACCGGATGTGCTGTTCGTCGACGACGGAGACATCCTCACCGCCGCGGGCAGCGCCGCCGCGCTCGACCTCGGACTGCACGTGGTCCGCCGCGACCACGGCGCCGAGGTCGCCAACGCGGTGAGCCGGCGCCTGGTGTTCGCCGCCCATCGGGACGGCGGCCAACGGCAGTTCGTGGAGCGGCCGGTACCGGACGTGCGGGACGAGTCCCTCGCCCCGGTCCTCGCCTGGGCGCAGGAGCGGCTCGACGCACCGCTCTCCGTGCCCGATCTCGCGGCGCGCGCCGCGCTGAGCCCCGCGACGCTGCACCGCCGCTTCCAGGCCCAGCTCGGCACCACACCCCTCGCGTGGCTCACCGGCGAACGCCTCACGCTGGCCTGCCGGTTGATCGAGCGGGGGGTGGCCGGCTTCGACGAGGTCGCCCGGCGCAGCGGCCTCGGCACCACCGCCAACCTGCGCGCCCTGATGCGCCGCGATACGGGCCTCACGCCCTCCGCGTACCGCCGCCGGTTCGGGCCCGAGCAGCACTGAGGCGGGCATGCCGCCTGGTACAGCCTTCAATCCCCCCACCCTCCTTCACAAAGGCCAACTTGAGGCCTATTGGTCCCCCGCCCCCTCTCATAGGGTCACGGCTTGATATGGCCATGACGAAGAAGAGGGAGTCCATGCGTCGCAGACGGCTGCTCCACCTGGTCCTCGCCCCGCTCGCGGGCGTGTTGATGTTCACGGCTCCGGCCGCCGCGGGCCCCACGCCACCGGGGGACGTCTACCGGCCGGTACGCGGTCCTGCCGCACCCGCCGAGTACCGCTATCTGCAGAAGACCGTCCCCGGAGAGTCGATTCCGCGCCACGCGCACGAGGACGCCGCCGCGCAGGCGCGTCAACTGCCCACCACCGGCGGCCGATGGAAGTCCGTCGGGCCGACGAACATCGGCGGGCGCATCGTCTCGCTCGCCCTCGACCCGAAGCGTGCGGACACGCTGTACGCCGCCGCGGCCAGCGGTGGCGTCTGGCGCAGCACGGACGCGGGGCAGACCTTCAAGTCCGCCTGGCCCGACGACTGGACGCAGGCGATGGGCGCGGTCGCCACCGCGCCCGACGGCACCCTGTACGCCGGTACCGGCGAGCCCAACCCCGGGGGCGGCAGCATCACGTACGAAGGGACTGGCCTCTACCGCAGCACCGACGGCGGCAGGCACTGGACGCCGTCCGGGCTGCGGGACTCCGGCGCGATCAGCGCGATCACCGTGGACCCGGACAACCCGCGCCGCGTCTACGTGGCGGCGGCCGGTTCGCTCTACAACGGCGGCGGCGACCGCGGCGTCTACCGCTCGGAGAACGGCGGCAGGACCTGGCAGCGGATCCTGTCCGGCGCCAACGAGTTCACCGGAGCCACCGAGATCATCGTCCAGGGCGGCAAACTGTACGCCGTCCTGTGGGACCACCGCCGCACGCCCGAACGCCGCACGTACGGCGGCGATGGCTCCGGCGTCTTCCGCTCCCGCGACGACGGCAGGACCTGGCAGCGGCTCGGCGGCGGACTGCCCGCGCAGGGGCCGGGCGTCGGCCGGATCGGTCTCGCCGTCGCGGGCGAGCGGGCCTACGCCATCGTCAACAAGACGGAAGGACCCTTCGAGGGCTTCTACGCGTCGACGGACGCCGGCGACACCTGGAAGCGGACGCCCACGGACAAGAAGCTCACCGATTCGCAGTCCACGTTCGGCTGGTGGTTCGGGAAGATCTGGACCGATCCGCGCGACGCCGGGCATGTGCAGGTCGCCGGAGTACCGCTGATGACCTCGAAGGACGGCGCCGCCACCTGGACGGCCGACGACACCAGCATCCACGTCGACCAGCACGCGATGGTCTGGGACCCGCGCCACCCCGGCCGCGTCTACCTGGGCAACGACGGCGGCGTCTACCGCTCCGACGCGAGCGGCGACGGCGGCTGGGTCAAGGCCCGCCACCAGCCGTACACCCAGCTCTACAGCGCGGCCATCTCCCCGCAGGACGCCTCGCGGCTCTCCGGGGGCGCGCAGGACAACGGCTCGATACGTTCCTGGGGCGGCGACGGCTTCAACGAGTACCTCGGCGGGGACGGCGAGGAGAACCTGATCAACCCGACCGACGTGAACAACGTCTACGCCTGCTACCAGTACGGGAATTGCTTCAGCTCGGCGGACGGCGGCGACACGCTGACCTACTTCGCCGACAAGACCACCTTCAAGCGCCGCAACTGGTTCACGCCGGTCGTCTTCGACCCCCGCGACCCCAAGGTCCTCTACTACGGCGCCGAGATGCTCAACCGCTCCACCGACGGCGGCGCCACCTGGCAGGCCATCAGCCCCGACCTGTCCGGCGGTCCGGGCCCCGACCCGATCTACACCAACTACGGCACGATCACCTCGATCGCCCCGGCCGCGGACGGCCGCACTCTCTACGTCGGCACGGACGACGGCCGCGTCTGGGTCACCAAGGACGGCGGCGCGCACTGGACGAAGCTCGCCCAAGGCCGCCCCTGGGTGACCCGCGTCGTCGTCGACCCGCACGACCCCGACCGCGTCTACACCACCCACTCCGCCTATCGCGCGGGCTCGGCCACGCCCCACGTATACGGCAGCACGGACGGCGGCGAGCACTGGAAGGACCTGTCGGGCAATCTGCCGGACGCGCCGGTCAACGACCTCGTCATCGCCCGGGGCGGCAAGCTCCACATCGGCACCGACCAGGGCGTCTTCACCTCCGGCGACAAGGGAGACCAGTGGTCGCGCCTGGGCCGGGGCATTCCCGCGGTGCCGGTGGACGACATCGAGTACGACGCCGGGAACCACCGCCTGGTGGCGGCCACGTTCGGCAGGGGCTTCTACGAACTGACCACTCCCTGACCGTCCGATACCGCCAACCGCTCTGCTCCGGGCGGCCGTCGGGCCACCGGGAGCAGAGCGTCGGCGTCAGTCCGGATCCGGCTGCCAGATGGTGCTGCGCAGATCCGAACCGCGGACCAGCTGGATCCGCCAGGGGTCGATGCGGATCACCTCGTACTCGGGGTCGTCGGGCCCCCCGCTCCAGTAGTGGATGGGGTCGTATCCCACCCCCGGCGGGCCGCCCTCGGTGTAAAGATCCCACGCGTGGCGCTTGGTGGCCCGGTCGTCGCTCCAGCTGGAGCGGGAGTCGACGTGGAGGGTGTTCTGGCGGGGGTTCCAGTAGGAGTAGGTGGTGTGCGGATTGCGGGCCAAGTGGGCTGTCTTCACCGGGGTCTTGTACGCCGCGAGCCAGCCGACCGGGCGGCCGTCGACGATCTCCCAGACGGGGAGCAGGACCCGGGCGCGAGGGCGGTTCCTGCGGTCCACCGTGATCATCGTGGCGTACTTGATGTCGCGTACGTAGGTGAAGAACGTGTCCTGCACCGTGGAGAAGTCGCTGGTCCTGGTGGTGGTCATGACCGGGTGCTCCTTCGATTTCGATGAGTGGGTCGATGAGTGGATCGATCAGCGGGTCGATCAGTGGATCGATGAGTGGATCGAGATCAGCGGGTCGATCAGTGGGGCGATCAGTGGGGCGATCAGTGGGGCGCAGGAAGGTCCTCCGCGCGGTCTTCGGCGGGTGTGCCGGTCGCCGTCACCCTGCCCGCCCCTGAGCGGAGCCCGAACGCGCTGATCAGCGCGGCGAGCAGGACCGCGGCCAGGGGGACCCACAGGGCCGCGCGGTAGCCGTCGAGGAGGTCGGCGGGTGCGGACGAGGCGGTGGCGGCGACGTTGACGGCGGTGACCGTGGAGAGGCCGAGCGCCGCGCCGAACTGGAAGGAGGTGTAGAGGAGTCCGCCCGCCAGGCCCTGCTCCTCCTCCTTGACGCCCTCGGTGGCGACGATGGTGAGCGGGCCGTAGGCCAGGGCGAAGCCGAGGCTGAGGATGATCAGGCTGGGGAACATCGCCAGATACGTCCAGTCCGCGCCGACGGGCAGGAACAGGGCGTACGCGAGCGCCGCGAGGAGCAGCCCGCCGAAGATCACTCGGGCGTTGCCGAAGCGCTCGACGAGCTTGGGTGTGACCGTCGGCGAGAGCACCGCGTCGACGCCGATGACGATCATCGCGAAGCTGGTCTCGAGGATGGACCAGCCGCGCAGCTCCTGGAGGTAGAGGACCACCACGAACTGGAATCCGAAGAAGCCCGCGGCGAAGAGCAGTCCGGCGAGGTTGGCGCGGACGAGCGCGCCGCTGCGGAAGATGCCGAGCCGCACCAGGGGCGATGCCGAGCGGCGTTCGACGGCGACGAAGGTCCCCAGGAGCGCGAGGCCCGCGGCGAGCGTGCCGAGCGTGGCGGCGAGGCTCGTGTGGGATGCGCGCTCGACGCCCAGGACGAGCAGCACGATCGCAGCGGTGACGGTGACGCCGCCCGCCAGGTCGACGCTCTGCCCGGTGCGGTCGGGGCGCGGCGACTTGGGCACGAAGGCGAGCGCCGCGAACAGGATCACCGCGGAGAGCACGACGGGGGCGAAGAAGACCCAGCGCCAGCCGACCGAGGCCAGCAGACCGCCGATGACCAGGCCGATCGAGAAGCCGCCCGCCGCGGTGCCGGAGTAGAAGAGCAGCGCCTTGTTGCGCCGCGGCCCCTCCTCGAAGCTGGTGGTGATGATGGAGAGGCCTGCCGGGGTCATGAAGGCGGCGGCGACCCCCGTGACGAAGCGGGCGACGATCAGCATCCAGCCCTCGGTGGCGAAGCCGCCCAGGCCGGAGAAGAGCAGGAAGACGGTGAGCCACAGGACGAACATCTGGCGGCGCCCGAAGAGGTCCGCCGCCCGGCCGCCGAGCAGCATGAAGCCGCCGTAGCCGAGGACGTAGGCGCTCATGACCCACTGCAGGTTTCCGGTGGACAGGCCCAGGTCGGCGCGGATGGAGGGCAGGGCCACATTGAGCATGGCCACATCGATGCCCTCCAGGAAGATCGCGCCGCACAGGACGAGCAGGACGCCCCACTCCCGGGGCTTCAGGGCTGACTCTCTCGGCATACTCATGGCGATGTCCTCTGTTCTTCTGCCAATGGCCCGACGGGGAAGGGATGTTGTCGGTGCACTCACCCTCGAGCAGGGCGCACGGCGGAACAACGGCGAAGATCGCAACGTTCGTTCAACCAGGCTTACCGATCCGATCCACCTGGGGGAACACCGATGGAACGCGATGAACTGGAGTGCTTTCTGCTCCTCGCCGACGAGCTGCACTTCGGCCGCACGGCCGACCGCATGCGGCTCTCTCGCGCGCGGGTCAGCCAGTTGATCCAGCGGCTCGAACGCCGCGTCGGCGCCCCGCTGTTCATCCGCACGAGCCGCCGCGTCGCCCTCACCTCGCTCGGCCGGCAGCTGCGCGCCGACCTCGAACCGCACCACCGGGCCATCGAGGCCGCCCTCGACCGGGCGGCCGCCACCGCGCGCGGCATCGAGAGCGTGCTGCACGTGGGCTTCTCCAATCCGCTGACCGGCGAGATCGTGATGAAGGCGACGGAGGCGCTGCGCGCGAGCCACCCCGGTCTCGCCGTGGAGATCTGCGAGGTGCCGCTCTCCGATCCCTACGGACAGCTGCGCAGCGGCGAATTCGACGTCCAGCTCACGGAGTTCCCGGTCGAGGAGGCGGATCTGGGCGCCGGTCCCGCGCTGCTCGCGGAGGAGCGGGTTCTCGCGATCGCGGCGGGCCATCCGCTGGCCGGGCGGGACGCGGTGTCGTTCGAGGATCTGGCGGACGTGACGCTCCTGACGATCGCGGGCGAGGTCCCCGACTACTGGCTGGAACACCACGTCCCGTCCCACACACCACTGGGCCGCCCGATCGCCCGCGGCCCCGGCGTGACGAACATGCAGGAGGCCCTGATGCTGGCCGCGGCGGGCAAGGGCGCGCTGCTCGCGCCCGCGCACACAGGGACGTACTACGGGCGACCTGGTGTCGTGTACGTCCCCTTCGCCGACGCGGAGCCGGTCGGCTACGGCATGGTGTGGCGCGCGGGCGACGACACGGGCGCGATCGAGGCGTTCACCAGGACGGCCCGGGAGGTCGCGCGGGACGTGGCGGAAGGGGATCCGCGGAGTGTGGTGCCTGCGGGGGTGTGATCAGTGGCGGCAAGTCAGCGGCGTCGGCAGGCAGTTCATCGGCCCCCCTCCCCCCTCCCCCCCGCCTCGAGCAATCGGCGAAGGCGGCGGACCTCGGCGACGAGGCGGGGTACGTCCGCGCGGGCGTCGGCGATGAACCGGGCGTTCTCGTCCCAGCGGCCGTCCGCGGCATCGATGTAACGCGGCCGCTGCACGAGGGTGGCGGCCACGATCTCGCCATGGTCGAACTCGGGCCGGCGGTCGGCGCGTCCGGTGTCGGGGACGGTGCTGACGGCGACGAGGCTCATGGCGTGGTCGTCGTCGAGCTGACGCACGTGCCAAGGCCCGGGAGTCGCGGCCGCGGCGATCCCCGCGATGTCGTGGAGGTCGTCGTCCGTCAGAGCGACGGAGGCGTCCATCGGGCTGTTCCTCTCGCGGGTGGGTTCGGGGCGACGCGGGTCGGCGCGGGCGGG
>NZ_SRIC01000151.1 GCF_004684775.1 Streptomyces sp. MZ04
GGGGCGGGGGCAGTGATAGGTGCGGCTGCGGCGACCCCCACGTGTCCCGCAGCCCCCCGCGCCGCACCGCACGCCGCCTTCGGGCACGGTCCGCACTTCTGTGTCGGGTCACGGCTCGCCCGTCTCGAAGCCGCCATCGCCCTGCCCCTGCTCTTCGACGCCTTCCCCGGGCGCCGGCTGACCGTCGATCCGGTGCAACTCGCCTACCGGCCGGGCCTGTTGGTGCGCGGGCCGCGGCACCTGCCCGTCCGGTAGCCCGTCAGCGGGAGAGCAGCAGCGCGTCGCCCACCGCGCGCTCGGTGCCGTCCGACGGCGAGTTGATCACCTTGCCGTTCACCGTCATGGCGACCGATCCGCCGCCGTCGAGCGCCATGGCACGCACCGCGCCGAGCGACTTCATCAGTTCCGCGCCCTCGTTGAGCCCGAACCCGTCGCTGCTGCCCGGCTGACGGCCGTCCACGGCGACGACGATCAGGCGGCCCTGCCGGTCGACGCCCAGGAGGGCGCGCGGATTGCGCTTGAGGCCCCAGGCGTACGCGAACGAACGGTCGCCGATCCGCTCGATGCCGTCGGCGCCGTAGTTCACGGCCACCTTGCCGTCACGCACCAGCTCGGGGCCGCCGTTGACGATGTCGTCGTGCGGGCCCAGCTCGAGCGCGCGGCCTTGCTCGTCCTTGATCTGCCGGTGCACCGTCAGCACGCCGCCCGGCTTCGCGTGCGTACGCAGCCAGGATGCGCCGTCGCCGATGCCCGCGAGGACGCTTCCGCCCTCCGGTACGTCCCCGCCGCGCGGGCGCAGTTCCCGCACCCGGCCGCTCGCGTCGACGACCGCCTCCAGGCCCGCTCCGGCCGGGGTCGCGGTGCCGAGCTCGTCGGTGAACTCGACGATCTCGTCGGGGTCGGTGCAGGTCACGTCGTGCTGCGGCCGCTGGGTCGGCGCGTCCCCGCCGACGCCACCGCAGTTGCGTACCAGGCCGGGCACGCGGTTGACGCCGTCCACGACCGCGGACGCCTTGCCCGAGCGGACCCGGAGCACCGTGCTGAGCTTCTTGAACTCCGGGCGCAGGCCGTCTCCGCGCAGCACGGCCGCGACCCTGCCGTCGGTGGCCGCGCTCTGCAACTCACCGTCGTACACGGCGATCCCGGCCGCGGCTCCCGGCACGCCGTCCTTGCCCTCCATGACGAAGAAGCCCGCGTTGATGCCGAGCAGGGCGTCGTCGGCCGCCGCCATGTCGGAGACCTTCTCCCGGCCTGCGACCGCCGTGCCGTAGGTCGCCTTCAGCGCGCCGCCGTACCGCTTCGGGTCGACGATCGCCACCTTGACGCGGGCGCTTCCCGTGCCGGGGGCGCCGTCGGCGCCGGTCCACTCGCTGACCGCGTCGAAGCCGGCGGCGGCGAGCGCCTGCCGCTGGGCGTCGGCATCGGCCCGGGCCGCGAACTCGCCCACTCGGACCCGCACGCCGATCAGCCCGCTGCGATCGGCCCCCTCGGGCCAGGCCACCGGCTCGGTGCGCGCGCCGAAGCCGGCCCCGCGCAGCCGTTCCGCCAGCGCCTGGGCGTCCTGCTCGGCGGCGAGTTGGGCGCCGTTCGCGCGCACCGTGACCGTCCAGTGGTCGGCACCGGGACGGCCGGCGATCGTGCCCTGGTAGAGGTCGACCCCGGAGGCGAGGCGGTCGTGCTGCCAGCCCTCGACGGGCAGCGGCACCGCGGCCGGGGAAACGGCGGACGCGGTGTCGGCGTAGGGGGCGACGACGACACCGGGGGCGATGAACCCCGCCGTCGCGAGGGCGATCACCGACGCCTTGACGGTGGTTCCGAGCGGACGGCGTGCTGGGGCCACTAAAACTCCTCGGTCGAGTACGCGATGTCCTGCGCAGCGAACGCGAGTTCGCGGGCGGCAGTTGATCCCCGGCGTGAATACCAGAAGTCCGCCCGGAAAACACGCCGAAGAACACGCCGAAGACGCCAACTGCCCCATTACTCATACCGATTACTCATACCGATTACTCATAGCGATGACTCATAGCGATGACTCATACGGACCACGGGGTACCCAGGACCGAGCTGCCCCGCTGCTCCAGCTGAAGCCGCAGGCTCCGGGTCCCGCCGTCCGACCGTCAAGCCGTCAAGCCGTCAGGCCAGGTCCCGGACCACCTGCCGCACCTGCGCCGCGACGGACTTCGGCAGCGGCGCATAGTGGATCTCGGAGAGCAGCCGCTGCCCTTCGTCGCCCGCCGTGTAGGTCAGAAAGGACTTCAGGGCGGGCAGCGTCGCGCGCTGGTTTCCCTTGTCGCACACGATCTCGTACGTGACGAGGGAGATCGGGTAGGCGCCGTCGGCCGACAGGTCATGGCGGAACTTCAGCGTCAAGTCCTTGCCCTTGCCGATGACTTGGGCCGCCGCGATACCGGCGGAAGCTGTCTCCGGAGTCGGGGCGACGGGCTCCGCGGCCCCCGTGTCGATGCGGACCGTCCTGATGTCCTTGCTCTCCGCGAAGGACAGCTCGAAGTAACCGATCGTGCCGAAGGCGGAGTTCACCTCGGAGGCGACCCCGCTGGTGCCGCTCGCCGATCCGCCGCCCCTGCCCTGCCAGGACTTCTCCGCCTCGTACGGCCAGGACTCGGGGGCGGCGCCGGCGAGGTACGCCTGAAGGTTCTGGGTGGTGCCCGAGTCGTCCGAACGGTGCAGCGGCCGGACCGGAATCGACGGCAGCTTGGTGCCGGGGTTCAGCTCCTGGATCTCGGGGTCGTCCCAGCTGCTGATGCGCGAGTCGAAGATCTTGGCGAGGGTCGGGGCGTCGAGCACCAGGTCGTCCACGCCCGGCAGGTTGTAGCCGATCGCGATGGGGCCGCCCACCATCGGCAGGTTGATCACCCTGCCGCCCGGGCAGACACCCGGCGCCTTGTGGGCCTCCGAAGGCTTCAGCGCGCTGTCGGAACCGCCGAACGCGGTCGCGCCCCGCAGGAACTGCGCGGCGCCCGCGCCGGAGCCCAGCGGGTTGTAGGCGAGCTGAACACCGGGGCACGCCTGCTGGTACTGCTTGATCCAGTACTTCATCACGTTCTGCTGGGCGCTCGAACCCGACCCCGCGACCTGTGCCTTCTTCGCACAGTCGATCTGGGGCACCGGGGAGGGACGCGCGGACGCGCTCGCCCTGTCGTCGCTCTCGCCGCCACCGATGACCCCGCATCCCGCCAGTGACACCACCACCGCCATGGAGGCCGAAGCGACCGCGACGATCGATGAGTTGGTACGTGTCGGGCGTGGGCGCTGCACCGTTGTCCCCCTGGAGCTACTGCACATGGAACCTAGATGCTCGCTGATCATGGTGCGGGCCGGGTGAAGCAGAGGCGAACATCAGGCGACACTCAGTCGTCCGGCAGTCGAGCGGCAGTCGAGCGGCAGTCGAGCGGCAGTCGAGCGGGAGTATCCGGCCCGGCGTGGCGGCCCCACATGTTTCCCTGACTCCATGGATGTCGTAGCCACGAGTGTCGTCGCCGTACTCGGTACCCTCCTGGGCGCCGGGCTGACTCATCTGCTCCAGCACCGAACGGCGCTGCGGGCAGAGCAGTTCACGCGCGACGAGCGCCTGCGGCAGGAGCGGGTCGACGCCTACTGCTCCTTCGGCGGCACGTTGGCGAACTACCGCCGGGGGCAGATGGACTACTGGTTCGCCCGGCACGACGACAGCCGGGTCAGAGAACAGGTCGAGCTCCACGAACTGCGCCGCGAGGCACAGCGGTTGAGGGCCGTGGCGATGGAGGCCATGTTCCGCGCCGAACTGCTCACCGACGCACCGGACCTGGCCGACCTGGGCCGAGACGCGCTCCAGGCGGTGGACGGCATACCGCGTGCGGAGACCCGCGACGATCTCCACGGCGTACGGAACACCTCACGCACGCTGATCTACGACTACATCGCGGCGGCACGCCCCCACATACCGGGCCTCGCGGAGGAGCGGCAGCTCGCCCCGTAGTTTCGCCTCGCCGGCGACGGCGCCGGGTTCGTCACCGGCGCCGTTCCGGCACGCCTCTATGACTGCGGGGGTTGCTCACCCCGGTCCGTGCCGCCGAGCTGGTCCTTCAGCTTGTCCTGGGCGGTGTCGACCTGGCTGCTGTACTTGCCCTGGGACTTCTCGTCGACGAAGTCGCCTGCCTTGTCGATGCCCTTCCCGGCCTGGTCCTCGTGGCCCTTGAGCATCTGCTTGAGCTTGTCCATGACTGACATGGGGAACCTTCCTGTATGCGTCTCCCCCTCATCCAGGTTCCCGGCATACGGCGCACTTCGCATCCGGTGGCCTCCGCGTCCGGTGGGCGCCGGGCGGTCAGCCGTTGGGGAGGATCACCGCGCGGCCGTTGATCCGGCCCTCGTGCAGGTGCTCGTACGCCTTGGGGGCGTCGTCGATGGCGTACCGCTCCACGTGGACGTCGATCGCGCCGGAGCGGGCCAGGTCAAGGACCTCGATCAGCTCGGCCCTGCTGCCCCAATAGGGGGCACGGACCGCGGTGTCGTACGGAGTCGTGCCGAATCCCACGGATGCCGCGCCGCCGCCGATGCCGACGATGGTGACGTCCGACTCGACCGCGGCGCAGGCGGTCGCCGTGGCGACGGTGGGCGGGGCGCCGACGAAGTCGAACACCGCCTCGGCGCCCAGGCCGCCGGTCAGCTCGCGGACCTTGTCCGCCGCCTCCTTGTCCGAAAGGACGGCCTCGTGGGCGCCTACCTCGCGGGCCAGGCGCAGCTTCTCCTCGGTGACGTCCAGGGCGATCACCCACGCCGGCGTCAGCGCGCGCAGCAGCTGGATGGCGACGTGACCCAGGCCGCCGGTGCCGATGACCACGGCGGTGCTGCCGGGGGTCAGCTTGGGCAGCGAGGTCTTGATGGCGTGGTACGGGGTCAGGCCCGCGTCGGTGAGCGGCACGGCGGTGACCGGGTCGAGGCCACCCAGCGGGACCAGGTGGCGCGGGTCGTCCACGATCATGTACTCGGCGATGGCGCCCGGCGCCCCGAGTCCCGGCGGGCGGATGCCCAGCTCCGCGGCGCGCGTGCAGTAGTTCTCCTTGCCCTGCGCGCACATCAGGCAGGTGCCGCAGCCCCACGGCCCGTACACGGCCACGGAGTCGCCGAGGTCGAAGCCGGTCACGCCCTCGCCAAGGGCGGCGACGGTCCCCGCGCCCTCGTGGCCGAGGGTGAGGGGCAGCGGGAAGGTCAGCGCCTCGGCCGGCCAGCTCATCACCGCGATGTCGGAGTGACAGACGCCGGCGGCGGTGACCTTCAGGAGTACCTGCCCGGGACCGGGTTCGGGGCGCGGGACGGTGACGACCTCGGGGTCGGCGCCGACGCTGCGGTACTGGACCGCCTTCATCTCGGCGGGCATGTCGGAGAGCTCTCGCACTGACATCGGGGCCTCGTTCCTGGCGGATCGCACGTCCGCCTCATCCTGCACCCGCGGGTACGGAGGCGCACCAGCGAGGCAACCCCCGCGGGCGCCCCCGAGTTCACCGCTACTATCGAAAATCTAAGGAGCCGCTATTGATGAGAAAGGCGACCTCTCTCGCATGAATCGCAGCTATGACCAGCACTGCCCCGCCGCACGGGCCCTGGACGTCGTCGGCGGCCGCTGGTCGCTACTGATCGTGCGCGAGCTGCTGCTCGGCCCCCGGCGCTACACCGACCTCGTCGCGGGACTGCCCGGCATCGGCCCCAACGTCCTGGCGGAGCGGCTGCGCGCACTGCGCGACGCGGGCATTCTCAGCCAGGCCAAGCTGCCGGCCCCGGCGGCGTCCACGGTCTATGAACTGACCGAACTCGGTGCCGCCATGCGCCCGTTGGTCGACGAACTCACCCGCTGGGGCATGCGCCTTCCGGTCACGACCCGGCCCGGCGACACCTTCCGGATCAGCTGGGTGCTCGGGTGTCTGCGGGCGAGCTTCCGGCCGGAGGAGGCGCGGGGCGTACGGGAGACGTACCAGTTCTCGGTGAGCGGGGACGTCTTCCATCTCCGTGTCGACGACGGCGTACTCGACATCCGGCACGGCTCGGCGCCGGACGCCGTCTGCTCGATGACCTCCGACCTCGGGACGTTCCTCGCCGTCGGCGCCCGCCTCATGGACATCGAGGACGCGGTGGCGCGCGGGCTCGCCCGGCTCGACGGCGAACTCCCGGCCGCCGCACGGGTGATCGCGATCCTCGGCGCGCACCCCGAGGCCACCGGAGGCCGTCACGGCATCGTGGGCGCGGTCGGGGCGACCTTCCGCCCCGAGCACGCGCGTGGGGTGCGCGAGACCTATGAGTTCGTGGTCGACGGGCTCATCTTCCACGCCCGCGTCGACGACGGCACCGTCGAGACGGACCTCGGCCCCGCCGCGGACGCGGCCGCGACCCTGGTCACCGACCTGGGAACGCTGCTGCAAATGGGTGCGGGCTCCCTGCCGCTCGAGGACGCGCTGAGCGCCGAGGTCATCGAGGTCGACGGCGACCTGGAGGCGGCGCTGCGGATGGCGGACGTCTTTGGTGTGGTCCGTGCCGACCGGCCGAGTCCGGCGCCGGACGACACAGCGGCGCATACCGCCCACGTGTGAGCTATCGGCCCCAACTCGCCTACACCATTACCTGGTTGACTTCCCTCACCTAGTTACCTTCCTTCACCGAAGTCGGCACGACATCACGCGCACCCCCTTGACGCGCCCTGCCGCAGACACAACTATCCAACGCGTGAGAGCGCTCTCTCAGCCTTCTCCGTTCATGTTCCGAACGCAGGACGGCACGGCAATCCCCCCACCAGCGAAGCGAGTTGCCCATGTCAGCGCACCTTCCCCTCTCCCGCCGCGGCGCTCTGGCCGCCGCCCTGGCCGTTCCGGCCACCGGACTGCTCGGCTCGCACACGGCCACCGCCGGCGAGACGCGAGCGACGCCTGCCGCGTCCGCCGCCGATCCGGATTTCGGGCCGAACGTCATCGTCTTCGACCCGTCCACCGCCGGCATCCAGGCGAAGCTGGACGAGGTGTTCAAGCGGCAGGAGTCGGCGCAGTTCGGCACGGACCGCTACGCCCTGCTCTTCAAGCCCGGCACCTACAGCGGGCTCAACGCCCAGATCGGCTTCTACACCTCGATCATGGGCCTGGGCCTGTCCCCCGACGACACCCACATCAACGGTGACGTCACCGTCGACGCCGGCTGGTTCAACGGCAACGCCACCCAGAACTTCTGGCGTTCGGCGGAGAACCTCTCCCTGGCCCCGGTCAGCGGCGCCAACCGCTGGGCGGTCTCCCAGGCCGCCCCGTTCCGCCGCATGCATGTGCGCGGCAACCTGAACCTCGCCCCCGACGGCTACGGCTGGGCCAGCGGCGGCTACATCGCCGACAGCCGGATCGACGGCACCGTCCAGCCCTACTCCCAGCAGCAGTGGTACACCCGCGACAGCTCGGTCGGCGGCTGGCTCAACGGCGTCTGGAACATGGTCTATTCGGGGGTCGAGGGTGCCCCCGCCAACGCCTTCCCCAACCCGCCGTACACCACCCTGGACACCACCCCGTACTCCCGGGAGAAGCCCTTCCTCCACCTCGACGGCGGGGAGTACAAGGTCTTCCTGCCCGCCCTGCGCACCAACGCCCGGGGCACCAGCTGGGGCAGCGGCACCCCGCAGGGCGAATCCCTCTCCCTGTCCGCCTTCTATCTCGCCAAGGAGGGCGACACCGCCGCCACCCTCAACGCCGCGCTCGACCAGGGGCTGCACCTCCTGCTCACCCCCGGCATCTACCACCTCGACCGGCCGATCGAGGTCAAGCGGGCCAACACCGTGGTCCTCGGCATCGGTTACGCCACCCTCGTCCCCGACGGCGGGGTGACCGCGGTGAAGACAGCCGACGTGGACGGGGTGCGGCTCGCGGGCTTCCTTGTCGACGCCGGAGCGGCCAACTCCGAGACGCTGGTGGAGATCGGGCCGCGGGGCGCGAGCGCCGCCCACGCCGGCAACCCGACGACCGTCCAGGACGTGTTCGTCCGCATCGGCGGCGCGGGCGCGGGCAAGGCCACCACCAGCATGGTGATCAACAGTCGGCACACCGTCGTCGACCACACCTGGGTCTGGCGTGCCGACCACGGCGACGGCGTCGGCTGGGAGACCAACCGGGCCGACTACGGCGTCGTCGTCAACGGCGACGACGTGCTGGCCACCGGCCTGTTCGTGGAGCACTTCAACAAGTACGACGTGCAGTGGAACGGCGAGCGCGGGCGCACGATCTTCTACCAGAACGAGAAGGCGTACGACGCCCCGAACCAGGCGGCGATCCAGAACGGCGACCTCCGCGGCTTCGCCTCCTACAAGGTCGCCGACTCCGTCACCGCCCACGAGGGCTGGGGCCTCGGCAGCTACTGCTACTACAACGTCGACCCGACCATCGTCCAGGAGCACGGCTTCGCCGCCCCGAACACACCGGGCGTGAAGTTCCACCACCTCCTGGTCGTCTCGCTCGGCGGCAAGGGCCAGTACGCCCACGTCATCAACGCCACCGGCGCCCCTACGTCGGGCAGCGACACGGTGCCCTCCACGGTGGTCTCGTTCCCCTGACCGCCGTTTGACCGCCGTTTCACCGCCGTTCGGGTTCCCGGAGCGCGTGATCTTGGTTCACGTAGGATCACGCGCAGGGAAGGGGAACCGACAGCGAGGGGGCGGTGCGGTGACAGTCGTCAGGGCCGTGGAGAGAACCGGGGCACGCGCCGAGGATCTGGCGCTCGCCCTCTACGCGGAGTTGCGCAGGCGCGGCGCCTCCGACTTCGAGGAGGCCGTCGCCGAACTCGGGCTCGGCCCGGAGGAACGCGAGCGGTGCCGCCGCGAACTGCTCGACCTGGGCCTGGTCGTGCCCACGGGCGCCACGCACGACAACCGGCTCGCCCTAGCCGCGGGCGAGCCGTCCGAGGCCGAGACCGACTCCGTCGCCGTGGTCAGCCCCGAGATGGCCCTGATCAAGCTCCTCGAGGGCGAGCGGGGGCGGCTGCGCGAGGACCTGCGCCGCGCCGAGCAGGTCAACGGCCGCCTGGAGTCCCTGGCCACCCGCTTCCTGCGCTCCGAGGTCCTCGCGCCCTCCGCCGAGGTCGAGGTCGAGATCATCACCGACTACCGGCGCATCCAGCAGGTCATGGAGGACATCACCGACACGGTCGAGCACGACCTCGCTGCGCTGCAGCCGCAGATCGGCGCGGGCCGGGAGATCCCGGAGCGCGCCCTGTCCCGTGACCGCCGCCAGGTCGCCAAGGGCGTGCGAGTGCGCCACCTGGTCAACGGGACGGCCCTCAACACCGCGCACGGCGCCGAACTGCTCGCCCACAAGGCCGCGGTCGGTGCCGAGCTGCGGATCTCCGCGGACATCCCGTTGAACATGATCCTCGCCGACCGGCGGGTCGTGCTCCTCCCCATGGACCCCGAGCACCACGAGGCCGGGGCGATCCTGGCCCGCGGGCCCGCCCTGGTCCGCTCGTACGCCGCGTTCTACGAACACCTCTGGCGCACGGCCACCCCGTACGGCGAACAGGGCGAGTGCGCCCGGGACAGCTCCGGGCTCACCGAGCAGCAGCGCGCCGCCCTGCGCATGCTGGCCACCGGCATGAAGGACGAGAAGATCGCCCGCGGCCTCGGCGTCTCGCTGCGCACCGTGAGCCGTATCCTCTCCGAACTCATGCAGGAGCTGGGGGCGTCAAGCCGCTTCGAGGCGGGTGTGCAGGCGATGCGGCTCGGCTGGCTGGACTGACCCCGGCCGTTCAGAACCGTTCAGAACCCGAAGACCGGGGCCGACGGCGGCCGGACCAGTGTGCCGGGCCGCGGCGCCGTGAGTGCGTCGAGGGTGACAGGGCCGCCCGCCGGGACCCCGAGTGCGCCCGCGAGCCGCCGCGCGCCCTCCGGCATGACCGGGTGGGCCCATGCGGTGAGCGCCGCCGCGACACTCAACTGCCCTGCCAGTTGCGGGAGTTCCACTGCCCTGGGCAGCGCCTGCGTCATGCGGACCGTCGCGTCGAGCAGCCGCACCGCGCGGTGCGGGTCGAAGGTGTCCGCACCCCCGTCCCCGTACGCCGCGCGCAGCAGTCGCACCGTGTGCGCGAGCCGACGGCGGTGCTCGGGCCAGCCGGGCCCGCCCGGCGCCTCCCACGGCACCCGCCCCGCACTCAACTCCTCCACAGAGGCGAAGAGTTGACCGAGCCAGTGATTCCACGTCCCGTCGAGCACCGCCCGTGCCCGCGCGGCGCCCTCGCCGTGCACGGCGTGGCGGCGTACGGCGTCCGAGCCGAACTCGTTCAGGGCGTCGAGGGCCCACGTGCGGTCCGCGCCGGGGCCGTGGGCCGCGCTCAGCCGAATGCGCGGCCGGGGGCGGACCTCCGGCGGCACTCGGCAGGCGAGCAGGAGGGCGGGCAGTACGACCGTGTGGTCGACGGCGTCGCGCAGACCGCCGAAGTGCAGCGTCTCGCCCGGAGCCGGGCGGCCGATGTCCGGGCCCCGGCCGTAGAGCTCCAGCGCTGCCGCCTCGAAGCGGCCGTCGACCCGCTGCCCCTCGTGACCGGCCACCGGCACGGGCACCCCCCACTCCCCCGGCTGCCCCACCGGCAGCTCGGGCAGCCGGTCCGCGAGGAGGGCCGCGAAGAGACCGGTGAGCCGCTCCGGTGTGCCGAGGGCCGCCCAGTACGCGGCGAGCGGCTCACGGAAGCGCTCCAGGGGAAGGAACAGCCGACGGCACGGCAGCGGTTCGGCGGGCGTGGAGCACAACACGCAGACGGGGCGGGTCAGTTCGGCCGCGTCGTACGGCAGGGCACAGGCGTGGCAGCCCGTACCGTCCGTGGCCGCGCCGCAGTGCGGGCAGCCGCCGGTCACGTGCGCGCCGTGCAGCCATCGCACGCACGGGGCGCAGTACGGCAAGGGGCCCTCACGCGTGGCGAGCATGCCATCGGCGTGCAGCCGTGCCACGAGGGTGCCGAGCCAGCGGCCGTATCCCCGGTCGCGGCGGGCCCGCACGATCCTGTCGAAGGTGATGCCCGCCCGCTGCCAGTCCGCGTCGATGGCGGCCCGGAACCCGGCGGCCACCTCGGCGGCGCTGCGGCCCCGGCGCAGTGCCCGTGCCTCCACGGCGGTGGCGTGGTCGGCGGTGGCGCCGGTGAACAGGACGTGCCGCCCGTCGGCCCGCAGGAACCTGGCCAGCACATCGGCGGCCACGTACGGCCCCGACAGCTGTCCGACACGCAGCTCACCGGCGGACTCCAGCGGGGCCGTGGTGATCCGGAACGGGGTCCTCGTGATCCGCTCCACAGGTCTGCTCAGCGCAATGCTCACGAAAGGTGTCTCCTTCAGGGGACGCACGTTCAGGGGTGTCACGCACCGCCCCACGGCGGCACCACCTCAGGGTGTCCCGGCGACCGCGCCCCGATCCACGTGCGGGCCCTGCGCATTCACGCCGTGACGTGCATGCGCCATGGCACGGGCACGCCATGACGCGAACGCGCCAGCGGCGATTGTCTACTTGACCGCGCGTACGCAACCCTCCACGTGGCCTGTGAGAGTGTCGCCGTCGAATCGCGAGAAGGTCAGTTCCAGCGTGGGTGTCGCGGTCCAGCTCAGCAGTATTGCGGCAAGGAAGCCCACGGACCCGGGCGCGGAGAGTGAGACACCCACGGGTTTTGAGCTCTCCTTGTACCCGAAGTACGCGGAGTACCTCTGGATATAATGAGGCGGGCCAACAGCGGGCGGCTGCATTGGTTGCGCCAGCACTTTGGCCCGTGTGGCGCCGATCCGACCCAGCGCCAGGGCCGCGAAAATCTGGGGCGGCTTCTCGAACAGGTATTCGGCGGTGGCGCCGGTCCCCACAAGTCCCGTGATCTGCGGCGGCGATACCGGCGTGGCCGTCAGCACTGTACCGAAAGTGACCACGCAGTTCAGAATCTTCTCGAACGAGGCTCCACTGCCGGCGGCGGCGTCGAAGACCGGGTTGGCGCCCAGGGAGACCGGCAGGCCGAGCAGCGGGTCGGCGGGGACGGTCACCAACGGGAACTCGAATCCGGGAACGAGGCTCTGCTGTTGAGTCTCTATCGTGGTGATCTTTACCGGTACGAACGGGTCGACCAGCGCGCTGCGCAACTCAACCGGCGACTGGCACCGGATGATCCTGTCGAATGCCGTCTCGTTGTAGTCGAAGGTCCAACCGGTGGATGCCGGCGACCGCAGGTCACCGTACGGGTCGCTCCGTGAACTGGTGGTCGGATCGGTGTCTGTTGCCAGTCGGCATTGGAAGGAACCGGCGAAGTTCACCTTGATCTGCTTGTAGGCGGTGACCATTTTGACGCTCCATTCGGTGCGGGCGAATCGGCAACGGCGCTCACAGCCTCCGCTCCGGTGTGCAAATGGCCGGCACAGGAGTGAGTGGCGAGGTGCGGAGGATGCGTGTGCCGCCGAGGCCTTCGCCGAGGGGGTCCCGCGCGCTTGCCCGTTCGGGCAGGACTTCGACGGCGAGGACGCTGAGGGTGGCGTCGGCCGGCAGGCCGAGGGCATCGAGCCGCCCTCGGATGTCGTGATGCGGGAAGGTGACCACGCTCTGGAAGAAGTGGCGATCCGCTCGGTCGTACTGGGAGTTGTCCGGCTCTGGGGCGGACTCGGTCTGCAGCAGGATGTTGCGCCAGTCCTGGCCGTCGGCCTGGAGTACTTGGGCGTACAGCAGCGCGCTGATCCTCGTCCTCGGCGGGAACGGGCGGAGGTCCGTGCCCTGGTTGACCGGGACCGCGTGGGGTGCGCTGACGCTGACCGCGCGTTCGGTGCGTGAGACGGCGCAGCGGAGCTGCGGTGGGGGGTGCTGCACGCCGGCCACCCGTAGCGGCAGGCCGAAGCGGCCCTGGGCGGTGCTCCAGCGCGTGCAGTCGTGGCCGACCCTCAGTTCGTAGACGAAGAAGCCGAAGAGCTCGGGCGCGTCGGCGTCAAGCCCTTCGGGCAGCGGGAGCAGGTAACGGCGGCCTTCCTCGGGTGGCATGTCCGCTGGATCGTCGGAGGGGATGAGCTCCTGCATCAGCGTCAGGCCGGCGCAGTCCTTCGAGCTGCTCGGGGTGATGACGCGGATGGGCTCGTGCACGTCGAGCGGCGGCTCGGCGGGCTCCGGCAGGGCCCGGTCATAGCCGTCCAGGAGCATCGGATCGGGGCCGTGGGCGAGGACACGGGCGAAGTAGCGGTCGTTCTCGTCGTCCGGTGGACGGTCGAGCTCCACGAAGAGCCTGCGGCGCCGTTCCTCGGTGGAGGTGTACCGGGCAAGGTCCCGTACGTAGTTGCTGGCGGCGAACCCGGCGGAGCGGAGTCGCGGAACCTGGGCGGGAGGGGTCGTGATGGGCAGGGTCAGCTGCCACACACGGTCGGGGTCCCGGTGCTTGGGCTCCTCGCCGGTGCGGAACTTCGGCGTCAGGGTGTATGTGAGCCGGGTCTCGTGGGGCGTACCACCACCAGTCTTGGGGTCGTAGGCGTCGAGGAAGAGGATCTCGGTCCGTTCCCGGTCGGGTTCGCTCATCGCGTCCCGGTTGACCGTGCCCGGCAGCACGAGCTCGCCCACGACCTCGCCGGCCCGGCGTACCGAGAAGGCGATGGGCGCGAGCGCGTCCCAGGTCCAGTCCCGTTCGAGGGAAAGACGGACGCACACCAGCCATCGAAGGGCCAGATCGTCCTTGGCGCCGAAGGTGACGGAGGAGCGGTCGGGGTTGAGCGTGTGACACAGTTCGTTTGCCACCCCCAGGACGAGGCGCCTGCCACGGGATGCCGAGAGCATGAGTCCGGAGCGCACCAGACCCAGCTGGTGCGCGAGACGATCCACCAGATCCGACGGCGCGTCATGGCGCCGCCGGCCGGCGGCGGCGAGCTGGGCCTCAAGGGCCGGACCGCCGGAAGGCGGGTCCGGCTGAAGGAAGATCGCCTGAATGTCCCGGCCGTCGGCCGGCAGTCTCAGGAGAAGGCGCTCGTCCTCGGACGGTGTGCGCAGTTTCAGGCCCACGGGCGCGGACCCGACCCGTGCTTCCTGCGAGCCCCAGTGGGCGAGCGTGGGATCCACGCTCCCGACGGGGGTGAGCACGAGCCGGACGTCGCGGGCCGTGGGCAGGCACAGGGGATCGAGTGCGCCCAGTATGCGGTCCTTGAGCGTGTCGACGCGGGCTACGTCCTCGAACACCGCGCGGAGGGTCAGCGGCTGGTCCGCGGCGGGTGCGAACTCCCTGTGCACGGAGTAGAGCGGCTCGTAGGGCAGGCCCATGTCGGAGTCGGCGGCCGGGTCACCGACGGTCGTGCGGACCAGGACGTCGATCCGCAGATGAGTCACGTCCGGGTCCGGCAGTGCGGCCTCCCGATGGGCCGCCTCGGCCGCGGGGGCATCGGCGAGGAGCAGGTCCATGGCATTCGGGAGGCCTGTGTAGACGACGTCGGGGTAGCCAAGGAGCGGGCGCCGGATCTGATAGACCGCGCTCTTCCCGTCCTCGAGCAGGCCGCCCTCCGGGGCGACCCTGACGGGTCCCGGGGGGACGAAGCGGCGGAACGGCACTTGAGCCGTCGGCGCCGGCCCCGCGCTGTCGTCGTGCGGGTCGCCGGCCGTCGGTCCGCCACCGGTCAGGTCCATGAGCCGGACCCGGAACTGGTAGGTGTGTCCGTATCGCAGCAGCGGCGTGCCTGCGCCCACTGAGTGGTAGACGGCGTCGGTGCCGAGCTTGTGGTCTCCGGTGATGCGGAAGGCGTCGGGGTCCGGGAGGACGATCGATCCGCCGGTCCAGGCGGCGAAGTAGCTCGGCAGCCAGAAGGCTTCCGCGGCGTTGAGAGTGGAATTGACCGGGACGGTTTCGACGGCCAGTTCGTCGTCGAAGACACCGAGGTCGATGCCGTCGAGTACGAGGTCGCCGCGAACGGCCACGAGGGAGTGCCAGGCCGCGTCGGGGCCCGCGTCCTCGCGACGCACGTCGACGCGGTAACCCGCGACGCCCAGCGGCGAGTCGGGCGAAGGGCCGGGTCCGTAGACGTTGACGTCGAACTGTCGGTTGAGCCAGATGGTCACCTGTTCGTCGTCCCAGCCGAGTCGGATGCCGGTGTCCTTGACGGGCGGCAAGGCTCCGGGGGGCGGCTCCAGTTCGTGCTCGATCTGCGCGGAGCGACGTGCCTGTGACCCATGCACCGCGCGGGCGAATCCGCTGTCGTAGGCGTCTGCTTCGACGAACACGTCGTCGAAGGTGCCCACTCCGGTGACGGGGAAGAGCACGGAGGCGAAAACAGGGCGATCGGTGGTGTTCGCGAGCGGAGGGATGCGGGCGGCGAAGCGTGCGAGGAGGCTGGAGTCGTTGTCCACCTCGGCTCGGTAGGCGCTGCCGGCGGCGAGGTCGGCGAAGAGATAGCCACCCTGGGCGAAAGGGTTGCCCGTGGGAAATTCGAGGGTCGCCTCGTGGATCAGCCCCAGCTCGCGTGCGAGCCGCGGCTGGCGCAGCACCAGGGCGAGAATCTCCTCCCACTCGAGCCCGGCGTCGGGCTCACCCGGAGCGGGTGTCGTAGCGGCCTTGAGAGCACATTCGTACGACGTGTCGGTGACGAAGTAGCCGGAGTCCGACTCCGAGTAGTGGGTGGCGTCGCGGTAGCTCAGGGGGAGGAACTTCTTGACGCCGGCAGGGGTCTTGTCGTCGTCGGGCGCCGTCGCCGGCCGGATCTCGAAGTTGTCGCCCAGAGCGTCGAAGAGGACCCGCTTGCGGGTCGGCCGGGCGGTGGTGAGGGCACGCCGCTCGTTGGTCGCTGCGGGCGTCGGCAGCGCGTCGAGGGTGGGCACGATCACGGCGTCGAAGGAGAGATGGGCATCGGCGAAGGCGGTCGCCGTGCCCTGGAACGCCGTCAACGGGTTGCCCTTCGGAAGGACGAGCAAGGCGAGCGTGAGGGAGGCCGGCTGCGTCTGCGGGCGCCACCGCTGGGGGAAGGCCAGGATGTTCAGTGGCGCGCTGTTGATGGCCATCGGGGGCTCCCTGGTCAAGGCACGGGCAGGATTCCGGCCTTGGCGCCCGCCAGGAGCATCTCCCAGCCCACCTTGACGTCATAGGTCGTGCGGAACGACTTCCTCTTCGTCACCGCCCAGGCGACGGTGACCGTGCCGGCCACCAGGATGTCGCCGCGCAGCGTGACGGTTGTGTCCTCCGGGTGGGCGGGATCGAGCTGGGCGCGCTGAACGGTGAGCCTCCCCTCTACGGAGAGGCTGAAGCCGAGCAGGCCGGACAGGAGCATGGCGCGCCCCGACATGCCGAGCACGATGCCGGGCTGGAAGGCGTCGCCGGTGTTGTTGATTCCGATGAAGTAGCCGTACTTGACCGTGGCTTCGAGTTCGATGAGGCGGGGGATGAGCGTGCCGCCGACCGATCCGACCGTACAGGCGTCGAGCTCCACGGACGCGGCGCCCGACGCGTCCCCCCGGATCCGGAACCGCAGCTCGCCCCCGCCGTAGACCGCCGGGATGATCAGCTGCTGATAGCTGCCGGTGATCTCGAGGAAGACAGAGCCGCCGACGTCGGCCGCCAGCACGTCCGCGACGAGGTCCGCGCCGAGCTTGAGTCCGCCGCGGACCTTCCCGACGCCGCATTCCACCCCCTCCCCCTGCTCTCCTTCGAGCATGAAGTCGGCGACTGCGGCCAGCCGGTACGTGGTGCCGCCGAACGAAGACGTGACGTGCAGCGGGCCGGGCAGCCCGTCCTCCTCTGCCGTGGGGACCAGATTCCGGAGCAGGTCCAGTACCTCGGCCACCGGTTCGAGGGCCGGGCCGGGGCGGACCTCAGGCTTGGGGAAGGCGGTCGCGCCGACGGCGGGCGACTGCACGTCGTGGACGAAGGTCAGGATCGCGCCCATGGGACCGAAGGCGAGCTGCTGGTGGATCCGGGCGGCGGCGATCGTCCAGTCCTGCGCCGACTTGACGGTGAACTTCGCTCCGGGGGACTGGGCGTCCGCACCCGGGTACTGGGCGTCCGCAGTCCATGCGGATCCGTTCACGAGCCGCTGCGCGTGGCCGAAGGGCGGCTGGAAGGAGACCTCGTCCGGTACCAGTCGCAGGTGTCCGGAGGCCAGGGAGAGCGGATACGGGGCCTTGAGCTTCATGGCCTCGTCGACGGGTGGGAAGAGTCCGCCGGCCCGCAGCATCGTGTAGGGGTCCGCGAGCCGCGGCTCGAGGTCGCTGGTGATGTCCGTGTCGTCGTGCCCGACCTTGGGGCGGGGGTAGAGGATGCGCTGGGTCTCGCCGGCGAACAGCAGGGCGTAGTCCGCGTCCGGATCGGGGGTGAACAGGTGCTTGGGGTCCGCCCACCGGTAGGGATGGGTGTTGGGCGTCCCGGGTGCGGCGGCGTTCCGGCGGATGAGTGGCACACCCAGCTGCGCGTCCACCGGTTCGACGGCTTTGGTGGTGCCGTCGACGCGTACGACGCTCCATTGCCCGGCAGCGGGAAGGTGGGGGCTGCCGTGGACGGCCACGGCGAACTCGGGGTCGCTGGTGCCCGGAATGGTGGCGCCGGCGTTGTCGGCGTAGACGCCGGTGACGCGCATCATGTGCGGTGAGGTGCCGATGGTGACGGTGCAGTCGACCGGGCCGCCGATCGGGCCCTCCCGATCGAAGAGCTCCTTGAGCTGGTCAGGGGTCAGCGACCCCACACCCATGCTGGAGATCGGCGACGCGAGCGGAATCCGCTGGACGAATCCCAGCTGGTGGTGGACGGGTACGCGGCCATCGGCGCCCTGCCCCTCCTGCACGCCCTCGATCTCGACATCCGCGTCGTAGTACACGGCCTGCATGCGGGCCTCGACTCCGTTGTCCGGCGCGAGCTCGACGTAGTGGTCCGTGTCCCGGATCTCCCGGATGTCGAACATGCCGCGCACGACGCCCGGATGGACGACGTGGTCGGCCTTGGGGTGCTGGAAGAGGCCAGGAGTGGTCGCCTCCCAGCCGCTGTCCCACCGGACGACCGCTCCGCTTCCGTAGCGTTCGAGCGTGATGGTCCGAACCAACACCGCGTCGCAGGGTTCGAGGATGGTGGTGAGCTGGATCCGTTCGAAGGCCGTACGACCTTGATAGCCGTCGAACATGACCTGGCTGACCTGCACGGCGGCCTCGGAGTCGTTCACCCAACGGCTGACGAGACTGGCGCCATAACCGCCGAAGTCGATGCGCGACAGGGGGACTTCCCTCGCGAACGTGCTGTTGAAGTCTCCTCGGAGGATTCCGAGCACGGAGGTGGGCGTCGCATTGGGGGGACCCGTCGGACTGAAGGTCTTCGACTGCCACGCCCGGCCTGCCAGGTGCGTCGGCGGTGGGGAGCCGGGTTCCTCGCCGTGCCCGGATTTCGCCAGGGTGCCGGCCCGCAGGCTCAACTGGGCCGCGCCCGTGAACCCCACGAACCGGGCGTGGAGCATCCGCAGGGTGGGGGGTTCCTCGTAACGGCGGTCGATCGGGTTGAGTTCCGCGACGGCTTTCATCCCGAAGGGCAGGGTGAAGAGGACGGCGGCGTGGGCGTCGTCCAGCTCATGGGCTCTGAGGATCTCGTTGGCCACGTGGACCGGTGTGACCGGTACGAGAGTCACAGAGGGAGTCACGGGGCGCGCGCCCATCAGGGTCGGTCCACCGTCACTGCGGAACTTGAGCATCCCGTTCTTGTCGCCGGTCAGCGGGTTGGCCCGGTTGCGGACCGGCTCCCACTGGAACTGCGGCAGCAGGAAGACCAGCGTGTTCGATGCCTCCGTGTGGAGCGAGAGACTTTCGACGGTGAAGGGGGCCCGCTCCGACCCACTCGGCAGGGCCACGCTCACTCCCAGCTGGTCGGCGGACGAGGAGACGTCCAGGAGAGCCAGTCCGCTGCGGTGCCTGATGACCAGCCAGTTGTCGAACTGACCCGGAAGATCCGCTCCCAGCTCCCCGTCTTCCTCGTCCGCGACCTCGTCCTCGACCGGCAGGGTCACGGGCGTCGGCACGAGTGCCGCCGGTATCTCCACGGACCCGCTCTCGCCGACGGTCCCTGTCGCCGGCCGCAGCTCGATCGTCAGCCATGCTTCCTGGGCCGTGGACCAGGCGACACGCGCCCGGACTCGTGCGGCGTCGTCCGGTACCGAAGGGCCGGGAAGCGGCGAGAAGTTGGCCGCGTAGGGGTCGGGGAGCGTGGGGAGCAGGTGTCGGAGCCGGAAGAAGAGTTCGAGCTCGCCGGAGTCAAGGCCGCCGGTGGGGGCGAGCGGCCCGGAGAGGGAGAGCCGGAACGGCGGTGTGGTGGTCAGCAGTGCGTTGGACAGCGCGAGGGCCATGGAGGTGACTCGCCCGCCGAGGTCTTCGTCGGACTCCTCGGAGTCCAGCGAGAGCTCGACTCCGTCGGCCCCGTGCAGCAGTTGGTACGTCACCCTCAGCGAGCAGTCGATGCGATGGCCGGCCGCGGTGCGTGGCCGGTCGAGCCGGGTACGCGCCAGGCCGCCGGTGGTGAACAGGTCGGTCCCGGCACGGTGGCTGGAGAAGGCGAAGCCGAGTTCCGTGGGGAAAGAGACCTCAAGCGCCGATCGTGTCTGCCCGGTCTCCGGCCAGAGCCGGAACGTCTGGCGGGCGCGGCGCGCATCCGCCCGATGTGCCGTGAACCGCAGCGAGGATCGGTCGACGGCGATGTCGCAGCCGCCGATCAGGACCGGACCTCCGTCCAGTCCCTGCCAGACGGCGTGGAGTCCCGCCGTGAGACGGAGCATGAGGCTGCCCACCCC
>NZ_SRIC01000152.1 GCF_004684775.1 Streptomyces sp. MZ04
GCGGGGGACGGTGCGGACCGAGACCGTCTCGCCCGCCGCGGGGATGTGCGAGGCGGGGACCTCCACACCGTCCACCATCAGTGCGCCCACCTCCGTCAGGGGGACGCCGAGTGACTCGACGACGTGCCCGAGCGTGGACGCGCCGTCGGTAACGGCCTTGCTGGGGCCGTTCCTTCGTTCGTGCGGGACGAACATCCCCAGCTCGGGGGCGAAGTCGATGAGGATCTCCGGACCGTTCATGGGGTCAGGATGGCACGGCGGGTCCGCCGGCCTCGGGGGATTTTCCGCCGTCCGACGCGGCGAAGCCGTACGACAGCATGTCCAGCGTGCGGTCCACCAGTTGGCCCAGGTCGTCGCGGTGGTCGTGCTCCGCCCAGTACGCGGTCGCCTCCGTCAGCGCCCCGATCAGGCCCATGGAGAAGACCCGCACCTCAAGATCGTCCGCGTCGCGCCCGGTCCGTTCCGCGATGACCCGGCACAGCATGCGGCCGGTGACCGACATGCTCTCCAGCATCCGGGAACGTACGGCGGGGACTTCGATCATCAGGCGGGTGCGCAGGCGCGACACCTCCGGCTCCGCCGCGAAGCCGAGGCCCACCGCCCTGCGGATCACGTGCCGCAGCGACTCGGCGATCGGCTCGTCTGCGGGGCGGGCCCGCAGTTCGTCCTCCAGGAGCGGGTCGTACTCGTCGGTGAGGACGATGTCCTCCTTGGTGGGGAAGTAGCGGAAGACCGTGGAGGGGGAGACCTCCGCCGCGTCCGCGATCTGCTCGACCGTCGTCGCCTCGTACCCCTGCTCGCGGATCAGCCCGTACGTCGCCTCACGGATCGCGATGCGGGTCTTCAGCTTCTTCCGCTCGCGAAGCCCCAGCTGGGCGGCGTGTTTGGAGGCGGTGCTGCGTACGGCCGTCATGACGTTCATTGTCGGGCATCCGCGGGCCGCGGGGCCATGTCGGCGGCCGCGCCGGGCTCCGGGGTCCGCAGCAGCGCGGCCACCAGGAGCGCCGTCACCAGGGCTGCCACGCCGCTGACCCAGAGGACGACGCCCATTCCGGTCACGTACGCGGAGTCGGCGGATTCGACGAGCCCCGGCAGCCCCAGGCGGTCGGCGATCGCATGCCCGCGACCAGGGCGGCGAGTGCCCACCAGCGGCGGGGGTCCTGGCGGTGTCACCGTCAAGACATGCGCATGGCCGCGACTCGAAAGTCGCGGCCATGGGGGAGAGGAGGTGGGGGCAGGGGCTATCCGTGCTGGTAGGCCACCAGCGAGATGCCGACGTAGTGCACGACGAAGGCCGCCAGCGTCAGCGAGTGGAAGACCTCGTGGAAGCCGAAGAAGCGGGGTGAGGGGTTGGGGCGCTTGATGCCGTAGATCACGCCGCCCGCGCTGTAGAGGAGTCCACCGACGATCACCAGGACGAGTACGGCGATGCCGCCCGTCCGCATGAAGTCCGGCAGGAAGAAGACCGCGGCCCAGCCCATCGCGATGTAGCACGGCGTGTAGAGCCAGCGCGGGGCGCCGACCCAGAACACGCGGAAGGCGATGCCCGCGACGGCCGCGCCCCAGATGCCCCAGAGCAGCCACTGCCCCTTCGCCTCGGGGAGCAGCAGCATCGTCAGCGGCGTGTACGTGCCCGCGATGATCAGGAAGATGTTGGAGTGGTCGAGCCTGCGCAGGATGCCGTCCGCACGCGGGCCCCAGTTGCCCCGGTGGTAGAGCGCGCTCACTCCGAAGAGCAGGCAGGCGGACAGGGCGAAGATGCCGCAGGCGATCCGGCCGCGGGTGGAGTCCGCAAGGGCGGTGAGCACCAGGCCGGAGACGACCACTGCGGGGAACATGCCGGCGTGCAGCCAGCCGCGCATCTTCGGCTTCGCCGGGAGCGACGGGGCGACGAGCGCGGACGAATCGGGGCTTGTGGCCGGGGAGTTCGTGATCGCGTCGGGGACGGGTGCGGTCATGACGGGCATCGTACCTACGCAACCGTAAGTTACGCATCAGTCGGGGCAGGTCCGATGTCCACAAGTGGCGATGCTCACGGCGATACCCGAGCGTGGAGGTCCGAGCCTACAAGTGACGGATCCGCGCGCGGAAGCCCGTGCGCGTGAGTGGCGATGCTCACTCCGCTCACGTGTGAGGCACTCTGGACATATGCGCAGAACCATCGGATGATCAAATGAGTGCGGTCGGCACCGGATGAGCGCCAGAGGGATCAACACGTGAAGCGTCCGGGTCGCAGCCCCCACGGGGCAACAAACCTAAAACCCTTCATATAGGAGCAATCGTGGCGCGCGACATCGCGGCTCCCCTTTCCGTGGACACCGTTCCCACCAACCACCAGGAGCTCGTCACCTGGGTGGACGAGATCGCCGAGCTGACGCAGCCGGACCGCGTGGTCTGGTGCGACGGCTCCGAGGCCGAGTACGAGCGCCTGTGTGAGGAGCTCGTGGCCAAGGGCACGTTCAAGAAGCTCGACCCGATCAAGCGCCCGAACTCGTACTACGCGGCCTCCGACCCGACCGACGTCGCGCGCGTCGAGGACCGCACCTTCATCTGCTCCGAGAAGGAGGAGGACGCGGGCCCGACCAACCACTGGAAGGCCCCCGCGGAGATGCGGGAGATCTTCACGGGCGAGAAGGGCGTCTTCCGCGGCTCCATGCGCGGCCGCACCATGTACGTCGTGCCCTTCTGCATGGGCCCGGTCGGCTCGCCGCTCTCCGCGATCGGCGTCGAGATCACCGACTCCGCGTACGTCGCCGTATCCATGCGCACCATGACCCGCATGGGCCAGCCGGTCCTGGACGAGCTCGGCTCCGACGGCTTCTTCGTGAAGGCCGTCCACACGCTGGGCGCGCCGCTGGAGGCGGGCGAGGCCGATGTGCCGTGGCCCTGCAACTCCACCAAGTACATCTCGCACTTCCCCGAGGACCGCGAGATCTGGTCGTACGGCTCGGGCTACGGCGGCAACGCCCTGCTCGGCAAGAAGTGCTACGCCCTGCGCATCGCCTCCGTCATGGCGCGCGACGAGGGCTGGCTCGCCGAGCACATGCTGATCCTCAAGCTGACCCCGCCGCAGGGCGAGAGCAAGTACGTCGCCGCCGCGTTCCCGAGCGCCTGCGGCAAGACGAACCTCGCCATGCTGGAGCCGACCGTCCGCGGCTGGACCGTCGAGACCATCGGCGACGACATCGCCTGGATGCGCTTCGGCGAGGACGGCCGCCTCTACGCCATCAACCCCGAGGCCGGTTTCTTCGGCGTCGCGCCCGGCACCGGCGAGCACACCAACGCCAACGCCATGAAGACGCTGTGGGGCAACTCGGTCTTCACGAACGTCGCGCTGACCGATGACGGCGACGTCTGGTGGGAGGGCATGACGGAGGAGACTCCGGCCCACCTCACCGACTGGAAGGGCAACGACTGGACCCCCGAGTCGGGCGTCCCGGCCGCGCACCCGAACGCGCGCTTCACCACCCCGGCCTCGCAGTGCCCGATCATCGCGCCCGAGTGGGAGGACCCCAAGGGCGTGCCGATCTCGGCGATCCTCTTCGGCGGCCGCCGCGCGAGCGCCGTGCCGCTGGTGACCGAGTCCTTCGACTGGAACCACGGCGTCTTCCTCGGCGCGAACGTCGCGTCCGAGAAGACCGCCGCCGCCGAGGGCAAGGTCGGCGAGCTGCGCCGCGACCCGTTCGCCATGCTGCCGTTCTGCGGCTACAACATGGGCGACTACATGGCCCACTGGATCAAGGTCGGCGCGGACAAGGACCAGTCCAAGCTGCCGAAGATCTACTACGTGAACTGGTTCCGCAAGAACGCCGACGGCAAGTTCGTGTGGCCCGGCTTCGGTGAGAACTCCCGCGTCCTGAAGTGGATCGTGGACCGCCTCGACGGCAAGGCCGAGGGCGTCGAGACCCCCATCGGCATCCTGCCGACGAAGGAGTCCCTGGACACCGAGGGCCTCGAACTGGCCGACTCCGACCTGGAGTTCCTGCTCACGGTCGACAAGGAGGTCTGGCGCGAGGAGGCCGCGCTCGTCCCCGAGCACCTCAACACCTTCGGCGACCACACGCCCACGGAGCTGTGGGACGAGTACCGCGAGCTGGTGCGCCGCCTCGGCTGACGCACCCGCGTTCCGGAAGGGCCCCGCACAACGGCGTGCGGGGCCCTTCCGTGTGCGTATCCCTGCCACGCATGCACGTACACACATTTTGTGAACGTCGCCTTCACATGCACCCCACATGTTTCAATGTCCCCACAAGGCGGCCGTCGATCAATACGGGCCGTCAAAAGAGCCTGTGGGGGGCCAAGTTGAAGAAATCTCAGCGACTGAGACGTATGACCGGCATCGCCCTCGCGGTGGCGCTCGGATCGGCCGGAATCGTCGCCGTCGGGACGCCCGCCGCGTACGCCGTCACCCCGTCGGACGAGGTGGCGAAGCTGCCCATCTCCTCGTTCGGGGCGATGGTGGTCGACTCCGCGCACGAGCGTGTGTACGTCACCGACGGCCGCAAGGGCAGTGGTGCGAGCGAGGTCCTGGTCTACAACTTCCAGGGCCAGAAGGTGAGTTCGCTCGCCACCGACCAGCCGGTCTCCGGCATGGCGCTCAGCGCGGACGGCGCGACGCTGCACGTGTCGCAGTCCAACCGCATGCTGACGTTCGACACGGCGACGCAGACCAGGACCGGCGCCTCCTTCACGCCCTACGACGTCACCTGCGGCCGGGACGTCGCCGTGGCGGGCGGCAAGACGTGGTTCACGGAGACGCCGTACACCGACGGGTACTGCGACCGGCCCGACAACATCGCGATGCTGTACGGGGTCAGCGGCACCACCTTCGACGACACCGGCTGGAACAGCCAGGGGCGGCTGAGGCTGGAGGCCGGGCCCGAGGCGCCGGACCGGCTCGTGATGGGGCAGGCGGGGGCGGCGGAGGGCGCCAATCCGTTCCTCACCACGTTCGACGCGAGCGGCGAGAACCTGGTGCGGGGCCCCTCGCGGCGCTTCGCGGACGCGGAGGGCAAGGGCGCGCTCGACCTGAAGGACATCGCCCAGAGCGCCGACGGCAAGCGGATCGCCGTCGCCGACGCCGCGTACGGCACCCGGCTGCTCGACGCCGGCGACCTGGCGGACGCCCCGGCCGGCTACCAGCCGCTGCCGGACGGCGCGAAGGCATCGGCGGTGGCGTTCAGCGGCGACGGCGAGTACGTGGCGCGGGGCGCGGTCGCCTCCGGCAGTACGGCCGATCTCCTCATCCAGCCCGCCGACCCGGCGGACGGCACCGCGCCGATGGAGTTCGCCTTCGAGGGGGCGCTCGACGGGACGCGGATCGTGCCGCAGGGCCTGGGCTGGGCCAAGGACGGCTCGCGGCTCTTCGCGGTGGCGTCCGACGGCGGCGGCAACCACTGGCTGCACGTCATCCAGCCGCCGGCCGCGCAGTACGACTCGCGCTTCACCGGCGCGCTCACCACGACGCCCACGCAGGCCGTCGTGGGTGAACCGCTCGGCATCCGGGGCAAGTTGGAGCTGGACGGGCCCGCGCCCGCGGAGCCCGTGAAGGTCACCGCGGTCCGCGAGGACGCCGACGGCACGCAGGAAGTGGCGGCCGCCAAGGTCGCGGCCGACGGCAGCTTCACCGTCCTGGACGTGCCGGACAGGGTGGGCGAGGCGACGTACACGCTGCGGTTCCTCGGCGACGTCACACACCGCCCCGCCGAGGACGTCACGCTCACGCTGGACGTGGCCAAGGCCCCGACGTCGATCGCGCTGACGGCACCGGCCGAGGCGACCCGCGAGGGCGGCGTCGAGATCACCGGCAAGCTGACCGGCCAGGGGCGCGCGCTGCCGTCCGGGATCAGCCTGAAGGTGACCCGCACGGACCGCTTCGGCGCAACGGGTGAGCTGACATCGGCGCCGGTCGCCGCGGACGGCACGTTCCGCATCAAGGACCTGCCGAGCAAGCGGGGCAGGACGGTGTACGCGGTGAGCTACGAGGGCGATGCCCTGCACTCCGGATCGTCGGCCGAGGCGACGGTACGGGTGATCAGCTAGCCGGGTAGATGGCTCCCGGTCCGAAGGCCTCGGGGCCTTCGGACCGGGGCCGCATAGGGGCCGCGCCTAGCGGGAGCGCCCCGAAGGGGCGCGGGGAACCGCGCGACAAGCCACAAGCACCCGCAGCCGCGCAAACAGCTCAGCGGCTGCTCAGTGGGCGCCAACCAGCCGGGCAGCACCCTCATGAGCGTCCATGCGCCGCGCAGCGAGAATCGCCGCCGCCGTGTCCGCGCGGGACGCGGCCACCACCAGGGCGCGGCCCGCGAGGGCATGGGCGCGCTGGTGCAGGGCGGTGAGGTGGGGCTCGTGGATCGCGGTCACCACGGCCGAACGGACCGGCGCGAGGCCCCGCAGCCGGGTGACCTCACGGGTCAACTCATCGGCGGCGGCGTCCAGTTCAGCCGACGGCGCGAGCGCGCGCAGCTCGTCGGTGACGGCGAGGAGCGCGGCCAGATGCCCCGCGAGCTGGATGTCCAGCTCCTCTTCGCGGGTGCGGTGCGGGTAGGTCGCATCGTCGGCCAGCGAGTGGACCGACTTGGTGCGGATCGGCTCGTACATGCGGTGGCCTCCAAGCGGTGTTGGGCCCATCCTAGCTTAGATTTCGTCTAAAGTTGAGCGCGGTCCGAAAATCCTGTGGGCCGGGCGCCAACCGGCGCCCGGCCCACAGACCGCTCCCGCACAGCGCGAGCGTTACGGCTGGCTGTAGCCGTCCAGGAAGTTGCCGATCCGCTTCATCGCCTCGGTCAGATCCGTCGCCGTCGGCAGCGTCACGATGCGGAAATGATCAGGCTCCGGCCAGTTGAAGCCGGTGCCGTGGACGACCATGATCTTCTCGGCGCGCAGCAGGTCGAGGACCATCTGGCGGTCGTCCTTGATCTTGAAGACCTTCGGGTCGAGCCGCGGGAAGAGGTACAGCGACCCCTTCGGCTTCACGCAGCTCACGCCCGGGATCTGCGTGAGCAGGTCGTACGCGGCATCGCGCTGCTCGAGGAGCCTGCCGCCCGGAAGCACGAGATCGTTGATCGTCTGCCGACCGCTCAGCGCCGCGACCACGCCGTGCTGCCCCGGCATGTTCGCGCACAGGCGCATATTGGCGAGGATCGTCAGGCCCTCGATGTACGAGGAGGCGTGCGCCTTCGGGCCCGAGATCGCCACCCAGCCGACCCGGTACCCCGCCACGCGGTACGCCTTCGACATGCCGTTGAAGGTGAGGGTGAGCAGGTCGGGGGCGATCGCGGCGGTCGGGGTGTGCGTCGCGCCGTCGTAGAGGATCTTGTCGTAGATCTCGTCCGAGCAGACCAGGAGGTTGTGGCGGCGCGCGATGTCGGTGAGGCCCCGCAGCATGTCCTCGCTGTATACGGCGCCCGTCGGATTGTTCGGGTTGATGATCACGATCGCCTTGGTGCGGTCGGTCACCTTGCGCTCGATGTCGGCGAGGTCCGGCATCCAGTCCGACTGCTCGTCGCAGCGGTAGTGCACGGCCGTGCCGCCGGACAGGGAGACGGCCGCCGTCCACAGCGGGTAGTCCGGCGACGGTACGAGGACCTCGTCGCCGTCGTCGAGCAGGGCCTGCATGGCCATGACGATGAGCTCGGAGACGCCGTTGCCGATGAAGACGTGCTCTACGTCGGTCTCGATGCCCAGGGTCTGGTTGTGCATGACCACCGCCCGACGGGCGGCGAGCAGCCCCTTCGCGTCGCCGTAGCCGTGCGCGGAGCCGACGTTCCGGAGAACGTCCTCCAGGATCTCCGGCGGGCACTCGAACCCGAAGGCGGCGGGGTTGCCGGTGTTGAGCTTGAGGATGCGGTGGCCCGCCGCCTCCAGCCGCATCGCCTCCTCGAGCACCGGGCCCCGGATCTCGTAACAGACGTTGGCGAGCTTCGTCGACTGGATGACCTGCATGTCCGCGAGCTTACGGCCGCGTGACGGGACCCGCTCCGTGTTTTAGGACACGTCGGGCTGCGGGGCCCTCAGCCGGGCTCCACGACCTCCGGAGGGGCGGGCGGAGCGGGGTCCCGTGCGGACCTCTGGTGCGCGGCTCACACGGCGTGCCGGTGCCTCTACTCTTATGCCTTCCGGATAAGGGAATTGACGACCAGTTACGGAACGGGGCGTGCGGTGGCGGCGGGGGAATCGAACGGCGGAGAGCTGATCGGGAAGGTGCTCGGAGGGCGTTACCGGGTCACCTCCACGATCGGGCGCGGGGGCATGGGCGTGGTCGCCCGGGCGGTGGACCAGCTGCTCAACCGGGAGGTCGCGGTCAAGATCCTGCGGGCCTTCACCGACGCGTCCGCGGACGATCTTGCCGATCTGCGGGTCCGGATGCAGCGGGAGGCGCAGGCCGCCGCCCGGATCCGGCACAGCGGCGTGGTCACGGTGCACGACGTGACCGAGGAGGACGGCCTGCCGGTCATCGTCATGGAGCTGGTCGACGGACCATCGCTCGACGACGTGCTCACCGAGCGCGGCGCCCTGGAGCCGCACGAGGCCGCCGCGATCGGCGCCAAGCTGATGGACGCGCTCGACGCCGCGCACCAGGTCGGCGTACTGCACCGGGACGTCAAGCCCGGCAACGTCCTCCTCGAGCGGGGCGGCCGCGTCGTCCTCACCGACTTCGGCATAGCCAGCATGGAGGCCGGCGGCTCCGACGGCGCCGCGCTGGACAAGCTGACCCGCAGCGGCCAGCTCGTCGGCTCCCTCGACTTCCTGCCGCCGGAACGCGCGCAGGGCAGGGAGCCGGGCCCCGCCTCGGACATCTGGTCGCTCGGCATGACGCTGTACGCGGCGGTCGAGGGGACATCGCCCTTCCGTCGTACGTCGGTGTGGTCGACGCTCGCGGCGATCGTGACCGAGCCGCTGCCGGAGCCGCAGCGGGCGGGGGCGCTGACGCCGGTGCTGCGGGCGCTGATGGCGAAGGACCCGGAGAGCAGGCCCGCCGCGGACCAGGCGCGGGCGATGCTGGAGCGGGTGGCGGCGGGGAGCACGGTGAGCTTCGGTCCTGCGGCTGCGGCGACCGGGGGCGGGGCTGGTGCGCCCGGCGGGTTCCCGCCGCCTCCCCCGGGAGCCGGTTTCGGTGCGCCCGCCGCACCGTTCCCGCAGTCGCCGTTCCCGCAGCCGCCCCACGGCGGCCATCCGGCACCCGGCGCCATGCACGGCGGCCATCCGGCACCCGGCGCCATGCACGGCGGCCATCCGGCACCCGGCGGACCGCAGGTCGGTCATCCGGTCCCCGGCGGTCTGGCGAGCACGCTTCCGCAGCCCGGCGGGCGCGCCGCGGGCCGCGCCGGGGGACGTGCGCAGCGGCGGAACCGGAGCAGGGCGGTCATCGCGGCGGTGGCGGCCGCCGTCGTACTCGCCGGGGGCGGCATCACGTACGCCGTGATGGGCAAGGACAGCGGCGAGAAGAGCGACGAGGCGCAGTCGGCGCCGAGCCGCCCCGGTGCGACCGAGGGCAGCGACACGCCGAGCCGCGGCAGCATGGGCGGCGGAAAGCGGACACCGAGCCCTTCGTCGTCGGCGGACCCGCAGGGCAAGCCGTCCCGCACGCCGTCGCAGCGGCCGAGCGAGACAGGCAAGGACGGCAAGGACGGCAAGGGCGGCGAGGCGGGCTCGTCGTCGAGACCCACCGGCGACGCCGACGGCGGCACGGAGCCGCAGCCGCCCGCGTCCCCCACCGCCAAACCCAGCTCGGTGTCGAAGAGTTGCAGCGGCTGGAGCCACCGGAACCCGAAGCCGGGAACGTACGCCTACCTGGCCGGCCGTTACAACATCGTGACCGGCCCCTATCAGACCTGCTCCGCCGTCACCCCGGTCCAGAGCGGCACGCGGCTCGACTTCCACTGCTCTGTCGTCAACGCCCATGGCCACAACTGGACTTATGTCCAGGTGGCGGGCACGAGCACGTCGGGCTGGATGTCGGACGACAACCTCACCGGTCAGGTGGGCGCTGCGACCCGCTGCTGAAAAGTGTTCTGTCAGCGGTGAGTTGTGTCCGTTTACGGTCTTGTCCTCAGGGCCAGGTACCCCAACAATGCGCATGACAAAACCGAAGCAACTTCGGTCACACAGTCATCATTCATCAGAGGGGACCCCCCACATGAACAAGCCTCTCGTCGGTGCGTGCTTCGCCGTGCTCTTCCTCGGAGCAACGGCGGCGCCCGCGGCGGCCGTCAGTGTCGAACGCCCGGCCAAGCCGAAGGCGGTCGACTTCGCCGGGACGGTGGCGCTGAGCAACTGCTCCGGCTCCGTCGTGCGCGTACCCGACTCGAAGCCGGAAGACCCCGCGCTCGTCATGTCCAACGGACACTGCCTGGAGAGCGGCTTCCCGGGCCCCGGCGAGGTCGTCGTGGACCAGCCGTCGTCGCGCACCTTCACCCTCCTGAAGGCGAACGGCAGTGACGCCGGGACCGTCAAGGCGAGCAAGGTCGCCTACGGCACGATGACCGACACGGACGTCTCGCTGTACGAGCTGACCAGCACGTACACCGACATCGAGACCAAGTACGGCATCAAGGCGCTTGAGCTGAACGCGGCGCGTCCGGAGCAGGGGCGGAAGATCACCGTCGCCTCCGGCTACTGGAAGAAGCTGTACAAGTGCAGCATCGACGGCTTCGCCTACCGCCTGAAGGAGGGGAACTGGACCTGGAAGGACTCGGTCCGCTACACCCCCGACTGCCAGACGATCGGCGGCACGTCCGGCTCCCCCGTGATCGACGACGAGACCGGCAAGGTCGTCGCCGTCAACAACACCGGCAACGAGGACGGCCAGGAGTGCACGGACAACAACCCGTGCGAGGTCGACGAGAACGGCAAGGTCACGGTCCGCAAGGGCATCAACTACGCCCAGCAGACGTACGGCATCGTGCCGTGCGTGGCCCCCGGCAACAAGATCGACCTCACCCGCGAGGGCTGCGAACTCCCCAAGTGATGAAGTGAGTTGAGGCAACCGCCGGGTGGTACGGATGAGTGGCTGATCCATACCACCCGGCGGGCGTAACGCAAGGGTTCACACCTCTTGTCCGTACGCCCGGCCCCCCGAAGAATGACGCTGCCCATGACACATGCCACCAGAGCACGGCATGGGTGTACGTCGTACGTCCACAACTACGTACAGGGGGGCTCCCTATGAAGAAGGCTCTCGCGGGCGGATTACTCGCCCTCACTCTCGTGGGATTCGGCGCCGCGCCGGCCATGGCGGCCCCGGACGGCGCGTCGGCGGAGGCGGCGGAGGGGTCGGACGCCGCTCAAGTCGCAGTCAAAGCCGTCGACTTCGCCGGAACCGTCGCACTGAGCAACTGCTCCGGCTCGGTGGTCCGTATGCCGCAGTCCACGGCGGACGACCCCGCGCTCGTCCTCTCCAACGGGCACTGTCTGGAGAGCGGCTTCCCGGCCGCCGGTGAGGTCATCGTCGACCAGCCGTCCACCCGCACCTTCAAGCTCCTCGACGCGAAGGGCGCCGAGAAGGCGACACTCAAGGCGAGCAAGATCTCGTACGCGACGATGACGGACACCGACATCTCGCTGTACCAACTCACCACCACCTACGGCGAGATCACGAAGAAGTACGGCATCAAGGCGCTGGAGATCGAGGACGGCCACCCGGTCAAGGGGCGGGCGATCACCGTTGTCTCCGGCTACTGGAAGCAGACGTACACCTGCAAGATCGACGGCTTCGTCTACCGCCTCAAGGAAGGCGAGTGGACCTGGAAGGACTCGGTCCGCTACACCCCCGAGTGCCAGACCATCGGCGGCACCTCGGGCTCACCCGTGATCGACCACAAGACCGGCAAGGTCACCGCCGTCAACAACACGGGCAACGAAGAGGGCGAACGCTGCACCCTCGACAACCCCTGCGAGGTCGACCGCAACGGCAACGTGACGGTGCGCAAGGGCATCAACTACGCCCAGCAGACGTACGGGATCGTGCCGTGCGTGACCCACGACAGCAAGATCGACCTGAACCGGCCGGGCTGCAGGCTTCCGCGGCCGTGATCCGCCGGCGATCGGGAGCTGAGAGATGGACTTCTCGCTGTTGCGTGACGAGCCCGTCGAGGGCGCGGACGCGGACCTGCTCGGCACGGGGGACGCGGCCCGAGGCCTGGCTCAGCTCCTGATCGCCTCACGCGACGAGACACCCCTGACGGTGGCGGTGGACGCCGGCCGGGGCATGGGCAAGAGCAGCCTGATGAGCCTCGTCCGCAAGGAGTTGACGACCGTCCCAGGCGTTCACACCGTCTGGTACAACGCATGGACCTCGACGGGCGCCGACGCCCTGGAAGGGCTCATCAAGTCGGTCCTGACGCGGCTCGACCCGCACGCGCTGCGGCGCGCCGTCCACCACGTGTCGGAGCACCGCACCCTGATCCGGGTCATCATGGCCGCGCTGCTCGTGGTCGCCGCGCCGTTCGGTGCCGCGGGGCTCGTCGACCGGCTGTGGCGGGACCTTTCGGTGGACGCCAAGACGCGCAACGAGATGCGCGACGCCCTGGGCGAACTGGTCAAGGAATGGGCCGACTCGGGGGAGGCCGGAACCCGGCGGTTCCTGGTGGTCTTCATCGACGACCTCGACCGCTGCTCGGAGGAGGCGGTGCTCGCCGTGTGCGAGGCCGTCAAGGTCTATCTGGACGTACCGGACCTCGCCTTCGTCGTCGGCTGCGACCGTTCGGCGCTCGGCCCGAGCGGACTGCTGCGCGAACTCTCCCCGGCGGGCTCGGTCTTCATGGAGAAGCTGTTCCAGACGACCTACCGCATTCCGCGTCCGGGGACCGAGGACGTCGAGCGGTACGTGCGCAGCTGCGCCGACCGCTCCGGCATCGGGGAGCTTCTGGGGGACGGCCTGATCCGGGTGATCGCCGAGCGGTCGCACCGCAATCCGCGCCGCATCAAGCGGCTGATCAACGCGTTCGTACTGGAGTGGCGGCTGAACCCGGTCTGGGGGGCGGAGGCGGGCTTCGGGCCCGAGGCGATGATCCGTACGCTGCTGCTCCAGTCCTTGTACGCGGATTTCTATCGGATCCTGGTCAGGGACGAACTCGGCGGCCGTGAACAACCGCACGCCATCCGTGAGTTCCTCGACTACCGGGTCGCCCGGCGCGTCCTGAGCCAGCCATGGGTGGCGCCAGATCCGGGCGACTGGGCGCGGACGGTCGCCTGCCTCGCCGCTAAAGGGGTGGGCGCGCCCGGCCCGGCCGACGCGGACGACTGGGGGCACTCGCTCGCCCGTCTTGAACAGGAACTGCCCGCGGGATACGAGGCGTTGGCGCGGGACGCGAACTTCGTCACGCTGGTCGAGGAGCTGATGGGGCTGCCGAGCGCCGACGCCCTGATCGAGCGGCTGCAGCGGGGGATGCCGGTCGCGGCCCCGCTGCCCCGCGCTTCCGACGACTTCGACGAGGACTGGAGCGCGGAGTCCTGGAACCGGCCCGAGGGGGTCGGCAGATACGAGGGCCTGAATGTCCTGTGGGTGGACGATCACCCGGACAACAACACCGACTTCGCCGCCCGCCTGAAGGCCTACGGTGCGCGGGTGTACCTGGCTGAGGAGCGCGGGCGGGCCGAGCATGTGCTCGGCGTGACGGACATCGGCCTGCTGCTCTCCGACGTGGGGCGTGGTGACGAGCCCCTGGCCGGGTTCACGGATCTTCGGGCCTGGCGGGACTCCGGGCGCTACCGGGGCCCCGCCGTCTTCTTCGCAGGCCGCGTCACTCCGGCACGCAGGGATCAGGCCCGCGAACTCGACGCCGAGATCGCCGACGGGGTCGCGGATCTCTTCCGGTGCGTGGACCGGGTGCTTGCGGAGCGGGAGAGGCGTCAGCCGTAGCGGCCGGGGCGGTGCGGGTCAGCGGACGGTGAGTGAGCCCTTCATGGACGGGTGGATGGTGCAGATGTAGGCGTACTTGCCCGCCTTCGACGGTGCGGTGAAGGTGCCCGTCTCGCCGGCGGCGATGGTGCCGGTGTCGAAGGCCTTGTCGCCGGTGGCGGTCACGGTGTGGGGAGCTGAGTCCTCGTTGACCACGGTGACCTTCGCTCCCGCATCGACCGTCAGGTCGGCGGGTTCGAACGTGAAGTCCTTGATCGTGATCCGCACCTCCTCCTTCTTGCCCGACGGGGAGGCCGACGGGGAGGCCGACGGGGAGGCCGACGGGGAAGAGGGAGTGGCGGAGGGAGTGGCGGAAGGAGTGGCGGAAGGAGTGGCGGAGGTGTTTGAGCCGCCGTCGCCGTCCGAGCAGCCGGTGACGGTCGTCAGCGTGCACAGCGCGGCAATGGCCACGGCGGCACGCAGCCTGCGGGGGTGGAAGGGCACGGTCTCTCCAGTCATGTCACTGGGTACTGGCCCAGGACGAAGTGCAGGTGTCGATGTGTTCTGGTACCCATCATGAAGTCTGGGCAAGAGACGGAGCGGTGGCCCCTCGGCACGTCCACATGGCCCACAGAGCACACTCGAAAGCTCGACGAACCGGCGTGGCTCGACCCGTCAGGGATCAGGGCGTCCGGCGTACGGACCGTCCCGCGAGGACGTCCGTGCGCAGGCCGTCCCGCATCACGAACTTGCCGTCGATGAGGACGTGCGGGATGCCGGTCGGGAGTGTGCGGGGGGCCTCGAAGGTGGAGCCCGCCGCTACCGTCTCCGGGTCGAAGAGGACCAGGTCGGCGCGGTAGCCCTCGCGGACGACGCCGCGGTCGGGGAGGCGGAGGCGGGCGGCCGGGCGTGAGGTGAGGTGGGCGACCGTCTCCTCCAGGGGCATGACGCCCAACTCCCGTGCGTAGCGCCCGAGATACTGCGGGAACGTGCCGTACGCGCGCGGGTGCGGCTTGAAGCCCTGCAGGATGCCGTCGCTGCCGCCGGTGTGCACGCGGTGGCGCATGATCGCCTGGACGTTCTCCTCGTGGCCCACGTGCTGGAGGATCGTCGAGCCGAGCTTGTCGTTGATGAGGAGGCGGCGGGCGGTGACCCAGGGCTCCTCGCCGCGCTGGGCGGCGGACCGGGCGATGGTCTTGCCCACGCAGGAGGCGAGCCCGGGGTCGCTCACGCCCGAGATCTCGATCGTGTCCCACTCGATGGGTACGCCGTGACAGCCGTCGGCGCCGATGACCTCCATGTGATGGCGGATCTTCTCGGCGGTCTCGTCGTCCTGGAGGCGGGCGAGGATGGAGTCCGGCCCGCCCTCGCTGGCCCAACTGGGCAGCATGGCCACGAGAGTTGTGCACCCGGGGGTGTAGGGGTAGGTGTCGAGCGTGATGTCGGCGCCTCCCGCGAGGGCGTCGTCGAGGAGGGCGAGGAGATCCGGGGCCTTGCCCTTGTTCACGCCGAAGTTCATGGTGGCGTGGGCCAGATGGAGGGGGCAGTGCGCGGTGCGCGTGAGGTTCACCATCTCCTCGTACGCCTGGAGGGCGCCGGCGCCGTAGCTGCGGTGGTGGGGGCAGTAGTAGCCGTTGAACCGGGCCACCACCTTGCAGAGTTCGGTGAGTTCGGAGTCGTCGGCGTACATGCCGGGGGTGTAGGTCAGGCCGGACGACATGCCTACGGCCCCTTCTCGCATCCCCTCGGCGACCAGCTGCTTCATGCGGTCGATCTCGGCGGGGGTGGCGGGGCGGTCGTCCCAGCCGAGTGCGTACATGCGGACCGTGCCCTGCGGGATGAGGTACGCGGCGTTCACCGCGATGCCCTGCCTGTCCAGGCGGTCCAGGTACTCGCCGACCGTGCGCCAGTCGAAGTCGATGTCGCTGCCGTCGCCGTTCCAGCCGGTGATGGCCCGGCGGACCTGGGCGAGGGTGCGGTCGTCGACCGGGGCGTAGCTCAGCCCGTCCTGGCCGATGACCTCCAGGGTGACGCCCTGGGCGGCCTTCGCGGTGTGCTCCGGGTCGCGGAGGAGGGCGAGGTCGCTGTGCGCGTGCATGTCGATGAATCCGGGCGCCAGCGCCAGGCCCTGGGCGTCGATGGTCTGGCCCCCGGCGGGGCGGGGGCCGGTGTCCCCCTCGTGGTGGATCGTGGTGATCCTGCCCTCGTGTACGCCGACGTCGGCACGGTAGGAGGCACCTCCGGTGCCGTCGATGACGCGGGCGTCCTGGATGACCAGGTCCATAGAGGTGCCTCTCTTCGCTGGTTGCTGCGGGGCAATCGGGAGGTGGGTCCCCCTGCTCCTTTGAGCTTGGGGGAGGGAGGGACAGCTCTGACCGGAGGTCAGAAGTACGTGCGGATGTAGTCCGTGACCGTTCCGTCCGCCTCGACCAGAGGGATCAGCTGCCACTTGTCGAACGACGTGCAGGGGTGCGACAGGCCCATGCCGATCCAGTCGCCCACCGCCAGTTCCCCCTCCGGAGTCGTCCGGATCCACGCGTGCTGGTCCGAGAGGCCCGTGATCGTGACCCCGGTCGCGGGGCGGTCCGCGCCGTCCCTGCGGACGACCTGCGCCTCGGGCAGGTCCAGGTCGTACGCCGCGTCCCGCTTGCCCGCGTTGGCGAACGCCTGCTCCGGCGTGGGCCGGGAGACCACCTGCGCCCACAGCCGGAAGGCGGGCTCCAGCGCGCCCTCCTGCGGGACGCGGTTGAACGGCGTCAGATGGCGGTAGTGACCGTCGTCGTGCGAGACGTACGCACCCGAGCGCAGCAGCTTGAGCACCGGCACCGACAGTTCGGGGATCTCGGAGAAGACATCCGCCACCGCGTCGAACCACGCGCTGCCGCCCGCGCTGACGACCACCTCGTCCAGATCCGCGAACCGGTGCGCCTTGTCGAGCTCCGCCGCGAGAGATGTGAGCCGGCGCAGCCACGCGTGCACGCGCTCCGGCGTAGCCTCCGGCACCTCACCCTCGTACCCGGCCACGCCCACGAGCCGCAGCGTGTCCGCGCTCGCCACGGCGTTGGCGATGTCGAAGCACTCGGCCTCGGTCCGCACGCCGGTCCTGGCGCCGTCGCCCGCGGCCAGCTCCACCACGACGTCGACGGGACGCGTCGCGCCCGCCTCGCGCAGCGCGGCGTCCATCAAGGCGACACCGGGTACGGAATCGACGTAGCAGATGAAGCGGAAGGAGGGGTCCGCGTCCAGCTCCGCCGCGAGCCAGCGCAGCGCCGCCGCGTCCACCAGTTCATTGGCGAGGAAGATCCGGTCGATGCCGAAGGCGCGCGCGACCCGCACCTGGTGCGGGACGGCGAGCGTGATGCCCCACGCGCCGCGCTCCAGCTGCCGGGCGAAGAGCTGCGGCGCCATGGACGTCTTGCCGTGCGGGGCGAAGGCGAGACCGTGCCGCTCCGAGTACGTCTCCATCAGCGCGAGGTTGTGCTCGAGGCGCTCGGCGGAGAGTGCGAGGACGGGCGTGGTGAAGCCGTCCGTGAAGAGGTTGCGGCGCTGGGCGGCCAGCTCGCCGACCGTCAGGCCGTCCGCGTCCGGCGGCAGCGCCTTGAAGCGGTGGTCGACCCGCTCCTCGGTGAGCCGTTCCAGCTCCGAGGCCAGTCGGGAGGGCCCTTCGACGGTGCTGTCGGCGTTGTCGGCGGCCATGTGCGCCTCCTTGAAAAGGTGCGTTGCAGGATGTGCAACGGTCATTGCGTATGTCGCTTACTGCTGTCTAACATCCCAGCCAACACCGGGTCAACGGATCCGGAAAGCCGATCAGGAGCAGCAAGGGGTTGGGACGAAAGTGACCGCACACGGAGAACTGGGCTACGCGGACGGCACCGGTGCCGTCGATGTCGTGGCGCTCGGCGAGTCCATGGTCACCTTCCTGCCCACCCGCGCCGGCCGCCTCGCCGACGTCCCCTCCTTCGATCGCGGAATCGGCGGCGCGGAGTCCAACGTCGTCTGCGCCCTCGCGGCGGCCGGCCACCGCACCCGCTGGGTCAGCCGGGTCGGCGCCGACGGCTTCGGCGACCACCTCGTCGAGGCGATCGCCCGCTATGGAGTGGACACCTCCGCCGTCGGGCGCGACCCGCACCGCCCCACCGGCATCTACTTCCGCACCGCCGACGACCGCGACACCGACGCCCACGAGGTCCTCTACTACCGCGCCGGATCCGCCGCCTCCGCGATGTCCACGGCCAACGTGGACCAGGCCGCACTGCGCTCCGGGTACCTCCTGCACCTGTCCGGCATCACCGCCGCGCTCTCCGCGGACTGCCTGGACCTGCTGCGCGCGCTCACACTTCCCCAAGCTCTCGGCTCCGCTCGAGCAGGGGAGACCCCATCCGCCACGGGAGCGGACGGCGTCTCCTTCGACGTCAACTACCGGCCGGGCCTGTGGCCGGACGGCGGCCAGGACGTGCTCCTCGACCTCGCGCGCGGCGCCGGCCTCGTCTTCGTCGGCGAGGACGAGGCCACCGAGGCCTGGGGCATCACCGGCGGCCCCGACGCGATCCGCGCCGCCCTGCCCGAGCCGCGGCTCCTCGTCGTCAAGCGGGGCGCGGACGGAGCCGTCGCCTACGGCAGCAGGGGCGCGCGGTACGAGGAGCCCGCACCCCGCGTCGACGTCGTCGCCGCCGTCGGCGCCGGTGACGCCTTCGCCGCCGGGTTCCTGTCCGCGACGCTGCGGGGGCTCCCCGTGGGGCAGCGGCTGCGCCACGGCCACCTCATGGCCGCCGCCGCCCTCACCGTCCCCGGCGACCTCGCCACGCCCCCTCCCCGGGACCACGCCGACCGTCTCGCCGCCCTCGACGCGGCCGCCTGGGAGAGACTGCACCTCGGCCCCGGCTGGACCGCAGCCGACGACGAGGCCGCGCAGGAGGTACTTACGTCATGAGTCAGACCGTCGACCGCGCCCTGTCCATCCTGCCGCTGCTCGCGGAGGGTCCCGCCGACCTCGGCCAGGTCGCCGAACGCCTCGACGTGCACAAGTCCACCGCGCTCCGGCTCCTTCGCACGCTCCACGAACACGGCCTGGTCTACCGCCAGTCCGACCAGCGCTACCGCCTCGGCGCCCGCCTCTTCGCGCTCGCCCAGGAGGCCGTCGAGAACCTCGACGTACGCGAGATCGCCCACCCGCACCTCCTCGCGCTCAACGAGAAGTGCGGCCACACGGTGCACCTGGCGGTCTACGAGGAGCAGGAAGTCCTCTACATCGACAAGGTCGAGAGCCGCTACCCGGTGCGGATGTACTCGCGCATCGGAAAGCCGGTGGCCATCACGGTCGCCGCCGTGGCCAAGCTCCTGATCGCCGACTTCCCCGAAGCCGAGCGCCGCGCCATCGCGGAGAAGCTCGACTACCCCACGTACACGTCCCGTTCGACGCCCAACGCCGCCGCGTTCCTCAAGGAGCTCAGCGCCGTACGCGAACAGGGCTGGGCCACCGACCTCGGTGGTCACGAGGAGTCCATCAACTGCATCGGGGCCCCCATCCGCGGTGCGGACGGCCGGGTCGTCGCCGCCATGTCGGTCTCCGCGCCGAATGTCGTCGTCACCGCCGAGGAACTCCTCACGCTGCTCCCGCTGGTGCGCCGTACGGCGGACGCCGTCAGCCGGGAGTACTCCGGAAAGTCACCCCTCAAGGAAGCCTGAACCAGCCATGACCGAGAAGATCGCCCTCACTCCGGCCACCCACACCACCCCGCCCGCGAAGTTCTCCCACGGCGTGAAGAAGGGCAACATCCTTCAGGTCGCCGGGCAGGTCGGCTTCCTCCCCGCCGAGGAGGGCAAGGCCCCCACC